>NZ_JALOCP010000003.1:0-403960 GCF_030511745.1 Paraburkholderia sp. SECH4
GCAATCGTGAGCCGTATCAACAACGGAAGCTAGGTGTGCGAAATCGCGCGCTTACGTTCAGATGGCGCAGGAGCGGCGTCCAAATCATTTGCGGTGGCTTTACGCCAGTCGCTTGCCGTGGTTCACCGCTCCTGGCCAAACCGTTACCCGAAACAAAGATGCACATCAAAGGGCTTCTGGTCTCGTAGCATGTAGTAGCACGCCCGTGCGAGCTTGTGTGCCAGAGCCTTGATCGCCAGGACGCGGTTCGTCCTGCTCTTCTTGCGATCGTAAAAGCTTCTGGCCTGCGGGCAGTAACGCATCGCGAAGTTCGCTGCCTCGACAAACGCCCACGCGAGATATTTGTTACCGTTCCTGGTATTGCCTTCCCCCTTCTTCCTGCCGTTACTCTCCCTCAGACTGTCAACACAGCGACAGTAAGAACTGAAATTGCCGACCTGGGCAAAGCGACTGATCGATCCGGTCTCAAGCATGATCGTGGTCGCGAGCGTGTCGCCGATGCCCGGCACTGTCTTGAGCAGGCGGTACTCGGCACGCAGACTCACGCGTTCCCTCAGTCGCTTCTCGAGCGCCTCAATCTGCTGTCCCAGCGCCTGACTGACCGCGCGGTTGGCCTCCACGGCCAGCGCGACATCGGGCGTAAATGCAAAGTCATCGACCTGGTCCGCCGTCAGCCGTTTGACGGTCTCGCCACTTATTCGGCTGCCCGTCTGTCGCATCACGATGCCCTCGATTGAAAGGATCTGTGCAGTGCGATAGCGCACCAGTTGCATGCGCTTGCGCGCCAGGTCGCGTGCGCCACGGTTCTCGCGCGGATAGACATAGCCCTCGGGCAGCAACCCGAGCCTCAGCAGCTTCGCCAGATACGCCGCATCGGCGAAATCTCCGCTGTGCTTGAGTCCGTCGTATTTCCTGATGGCAGCGGGGTGGGCCAGGTGTACCCGGTAACCTGAATCCATCAGTCCATCCACGAGCCAGTACCAGTTGTACGTGCTCTCTACGACCACACCCGTCAGTTCGTGCCGGTACGGCTCAAGCGCCGCCGCAAGCTGCGCAAGCTCGTTTGGCAGGCGTTTCTGGTACACGATGCGGTCGCTATCGTCGCTGACGATCACGACGCAGTTGTTCGAATGCAGGTCTATGCCACAATAGTTCATGTCGGTCTCCGCAGGGTCAAAGTGCGTCTCGCAAACTGACTTTAACCCTCGTCGCATAACTGCGGCGAGGAGGCCGGCTACATGATCATCATCTCGAGGAACGTAGAGATTGACGACCTGTCGCTCCAGGCAATTGTTGATGGCGCGCAACAGCCAATAACGTGGAAGCTGCCGCCGAACATTCGGGACGCCGTCCTGTTCGACCGTGCCTCGACCGCCGTTTATCTCGGAGGAGCCTTCATACTCGACGCTGCCGGACGAGTAGCAGTGGCCCAAAACAAGGTTGCTTATCCGCCTGTTGCACTGAATGACCGCGACTACTTTGTTGCCCAGCAGGACAGCCCGAACGTCGGGCTGTATTTTTCGCATCCATACAGGTCGCGTTTGCGCGATGGCAAATGGTCGGTTTCGCTTACCCGACGCATAAACAATCCCGACGGCTCTTTCAATGGCATCGCGGTTCTGGCCATCCGACTGGAATATTTCCAGTCGCTTCTCTCCAGGATAAGCACGGGTAGCGCGGGCTCAGTTTTCATTGCGCTAGATGACGGAACGCTATTGGCACGAAAGCCTTACGTTGAAAAGGTCATAGGGATACGTGTGCGCTCTGCAAGCTTCGCCTACATGCAGACTCATCCTTCAGGTTCCTTCGTCGCCAAAGCTACAGTCGATGGTGTTGAAAGGATGTATTCGTTTTCCCGCGTGCCGGGTACCCCTCTTATTGCGGTGGTTGCGCCGGCGGTTGATGACATTCTGTCGCCATGGCGGGAGCGGTCCCTTCTGGTTGGAACGCTCACGCTAGCGTTCGGCGGGGTTTTTGTCGCCGTTTCCTGGATGCTTGCCTTCGCCCTAAGGGATAAAATCAGGGTACAGGAGCAACTCATGCGTTGGGCGGCGACCGACGCTCTGACCGGTCTCAGTAATCGTCGCGCTCTGGACGCACGCCTCGACGCAGAATGGACGCGGGCTGCGCGGCAGGGAAGCGCCATTTCTGTGGCGTTCGTCGACATTGACCACTTCAAGCGATTCAACGACCTTTATGGGCATGCGATGGGCGACGATGTGCTTTCGGCTGTCGCGGACTGCCTGACTGAGGCAGCTCGCGCATCGGACGTTGTTGTGCGATACGGCGGCGAGGAGTTTGCCGTGCTGCTTCCTGACACTGACGCAGCAGGCGCTATCGCTGCGGCCGAACGGATGCGCAAGAACGTCGAAGGCATGACCCATTTCGCACTGACGAAAGGTCAGCCAGTTGTCACGGTCAGTGTCGGCTGCGCGACACGACTGCCGGCTCTGGGCGGCGCCCCCCGCGAGCTGCTGCTTGCTGCGGACGAGCAGCTCTATTCTGCCAAGGGCGCCGGCCGTAACCGCGTCATGCACGAAATAAGCGCAACCGATTCGTTCGCTGTTCGTACGTGACTCGTTGCCCTCGAACACCGGCCTCGCAACAGCAAGCCCGCCCTGTTCGGCAACGCAGAGATATCTTCATCCCATAGCGCCGAGAGACACCATCCTTTAGGGCGGAAGGAAAGGCGCGATGTCCGCTCTCGCCCGAGACTGCAGCGTATAAAGGTTCTGCACTAGACGGGTCATGCCCGTCAAACGCGCCTTCCGTTTCCGCTTCTATCCAACTGTTGCTCAGGAGCAGCAGTTGGCACAGCACTTCGGCTGCGTGCGATTCGTCTATAACCATATGCTCGCGCGTCGCCAGCAGCGCCACAAGGATGGCCTGAAGTCGAGCTACGCTGATGACGCCGCCGCGCTGACTGCGCTCAAGCAGACGCCGGGGTGCGTCTGGCTTCGTGACGTTTCCATTGTCGCCCTGCAGGCATCGCTCCGTCACCTCGACACCGCGTACCAGAACTTTTTCGCTCGCCGCGCGAAATTCCCGCGCTTCAAGCGCAAACAGGCCGCGCAGAGCTACTCGCTGATGCGTAACGGCTTCACACTGCGCGATGGCAAGCTGACGCTCGCCAAGATGAACCAGCCGCTCGATGTGCGCTGGAGTCGTGCGTTGCCGGGCGTACCGTCGAGCCTGACGGTGTCGTGCGACGCCGCCGGCCGGTACTTCGTGAGCCTGCTCTGCGACGATGATGTCGCTGTGCATGCTGCGAGTGACAAAGTCGTCGCCGCCGACCTCGGGTTGACGACCTTCCTGACCTTCTCCGATGACCGTGCGGCAGTTCGGTCGCCAAAGCTCCTCGCCGAACTACTGCATCGGGTGCGGCGGCTCAGCCGGGAGCTCTCGCGCAAGCAGAAAGGTTCGAAGAACCGTGACAAGGCTCGCCGACGCCTCGCCCGTCTGCACGCGCGCATCGCCGATGCCCGTAAAGACTTCCTGCACAAACTGTCCACCCGACTCATCCGCGAAAACCAAGCGGTGTTTATGGAGGACCTGTGCATCAAAGGGATGATGCGAAGCAACCTCGCTAGAAGCATCGGTGATGCGGCCTGGGGCGAACTGCTCAGGCAACTCGCGTACAAGGCAGCCTGGTACGGTCGCACCTACTGGCAGGCCGACCGGTTTTTCGCATCAAGCAAGACGTGCCACGCCTGCGGATTCAAGCTCGCGAGCCTGGCGCTGCGCACTCGCGAATGGACCTGTCCTGAGTGCGGCGAAGTCCACGACCGCGATAAAAACGCTGCGCGGAATCTCCTTGCAGCCGGACTACTAGCCACACGTACCGCGGGACGCGCGGGAACTTAAGCCTGTGGAGCGGACGGAAGTCCTGCAGGAGACACCTCCAGCGGGCGGTCCGCGTCGAAACAGGAACCTGACTTGTGAAGCGCAGGAATCCCCGTCCTTCAGGGCGAGGAGGACGTCAACGACATTGACCACTTAAAGCGATTCAACGACCTTTATGGACATGCGATGGGCGGCGAAGTGCTTTCGGCTGTCGCCGACTGCCTGACCGAGGCAGCTCGCGCATCGGACGTTGTCGTTTGATATGGCGGCGAGGAGTTTGCCGTGCTGCTTCCTGACACTGACGAAGCAGGCGCTATCGCCGCGGGCGAGCGGATGCGCAAAAGCGTCGAAGGCATGACCCATTTCGCACTGACGAAAGGTCAGCCAGTTGTCACGGTCAGTGTCAGCTGCGCGACGCGACTGCCCGCTGTAGGCGGCGGCCCCCGCGAGCTGCTTCTTGCTGCGGACGAGCAGCTCTATGATGCCAAGGGCGCTGGCCATAACCGCGTCATGCACAAAATAAGCGCAACCGATTCGTTCGCTGTTCGGACGTGACTCGTTGTCACTGACCAACGGCCTCGCAGCAGCAGGCCCATCTCGTTCGGCGACGCAGAAGTATCTTCATTTCCCATTCCCGCCGGTTTAGGCATAGCAGTGAGTAATTGTGTTGGTCCAATTCACTCGGGAGCCATCCGCCGCCTACGGTCGCCTCTGCATAAGAATTTCTTAAGCTATCGAATGTAATGTCGGTTGGGCCGCGTTGTCTCTCACGGAGGCTCTCGTCTTCAGGGGCGATTGACCAGTCTTACGGTAAAGCAAAGGTCTTTGCTGCGGATGCCGGAGAGCCAACGTTACTCAACAATCCGAGCTAGCCAATGGAAAAAGGCGATGGTCGGTCGGCCGCTGAACCTTATGAAGCATGCCGGGCAATTGATGAAGGTTGTTCGCGGGCTATGTCCGCGTGTGTCGACATGGTTGACGCTGCCGGTGCTATTGGCGTCAGAGACGAGCTTCACGCGGTGCGCGACGCATTGCAGCGACTTCATGCGGCCGCGGCCGGCGCTTTCGAAGAAGCATCCCGGACGATGCAAAACTGAGCTGCCCCTGCATCCAGTAATCGATGGAAAAGAACACCTACCCAAAACTCGTAAACCAACTGGCCGAACTCGATAAGGAAATAGAGCGTGTCTTGCGTGTCGAACGACGTGGAGTGATAGCGGAGATTCGCGCGCAGATGCGAGAGTACGGCATCAAGCCAAGCGAGCTCGTCGGACGAAAACGTGGCAGGTCGCCGGCGCCACCCAGATACTTAAATCCTGAAACGGGTCAGACATGGACCGGTCGAGGGCCACGCCCTCAGTGGCTGGACGGCAAGAACTCGAAGGAGTTCCTGATTGTCCGTCCGGAGAGCGCGCGAAGATGAATGCCGACCCGCCGACAGCGACCGTCACGAGATTAAGCTGCCACTGAGACAGTTCTGCCAGCTCCGGCACCTGAGACTGGATAAAGATGGTCGACTTCGTCGGGTCGATGCCGACCGCGAGATAATCGAGCGCCACCTCGATGACGTTTTCAGCGACTTTCTGGTGCCGGCCCACGTTGTCGGTCATGGCCTGTGCATCGGTACCAACCGAGCGGCAAGTTTGACGGCAGCGGTTTGCGCGAAGGCATCCGCGCTGCAGCGTGAGTTTTTACTGGACGGGTTCTATGATAGGACGCAGTAACTATCAATAGCGGAGCAACTTGCCCGTCCACGTCTGCGTACTCCGCTATTTCCTCGTGGTTGGCGCCCGGGAGATTGACATGAGCAATGCGATGAAGGTCGTCAAAGACGCATACGCTGCCTTTGGACAGGGCGACGTTCACGCGCTGCTGGCACTCATTCCAGATAATATCGACTGGCGAGTGGTGGGGCCCGCCAGCCTCCCGTATGCCACCATATGTCGCACGCGAACCGAGGTGCAGCGATATTTTGATGACCTCTTTTCAGCTGAAAAAATCACCAAATTCGAGCCTCGTGAATTCATTGACGCGGGCGAGCACATTGTCGTAATCGGCTTTGTCGCTGCGACCATCAAGGCGACAGGCAAATCGTTCGAATCAGAATGGGTGCACATCTTCACCGTCAAAAACGGTCTGGTAACCCGATGGCTGGAGTTTTTCGATACAGCCGCACGCCCGTAGCATTGAACGTCTTACCCCGGGGCGATAAGGCTTCTTGCTACCGAGGCACGCCCATTTGATGAGGTGGTTGGCCTGGTTGACCGACCTCTGTATTGTCCTTGCCAAACCGATGGCATTGGCGCGTGGTTGGGTTCGGTAGCATCCAATTTGACAGCACCGCGTGTGCTGTTCAATGGCCAACCCGGCCTATTGTCGCTGATTCGCAGCAAGTACGGTGCTCAACACTCGGCGCCGGCTGCCCATGTTACGTCTTCGACGGATAGGGTACGTCTAAGGCTTGTGCAATCAATTCGAAGCCTTTTTCATTTTTGTACGTGTCTATGTCGAGACCGCCGAGCCTCACCTTTTCCCATGAACCGGCTTGGTGGTGCTCTCGAAGGAATTCTGGGGTAAGCACAAAAAACTCGGGGTCGCGCGCACCATCTATTGACGCATTATTCTTCGCCTTTTGTAGGTAGTAGCCGACGTTCAGGAATGCAACGATAAGGAAGTCGAATGCATCGATGGAGCGAGCCTTTAAGGGGAACCCGCGGTCGGAGTCGGTCGCCATCCGGCTTTTGACCTGGATTCTAAGCTGTCTAGTCGCTTTACGTGGGTCGGGATGGCTGCAGAGCAGGTCGTACCCCTCGTTGAATGGTGGGGCCTTATACGTGAGAACGTTTCTCCGCAAAAGATAGCCCATGGCCAGGTACTCTGCACTGAGCGATACAGTCGGGAATCGGCCTCGCGGGCGAAGTTCGTCCGGGTCTTGGCCTAACGGCAGACTGTTGATTGCAGTAGTGGAGCGTGACATCTTTCCCCCTAGAGAAGAGAATTGAGAAACGCTTTCGCGCGGTCAGCGCACTTCTCATCTACCCACCGTGGCGGGCTCCGTTGAATCGAGATGTGCCCGCCAAAGTCACCGAAAACTGCTTGGGCTTCCGGAGACAGAACCTTCAATGGCTGGCCTGCGCGATTCGTAGCCATCGCGCTAATGAGATGAGCTTTCTCAAGTAGCCTGCTACCCGTGCAGCCTTTAACCAGCACCAGTCGTTGACGCTGTGCAACATAGACCTTCTCATGCATGACGTGAAAATTCTTGGCAAACTGCTCGCTCACGAAGCCCTGAGATGCGGAAGTCGCCAAGCCCGCCCATTCAACAACAAAGTATCCGACTAGATATAAGCCTGCCGGGACATCGTGCAGCCAGCCCTCAAGCCCTGCATAGAACGCAAGAATGTCGCCCTGCTCTAGGCGTGCCAATCCGGCCTTCGGGCGGGTCGGGTCGCCGTAAGTGAATGTCTCGAATTCCGGGTCAACGTGCATCGCTTGGTCGGACAGCAACGCTCGCCGTGCGTGTGGAAAATATTCCACCAACGGAACCCCATTACGGCCAGCAGTATTCCCATATGTTCGCCGGCCAACCCCTAAACTGTCGGGGATTGGGACCAGTTCGAAGGAGCCATCGGCAAATAGAGGCCCCTGCATCCCTCCAGAGCCCGAGTCGATTCCCACCCGTAGCAGCACTACGCTCATGGACACTCCGGGTCGAGTTCAAGCAGCAAATCTGCAAGGGTCCATTTTCGATGACCACGTACAAGAGCTGGGTGGGCACGGCGGACGAGTCGCTCGTTCCATACAAAGGTCCATGCGGTGTCACCAACGAGCAATGATGGGTGTCTGCCGTATCTGTCTCTGTATTCGATATCGTTGTGCCACTGCGTGTCGTCTCTTTCGTGCCGGTGGGCATGTTTGACCATTGGTGCCTGATAGCTAGCGGGGTGCCAATTTTCGTCGCCGTCTGAAAGTAGAGATTTCGGTAAGAATACGTCGCCTACGGGATTCTTTCGTGAGTCTTTTGAGTCGACGACTGCGTCTCGCTCGCTGTCCCGAAGTGCCTGAACAAGGTCGAATTGAGAGTCATATGCTTCCCCGACGCGCATCAGGTATTTGAGATACTGCTGATGACCAAACTCGGCGGTGTAGCTGGTGAATCCGGCAATCCATTTTCTTCGCCACTCGCCGCTCGAGAGAGTGGCCCGCATACCATGCTTGCAGGTGCACAAGGTGACGACGTCGCCATCGAAGTTGCCACCGCTCCCAGTTTGTTCCAATAGTCCATTGCGAAGCCGGACTGTACGAACGACATATGCGTACACGATGTGGTTCTCTGGCGGACCCAGCGCAGCCAATCGGATACGGAGTTCATCGATTCCGAGGTTGTTGACGAGCTTTGTGGCGATTGGCGAACCAGACTGCGGTGTTGCGGGTGTTTCGCACTTGGAAGCCCCGTGGCGGGGATTCACCGGCGCGATGCATGTACCAAGGGTCGCGTTGGTGGGCGGGCTGCAGCTTTCCTCGTGGTTATGCTTCGGTGATGGTTTGGACATTACTGGTCTCTCTCATAATTTAATTTGTCCGTGGGCAGCGGCCCCACGTAGCTGCGGCGCAATCCTGACGATATCACCGGTTATTGCATCGTGCGATACGCGAAAGTAGTGGTCGCCGTCCGCTTGGCGGTGGCGCATACATTTCCGCCTTTTCATTTTCAACAACCAACTTTTGCGTTCCTCGGACTGCGCGAACTGACGCCCTGCACGAGGCTTCGAATAGTCGTCGCAAAGATGAGTCGGCTTTCGGTCAGGGGAGTTATGCGCGTGCCGCGGTGCCTGTGGCATAGTGCGGACATTCATCAACCGGACGGGGAGTCCATATGGCAACACTAGAACAAATTGAAGCAAAGATGAAGAAGCTTCATGCGCAAGCCGAAGCTCTGGCAGCGAAGAAGGTCCACGCCGTTGTCGAGCAGATTCGCAAGCTGATGCTCGAACACGGCTTGACGACAGAAGACATTGAAGCCAAGGCGTCGGCAAAGCGGGCGGCGAAAGGACTGAAGGTCAGCGTCGCTGCGGGCAAGACGAAAGCCGCCATCGGCGAAAAGACCAAAGCAGCACCGAAGTATCAGTACCCCAAAACGGGCGCGACATGGACCGGTCACGGCCGCGCGCCAGCGTGGCTTGCTAACGTCAAGGACCGCAGCAAGTTCCTGATTGCATGCGGCGCTGAAGCAACTGTTGCGACGACCGCAGGTGCTGTGAGCAAGGCAAAGGCTGCCGACAAAAAGACGGCATCGAAGACGGTCGGTGTGGGCGCTGGAAAAGGACAGCCGAAGGGCGCTCAACCGGCGCTTTACCTTGACCCCAAGTCAGGTGCGACATGGAGCGCGGCCGCGGGCGCGCGCCGGCGTGGCTGGCTGGTGTCAAGGACCGGACACGGTTTCTGATTGATGGCGCCAGCGCGGCGGCGGATGCGGGTGCCGCGAGCAAACCGAACACTACGACCAAGAAGGTCGCAGCGACAAAGTCCGCACCGTCGAAGAAGGTTGCGGTGAAGAAAACTGCTTCAAAGAAGGCGGTGAACGCGAAGGAACCGGCGAAGAAAGCGCTGCGCAAGAACGCCGCTGTGACTGCTCCGGTGGCCACTGTCGAGTCTGGCGCCGAGTCGACGACCTGAGCGCAGTTGTCCGTTGTTCGGTTGGACCAGAGAATCGCTGGTTCCACCGAACATACCAAGCCGGCATTTTATTGCGCCTGTGCTGCCTGAAGTTGCGCGGCTTGCTGTTTCGGTAGGTGTTTCCCCGCCACACGGCCGCCGACCGCGTGGTGTCCTGTGCGAGTTTCGGAAGAAGCTCGGCGTCAGGAAAGCCACAGGATAAACCCATCGAATAGGCAGACGTTCGGTCGACGTTCTCTGCGGCGAGACTGGCGTATCCAAGGCGAACCCTTCGCTGACTGACCTGAACTAAGTATCCGAAACAGCGAGGTGCGGGCCGAGCGCGTGGCGATGTATTGCTCAAAGCCCGGGGATGCTGTCAAAAAATGATGCGGCACGGGCCCGCAATAATCGGATGAAACTCAACGACTCACTCCGACCCACCATGGCTAGGACGAGGGGCGCGTGAACGCCACGAGGTCCTGATTCCGTAAGGGTTTCAGCCATATTTTTATTACCCGACTTAAGCGTACCGTTCTCTCAGTAGCAGGTTGAAATCCGTCAAACGCTGGCCTATCGTTTATTGATAAATAAATAGAAGTACTGCTCACTTCATCGTGGGCCTGCTGGGTGTCCGGGGCGGTGTAGATAACTAAGACTAAGCGGCGACTATGGACACTTGCTTCCAGCACACACTCTCGATACCCCGTCAGTAGCGCCCTCCAGCGCGCCATCTCCGGCGCATGCGCGTGTCTCTACGGCTTGCGAAGCGAGGAGGCACCATGCCTGTGCGTTGTCGTGTCATTTGGTCCATCCGGAGAGGCGCGTGACACGGCACGCCGTGCGAAGCCGGTTGTTACCCCGCCGAAACCATTCTCTACGAAGGAGTACTGCCGTGCGCAGACCTCTTTTTTCCCTACTGTGGATGCTGTCACTTTTGATGGGGCTGGGTGCAGCGTCGAGCGCGCTGGCCACGACAATCACGCTGACTTTCGATGAGTTTCAAACGGGAACCGCTGTTACAAACCAGTACGAGAATCTTGGGGTGCTGGTGTCTGGCGCGACCGCTTTTGCTGCCGCAGCTTTAGCTGCCGCAGCTAACCCTTTGCCTGCCAACACCCCGCCGAACATAGCCTACTCGCCACTTGGTCTGATGACTTTTAGCTTGAACTCCGCCATCACTGGCAACGTTCAATCGGTGTCGGCCTACCTCTCGGAGGGCGCCGGGGTCAATGTCGGTATCTACGCCTATGACGCTTCGGGTGCACTGGTTGGGCAGGCGATTGCGGCCGCCAATGTCGTTAGTACGTTGGTGTCCGTCACCTCCTCGGGCAACCCGATTGCCACGGTCCAGATTCATGACGGTAGAGGCGCGTTCTTCGGGGTCGATACCGTGACGTTTACCGCGAAGCCAATGCCAACGAAGCCTCCGGTTGCCACCGTGTTGCCCGGGCGAATCAGCCGTACGGCCTGTTGGGCACTGACGATTTTTCCACGTCCGACGCTATTTATAGCCGCGGGAAAAGGATGTTGAAAACCTGCGCTCATGCTGTCTCCAAACTGCACCATGGAGCCGGGCTCCGGCGCTATGTAGTTGTTCGGAAGTGCTGCAACTGGACCGCAGTTTGTTCGTTAGTGTTCAAACCATCCGCGGCGAACGGATGGTTCGTTGCGGATTGAACCTTCGGCTTCATTCGTAAGAATACACGCTTCGTGGAGCCCTTTTTCGCTGCCGTGCAGGAAAGAGTGCCGGTCGACTCCCGTCCACCTCTCGCTCACCCGCATATGGTAGGGAAATTCATCGGCAGTTCAAGTGACATTGACTCCGCCTCAATGGCATCAAATTCGGTGCGACGACGCGACGGCTCCATCAATGGCGCATAGGTGGCGCCGTGCGAGGTCTATAAAAAAAGTCAACTCTCCGCGTCGGGCTGAGCTGCCGGCTCAGCCTGCCGGAACACTTCCAAGGCCATCGCATTTGTAGCGAGGCGGTTGATAGTCGGATAGCGGTTCAAAGGTATCGCAAATCGCTGAGCATTCCAGACCTGCGGAACGAGGCACAAGTCCGCGAGTGTTGGGGCGTTTCCGAACACAAAATCACCGACGCGACGTTCAGTGCATAGCCTTGCTTCCAAAGAACTGAATCCGGCGTCAACCCAGTGTTGGTACCACTGCGACTTCTGCCCCTCTGATATGTCGAAGTGTCTCTTCAGGTACTGCAGCACTCTTAAGTTGTTGACCGGGTGAATTTCACACGCAACCTGCAACGCTACGGAACGAACATACGCACGGTCCTCTGGGGCCTTTGGCAGCAAGGGAGGTTCAGGGTGCAACTCGTCGATGTATTCGATTATTGCCAGCGACTGCGTCAGGACATGTGGTCCGTCTTCCAAAGTAGGAACCAATGCGTCTGGATTGAGTCCACGATAAACTGACGAGAGTTGCTGGCCACCTCCCCTTAGAAGGTGAACTGCCGCATATTCATAGGACAGGCCCTTTAGTGCGAGGGCAATGCGCACCCGATACGACGCGGAGCCGCGGAAGTAGCTGTAGAGCTTCATTCATCGCTCTCCGGCGCCTCGATGGCGTGGGCCGGCAATATGGTGCCGACGCATGAACCGAAGCCGATGCGGTAGCCTTCGCCTTGACACCATCCGAGCAAGGTCAGTTCGTCGCCGTCTTCGATGAAACTCCGAGCTTCGCCATTGCCAAGCTTGAGGGGCGATTGTCCATTCCACGTAAGCTCGAGAAGGCTACCGAACGTCCCAACATTGTAGTCAGTCGACTCTGATTTCGGTCCGCTGATGGTGCCTGAACCCAAGAGGTCTCCGATGCGCATGTTGCAACCGGACGACGTGTGGTGCGCCAACTGTTGCGCCATCGACCAGTACATGTGTTTGAAGTTGGTCCGCGCAATTGTCGTTGGCGAGACGGCGAGCTTGGGCTTAAGCTGAACCTCGAGATTCAGGTCGATGCCCGCATTGGTCGCTCCTCGCAGGTAGGAGAGAGGTTTTGGCATCTGTGCCGGCTGCTCGACGCGAAATGGCGCCAGCGCATCCATGGTCACAACCCACGGGGAAATTGTGGTCGCAAAGCCCTTCGAGTTGAACGGACCGAGCGGCTGATACTCCCACTGCTGGATATCACGTGCACTCCAGTCGTTCAGAAGTACCATGCCGAAGATGTGGTTGTCAGCCGTCGCCGCAGGAATCGGTGAGCCAATTGTGCTTCCGATGCCAACGAAGAAGCCGGTTTCCAGTTCGATGTCCAGCTTGCGACACGGCCCGTAGCTGGGGCGCGTGGAGTCGGGGTCTTTGCGTTGTCCGTTGGGGCGCCGAATCGGTGTGCCACTCACAACAACCGACGATGCCCGGCCGTTGTATCCGATGGGTATCTCGAGCCAGTTTGGCATCAGTGCATTCTTCGGGTCACGGAACATACACCCAACATTGGTCGCATGTTCTCGCGAGGAATAAAAGTCGGTGTAGCCTGGAATCTCGAATGGAAGATGCATGACCGCGTCGCATTGACGAACGAACGAACGCTCACGGACTGCTTCATTGTCACGAAGGGTTGTTCCGTCTGCAGACAGGAGCGTCGAGAGTTGAATCCGTACACTGGCCCAAGCTGCTTTTCCCAAAGCCACAAAGTCGTTGAGGCGTCCCTGACGGAAAACGCTTTTTGGTTGACCCGCGTCGTCAGTAACCGTGTACGGCACTGAGAGCAATCCGGCCGACTCGAGCACAACGAGGTCGACAATTAACTCTCCAATTGCGACGCCTACACGCGGGGTGCCGGAATTGTTGTCCGAGAAGACGCCAAAGGGCAGGTTCTGGATGGGGAAGTCGGCGTTGCCCATATTCGCCGATTCAACCCAGCTTCTCAGCTTCGGACTGGTTGTCCGCGATAGCGCCAATGCTTCGTCTGTCGTCGCAGTCATCATTTCACTTCCGGATTGAAGTTGTTCTTGAGCCCCTGCCAGCACTCGAAGTAGTTCACCTGCAGTTGCGAGGTTTCCAGTGCGAACTGCGTCGGCTTGATGAGCGTGCGCGTCTCGAACATAAAGGCCATGGTGGAGTCGACCTTGGCCGGCTTCGTGGTGTCAGACGAAGACGCCTTGTCGAATGTGCCGGCGTCAGGGCCGTGGCCCGACATGCAGTTATGCAGGCTGCCGCCGCCTGGGAGAAAGCCTTCCGCCTTCGCGTCATATTCTCCATGGATGAGACCCATGAACTCGCTGGCAACGTTGCGATGGAACCAGGGCGGTCGGAAGGTGTCCTCGGCGGCGAGCCAGCGCGGGGGGAAAATGACAAAGTCGATGGTGTCGACACCTGGTGTGTCGCTGAGTGATTGGAGGACCAGAAAAATTGACGGGTCTGGATGGTCGAAGCTGATTGAGCCAATCGTGTTGAATCGGCGCAGGTCATACTTATATGGCGCGTAGTTCCCGTGCCACGCGACGACGTCGAGCGGCGAGTGGTCGATGTTGGCGCGCCAAAGTTGACCGTTCAGCTTCGCGACCAGTTCGAAATTGCCTTCGAGCACTTCGTAGGCGGCCTGCGGGGTCAGGAAATCGCGCGGATTGGCAAGCCCGTTGGAGCCAATGGGACCGAGGTCTGGCAACTGGAGAAGGGCGCCAAAGTTCTCGCAAATATAGCCTCGTGCATCCCCGTCGAGCAGTTCGACGCGAAAGCGTGTGCCGCGTGGAATGACGGCGATTTCTTGCGGTCCGACTTCAATGAGGCCGAGTTCGGTTGCAATGCTCAGTGCTCCAAGTTGCGGAACAATCAGCAACTCCCCATCAGCACTGTAGAAGAAACGGTCTTGCATTGACCGGTTCGCTGCGTACATGTGGATGGCACAACCGGTCATCGACTCAGCCGAGCCGTTACCGGCCATCGTTACCAGACCATCGACGAAGTCGGTGGGCTCTTGGGGAAGCGGTAACGGGTCCCAACGGAGCTGATTTGGCGGCGTCGGCGGCACCTTGGAGAAGTCGCTGACAAGCTTGTCGTTGCCTAACGGCGTGAATTGCTCGTGGACAGCCGCAGGACGTATCCGGTAAAGCCACGAGCGACGGTTATGCGAGCGAGGCGCAGTGAACGCCGTTCCGGAAAACTGTTCCGCATAAAGGCCGTACGCGACTCGCTGTGGTGAATTCCGGCCCACCGGCAGTGCGCCAGGAAGCGCTTCGGTCGCAAACTCGCTGCCGAAGCCGGACTGATATCCGGCAGGGTGCGCCGAAAATGCCGCCGTTGCCGACGAGGCACGTTTGAGATTGGAATTCTGAAGCGAGGCTGCGCGCACGGCCTCGCGATTTTCTTTCGTTTCGAGAGTCGGGTGTTGCACGTTGAGCCTCCGGGGGTAAGCCATCTTGAAGGCGGAGACCCTGGCGTCGTGTCAAACACCCGCGGTCCGCCGTATGCAGGTCAGCCTTCGAGCGTTTCCCACATTTCCTTGTCGCGCTGTGCAGTCCAGATGCGCGGGTCCGGGTACTGCGTGGATTCGTCGTAGGCCCGTGTCACATCAAACGGCATGCAATGGTCGAAGATGACCCAGTCGCCGAACTTCGGCTTCAACGCTGCGTACGTTTCTTTGTAGATGGCGTTCAGGTCCTTCCCTTCGCTCGAGCCGGATTTGACCTTGTTGTAGAGCTCGCTGACAAATGCGCGTGTCCCAGCCAGACCTTCAGCGACTTCCTGGGGCGTTTTCAGCGCGGCACCGCGGCCGGGAACCAGCTTCTCGGGTTTCAGCGCGGCAATGGCGTCGAGCGTAGCAGGCCAGTCCTGGAAGTAGGCGTCACCGGCGTACGGCGTAGCGCCGTACTCGACGAGGTCGCCCGACAAAAGGACCTTTTCCTGGGGCAACCACACGACGGTGTCGCCCTTCGTATGTCCGCGACCAAGCTGAAGGATTTTCACTTCGAGCTTGCCGAGCCACAGCGTCATTTCCTTCTTGAAAGTCAAAGTTGGCCATGTCAGTCCCGGTACTGACTCAACAGCATTGAACAGTCGCGGGAAGCGTTCAATCTCGCTCTTCATGTCCTGCTCACCACGTTCGACGATGAGGTCGTAGGTGTCCTGACTCGCGATGATTTGTTGCGGGTTGTATGCCGACGCGCCGAGCACGCGAACAGCATGGTAGTGGGTGAGGAGCACGTATTTGATGGGTTTGTCCGTCACCTCGCGGATACGGCGAATGACGTCCTGAGCCATGACCGGCGTTGCCTGAGTGTCCGCGACCAGCACCGCGTCATCGCCGATGATGATGCCGGTATTGGGGTCACCCTCCGCGGTGTAGGCGTAGGCGTGCTCGGAAAGCTGTTCAAACGTGACCTTTTTCTCTTCAGTATCCGCGTGGGAAGCGAACTTCTTCTGTGACGTCATGGCGAAAACCTCTATTGGTAGTTCGAAAGTCGGACTGAGCGGTCGCCCGCCGATAGGAAGGCCACATGTGTGGTCGGATGCTTGAAATTATACATAAACGAATATAGTGGCATATAGATAATTTCCCTCATCCCACGAACGGAACCCGAAAACATCTGACTTAAACGGAGCTGCCGTCTGCTTGGTTCTACGGGATTGTACTTATGCAATTGTAATTGCGAGGGGCAAATTTCAACGTACCATTCGCTTAAGGAGACGTTTGGGCTCCGCCAATCATTTTGTGGTGCGTCCCTGGACGAACCATCACCGGAGAAAGCAATGCCGCACGAGAGTGAATATCAATGTGACGTCCTGGTCATCGGCTCAGGCGCGTCTGGCATGTCGACAGCGATTACGGCCGCGTCAAAAGGTCTGAAGGTGCTCGTTATTGAGAAGGAGCCAAAGTTCGGAGGGTCGACGGCGCGCTCCGGTGGCTGGCTGTGGATTCCGAACACCTCGTTGGCGAAGGTGCAGGGTATTTATGAGCCAGAGGACGCGGCACGCACGTATCTTGCGCATGAGGCAGGGGATAGCTTCGACCCGGACCGAGTAGACGCCTTCATCAAGTACGGCCCGGAAGCAGTGGATTTCTTCACGACGAAGACGGCAGTGCGGTTCGACATGCCCCTAGTTTTCCCCGACTATCACGCAGAGGCTCCAGGGGGCAGGCAAGGTGGGCGTTCGATGGTAACCAGACCCTTTGACGGACGTGAACTCGGGAAGCACATTGGCGATTTGGCACCGGCGCTCCCTGAGCTGACCGTTTTCGGGATGATGCTTGGTTCGGGTAAGGAAATCGTGCACTTCATGCGAGTGACGAAATCGGTGAAATCGGCGTGGTATGTGACCAAGCGGCTGTCGAAGCACTTCGCTGATGTGATGAAGTTCGGCCGCGGAATGACGCTGACGAACGGCAACGCCCTATCTGGGCGGCTGGCAAAGTCGCTTTTCGACCTCAATGTGCCGCTGTGGCTGAATACGAAGGCAACTTCGCTGACGTTCGAGAATGGCCGAGTGTCCGGTGCGACGCTCATGCGCGAGGGTAAGGCTGTCCGTGTTACAGCTAGTTGCGCGGTGGTACTGGCAAGCGGCGGATTCCCTTATGACATCGAACGGCGCAAGCAACTGTTCCCGCATGCTCCGACGGGCATGGAGCATTTCTCTCCGTCGCCGACGGGCAATACGGGGGATGGCTTGCGTATGGCTGAAACCGTCGGCGCTCAGGTTGCCAAGACGTTGCCGAATGCGGCCGCCTGGGTACCGGTATCGACCCTTAAGCGAAAGGACGGCACGACGGGCATCATGCCTCATTTCATCGACCGGGCGAAGCCCGGCGTAATTGCCGTACTGAAAGACGGACGACGGTTCACCAACGAAGGCAATTCATACCATGACTTCGTGCAGGCACTTGTCGCCGCAACAAAGCGAGGCGAGGAAATCTCGGCGCACCTGATTTGCGACCACAAAACACTGCGTACTTATGGCTTGGGAAGTGCAGCACCGTTTCCAATGCCCATCGGTCGGTATCTGCGAATCGGCTACCTTACCCGGGGGAAGACCGTCGAGGAGTTGGCCCGACTTATCGGTGTGAGCGTAGACGGATTGCGGAAGACTGTGGCGGCGTTCAACGAGGAAGCGAAGCTCGGTCGCGACCCCGAATTCGGCAAAGGCAGCCAGGCATACAATCGATACCAAGGCGACGCTCTCCACGGCCCGAATCCGTGCGTTGCGCCGATTGAACGCGGCCCGTTCTACGCGCTCAAGCTGCGAATTGGCGACATTGGCACTTTCGCTGGCCTGAAGGCCGACGCGAGTTGCCGTGTGCTGGACGAAAAATCTGCGCCTATCCCGGGGCTTTTCGCGGTTGGCAACGACGCATGCAGCATCATGGGCGGAAACTATCCGGGAGCCGGCATCACGCTCGGACCGGCGCTGACGTTCGGATTTATTGCCGGCTCCTCAATCGCGGAATCGAGTACAGGAGCCGGTTCGTCCTTCGGCTCAACGCCGGTCGGTAGCCTCGCCTACCATCCTTGAGGTCAAATCTCGCTGCTCTGCTGCGTAGAATAGCCCAGCCGATACGACAGGTCGGCGGCAGTCTTGCGCAGGGTCAGCGCGAGCTCGCCATCCCACCGTGTATCGAAAGTGCCGGCAGGGCCAACGAGCGTGATTGACAGCGCAATCGTGCCGTTGAACATGAAAACAGGCGCCGCGATTGCATTGACGCCAGGCAGAGGGTGCCCTGTGGTCCGGGTCATTCCGTCCTCGCGAATCTGCTCGTATTCCTTGAAAAGACGTTGCTTGTCTTGCGCCTTCAGGTCGGTTGCACCGCTCAACCGGATACCTTCATCGTCCAATGCTTTGCGTACAAGCGATTCGGGCATGTAGGCGCCGAAGAGCCTTCCCGTCGCCGTGTTTACCAACGACATGATTGTTCCGACGCGCAAGGTCAGATGGAGAGGGTAAGAGGGGTCCTCCTGGCGCACGACGACCGGCCCGTTCGGTCCCCAGGTCGTCACAAACACGCTCTGACCCGTCTTCGATGCCAGTGCGAGCACATCCGCCTCTGCCTCTCGCAGAGGGTTAAGCCTCTGCAGGCCATACAGACCCAGGCGCAACGCAAGAGGGCCAGGTGCGTAGCCTCCTGATGGCTCAACACGCTGTACCAGCTGGAGCTTGATAAGGCTTACGAGGTACGGAAAGAGTTTGGCGGGAGGCATTCCGGTGACCCCCGCAATTTCCTTGAGTACCATGGGAGAATCGGAGTAGGTGAGCGCAAGCAGTATCTCGCTTCCTACTTCAACGGACTGGATTCCCCGCTGGGATTTTTCGGTGCTTTCGGTATCCATGCGCCTGTCCGGATTGAAAAAACTTGGAAAATAACTTACCGGTGACGAGAATACAGAAGCCGGTAAAATTATATAATCACAACACAATTGTACGGCAGAGGATTGCATGGTAACGAAGCAGCCGGCAAAAAAACAGCGCCCAGAAGAACAACCATCGAATGCCCGCAAGGAGCAGCGGGGCATCCAGAGTATGGAGGTCGGCGGCCGCTTCCTTGAGTATCTGGCCAGCGCTGGCGAGCCGCTGACGCTCGCGGAGCTAGGTGCTCTCAGCGGCATCCCAACGAATCAGGCTTTCACCTATATGGTTAGCCTGCTGCGCACAGGCCTCGTCAAACGTGACCCGGTGACATCGCGCCTGGAACCGGGGCCACTATCATTGCGACTCGGGTTGCACGCGCTCCGAATGGTGCCAGCAGTCCGCAACGCCATGCAGCCTGCACTCGACCTTGCGACACGCGTGGGACAAAGCGTGCTGTTAGCCGCGTGGGGTGACCGCGGACCGACCGTGCTTCAGAGCATCGAACCTTCTGCATCGTTACACGCGGGTGTGCACGTCGGCACGGTGATGTCGCTAGTGCATTCGACAACTGGCCGCGTATTCGCTGCGTATAAACAAACGGCCAATCTTCAGGACCTCATAAAAGCCGATATTGGCCTACAAACGTCGGAGGGTTCACGTCTGTCGGGAGAGCAGTTCGAAGCGATTCTCGCGGATATCCGCAAGCGCGGCCTCGCACGCGGTGAAGGGTTGCCGATTCCTGGCATCAATAGCATCAGCGCTCCGGTTTTCGACAGTGGTGGTGACATCGTTCTGGTGCTCACCCTGTTTGGTGTGGGAGGCACGTTCGACGTCGCTTGGAAGGGTACGCTTGCGACGAGCTTGCTCGAGACTACCAGGGAGTTAACGGCACTGAATGCCAGCCCCGCGGTCCCCGCCGCCTAGCCAACAGGCCTCTCCATGAAACCTGCCCAAAGGGCTTAACTGCTCCTTTCGCACGGCCCACGCTTGCATTGCGCGACCAGACGCTTCGCAGTCGTCTTCCTGCACGGCCACCGAGAGTGGCCGCCATCTCAGCATATTCCCTTATTTGCCAGCAAACGCGCCGCGTAATGCGCGCGTCCTGCACCGGCGGCCGAACCGGCTGAAACGCACTCCTGTCGGCGAAAGCGCCGGATACCGTGTGAATTCCTCTGCATTGACGAGTTAGCTATCCCGCACGCGCCTGGCGTAAATAGGCCAATCAATATGGCGCGTCAAGTCGTGAAGGCACGTCATTGCGCTCCTATAGTCGTCGCATGGATATCGAAGGCCGCGTTGGTCAATCGATTACTGACTCAAAAAAGGAGAGGAGACGATGAAGCAACTTTTCAGATATTCCACGTACGTTCTTGCCGCAGGCTTGCTGGCAGGAACTGCATCATCGGCAGCGCTGGCGGCAGACTCGATATCGGTTCAGCGCCAGGGCGACATCACGTCCATGTGCGGGACCAAGCCCATGGTTGTTGGACTCTCGGATGGCTATGGGGGTAACACCTGGCGAAAAACAGCCATCGCCGAGTTGAAGGACGAAGTCGGACGTTGCAAAAACCTCAAACGGTTCATCTACACGAACGCTAACGGCGACCAGCAAAAAGCGAACTCCGACATCAACAGTATGGTCGCTCAGGGGGTGAACGTCCTCATCGTCTATCCGGACTTCGGCGCCGCTCAACTTCCTGCAATGCGCGCTGCTACTCGAGCTGGCGTGACGGTCATTCCGTACATGGCAGAGATTCCGGGAACGCCCGGTAAGGACTATGCGGCAAACGTGAGCGCCGACCTTCTTCGCATTGGCGGAGCGTGGGCAGACTGGTTTGGCCAGAACCTGAAGAACGGCAATGTCGTCTTCCTTGGCGGCATCCCGGGTGCACCGGCCTCCCAAACTTTTCTCGATGGTTTCAAAACACACCTCGCGAAATATCCCGGCCTCAAGCTGGTGCAGAACGACTTCGTCGTGACGAACTGGAACCCCATCGACGCACCTAAAGCCGTCGAAGGGGTGATTGCCAAATACTCACACATAGACGGGGTCGCAGCCGACTATGGCGTCACAGCGCTTGCGACCGTCAAGACCTTCCAACAGGCACATCTGCCCATTCCCGCGATTGCGACGGGCTCAAGCAACAACGAGCTCAGCTGCAAGTACGTAGCGATGAAGGAAGCCGGCAAGCCCTTCCCGTACTACTCGCTTGACGGCATGACTTCCGTTATCCGGTTCGCTGCTCGCCGTGGGGTCGCAATGTATCAGGGCACAACGGATAACGAACCCCTGAAGGTGTTCCCCTATACATACGCCGATAGCGGAGCCGGAGTTGCGCCAAAGTGCGACACATCTGCCCCCCCTGACGCTGACTTTTCGTCCGTACTGGCCGCAGACAAGCTGAAGGCGGTTTTTAAGCAGTAACTTGGCATACGAAATTCTCTTCATTTGTAGTTTTATATGTATTACTAAGTAAAATCTTAAAATTCAACCCAGGAGAGCAATATGAGCCAGGAACTCAGTTTGGAAGAACGCGTCAAGCGCATCGAGGACGTCGAGGCTATCAAACAGCTGAAGGCAACATACGCGCGTCATCTCGACGATGGCTACAACCCGGAAGGAATCGCATCGCTGTTCACTGAGGAAGGCCTTTGGGTTATCAAGGGCGTCGGCGGCGAAGCGAAGGGCAGGGCCGGAATCAAGCAGCACTGTCGAAATCTCAAAGAGGGTATCGCCTGGGGCCAGCACAACATCTCCTCGCCGGTCGTCACTATTGGTCCTGACGGAAAGCATGCGGATGCGACCTTCTATCTGGTCTGCTTGCTGACGATGGCGCCTTCGCCGGCAAAGCCGGAGGCCGAGGCGTTTGTTCTTGCTGGCAAATACAGCGACAAGCTCGTCAAGATTGACGACCAATGGTTCTTCGAAGAAATCACGGGAACCATCGACCAATCATCACCGTGGACGGAAGGGTGGGTCAAGTCTCCGTTTGTAAAGGAATCTTGGTGACTTCCTAGCAGACATTTTCCTTGTCCGTGTGTTGCGCGGCAGGTCATGCGAGGAGTGAGATGCGCTTCACCTCGTTCGGCCTGTTCGCGCAACATTTTTGTATGGCACAAAGCAATTGAAGGGATAGTGATGAGCAAGCTACTGCAAAGTTACGATATGAATGGCACGTTACTGGCGAACCGTGTCCTCATGGCACCAATGACGAGGTCCCGCGCTCAGGACACGGTTCCTGATGCCAAGACCGCACTGTACTATCGTCAACGAGCCGGGGCCGGCTTGATAGTTACAGAAGGGTCGCAAATTTCAATCGAGGGAACGGGCTACCTCTTTACTCCGGGCATTCATACGCCCGAACAAATCAGGGGGTGGCAGGCCGTAACGAAAGGTGTGCACGAAGAGGGTGGCAAGATTTTCATCCAAATCTGGCACGTTGGCCGGATTTCGCACGTCAGCCTGCAGGAGAATGGCGCTGCACCGGTATCTTCAGTGGATATTCCAGCTCAAGGCTACACATGCTATGGCTATGATGAATCTGGGCAACCGGGGCCGGTTCCTCTTAGCACTCCAGTAGCACTGACCACGGAAGGCATTGCGCGCGTGACGTCCGATTTCGTCATTGCGGCGAAGCACTCGATGGAAGCCGGTTTCGACGGAATCGAAATTCACGGGGCAAACGGCTATCTGTTCGAGCAGTTCATCAATGCGGGTTGCAACAACCGTACTGACGAATACGGAGGCAGCCTCGAGAACAGATTGCGCTTCACGCTGGATGCTATCGACGCAATGGCCGACGCCATCGGCAGTAACAAGGTCGGCATCCGTTTGGCGCCATACGGCCGCCTTCACGATATGCACAGTTTCGACGACGAGGAAAACACGTGGCTGACTCTGGCTGAGAAACTTAGTGAGAGAAACCTTGCGTACGTGCACCTCAGCGACCAGGAGTCGCTTTGCAACGCAGCGATTCCGAAGGATTTCATCAGGAAATTCCGCAACGCGTACAAAGGGACGCTCGTGATTGCTGGTTCACTTACGCAAGAGACGGCTGAGGAGCTCGTGAATAGCGGGGTTGCCGACTTGGCAGGATTCGGTCGCCCATTCATATCGAACCCCGACCTAGTAGAACGGTTCAGGAACAATTGGCCACTCACGCCGTTCGACCCGGCAACCTTCTATGGTGGGGGAGACGAAGGATATATCGACTATCCCGCATATCAGGAAAGCTTCGACAACGAAATGCAAGCTGGCTGAACTGGCTGCACGCAGCGCACAAAGGTCGGATTTACTCGGTTATCGAGTATCCGACCTTTTCGTTTGCCTCGTGATTAGCGGACAGGACCTCACCCGCCGGGCGCTTCCGCTTTAGTGTGCAGCACCTGTCACTTCGGGCCCGGTTGCGGGCCACTGGCGAACACAGGTACCACCGCTCGCTTTTATAGTCGTCAAGTTCTGACCAGCCGGGAACTCTGTCTTGATACCAGCACCGAAAACGTAAATGCAAGCAGGAGGAGACCTGTCGCCGAAAACAGGAAAACAGGCTGTGCAGAAAGCCGGTCGATGAACCATGCTGCGCAGAGAACACCGAGCGACTGCCCAAAGAAAAGAAAGCATGAGAAGAGCGACACCGCTGTGCCACGCGCACTTGGTGCCATCTGCGTAGCGTGAGTTTGGAGCGTGTTGTGCAGGGCATAAAAACCGAAACCAGCCAGGAGGCAGGCGGGTAGGGCAAAGGACCAGCCGTTCAGCAATGCGAGTCCGCCATAGGATATCGCGAGGAATGCGCCACCCAGTCTAGCGAGATTGGATTCCCCAAGTCGCTGGAGGAGAACGAGTGCGCAGCGGCTATAGAGGAGGCCGCCAACGCCGTATAGCGCCACGATGCCGCCGGCCTTCGACATCGGAATGTTGAAGGCCGTGTGCAGATAGGTCGGAATGAATGAGAGAGCGCTGAACGCGAGCGCGCCTTCAATGAACGTCACGATGAGAACAGTTCGAGCCCACGGAATCGAGAGAACTTCAAATGCCCGATGACCGAAGCCTTTCCCGGGTGCAACGTTGTTGGGGCGCGGCGCGCCACCCTCGCGCATGACGAGGAGTCCGGCGAACAGGGAAACTACAGCCAGCGATGCGAAGGAGATGCGCCAGTTGAACGTGTCGGCGACCAATGCCCCCAACCACTGACCTGCAATCATTCCGAACACCGTTGCGCCAAGGAGCCGCGCCAGGATTTCCTGACGTCGGTCGTACGGCACCATGTCACCAATCCATGCCATCGTCAACGGGACGATTCCTGCAGCGGCGGCGCCGGAAAGCACGCGAGCGATGACCATCTGGTTCAACTGAACCGATATGGAAGCACCGATATTTCCGACAGTGCACGCCAGGGTGGCAAGCGCAATGACACGAATTTTGCCGAATCGGTCGCCCAAGGGACCGAAGAACAGCTGCATGACGCCATACGCGAGTGCAAACGCAGAAATCGCCTGAGCGGCACTTCCCGTGGTCACGCTGAATTCAGCCTCCAGCGACGGGAGGAGGGAATCGCAGACTCTCATTGACGCCATGCTTGCAAAGCAACATGTGCTCAGAAGCCATAGAACTCTCGGTGACAGCCTGTTTTCCATGCTCACACATCCAGCGCGTTCGTTCGGAAGAAAGGGACTTCTGACGGGTCCGATGCGCTTTGCGCTGCAGTTCGTCAGACCAGGCATTCATCCGGATGCCTGCCTCGTTGTGTTATTAAATTATACATACGCGAACAAATGTGCGTAAATCAAATTTATAAAATTGAGCGCCGCATGTGTTTGGTTCGTTATGGTTGCCTCCAACAAAAAGTGACGCATCGGCAAGGCCTTGTTTCACTCCATCTTTCCAATAGGCATATTTTTGGCGCACACAGGCCATCGATTATGTCGTGTTGAGTCGCGAAGGCCTTCGTCCCCTCTCATATATTGGCTGCAAGTCTGATGAAGACGGCTCCATCCAATGATTTACGACTCTATAAATGATGAGGAGACGATGAACAATCTCTGTCTGTATTCCATGCGCGCTCTCGCCGTCGGCCTTTTGGCGGCCTCCGCATCCGGGCCGGCAATGTCCGCCGAATCAGCCTTGGTGACAAACCAGGGCGACATAAGCCCGATGTGCGGTACGAAACCAATGGTCGTCGGTCTCTCCGACGGCTACGGTGGCGAAACGTGGCGCAAGACGGCAGCCGCCGAACTGAAGGATGAAGTGAGTCGTTGTAAGAATCTCAAGAAGTTCATGTACACGAACGCGAACGGCGACCAGCAGAAGGCAAATTCCGACATCAACAGCATGGTCGCGCAAGGCGTGAACGTACTCGTGGTGTTTCCGGATTTTGGCGCAGCGCAGATTCCTGCGATGCGCGCTGCGACGAAGGCCGGCGTGACCGTCGTTCCTTATCTCGCGAAGATTCCCGGCACACCCGGTAAGGATTATGCGGCGAACGTGACCGAAGACGTCTACCGTATGGGTGTCGTTTGGGCGGACTGGTATGGTCAAAACCTCAAAAAGGGGAATGTGGTCTTCCTCGGCGGCGCGCCCGGCGCAATGTCTTCGCAGATTTTCATGGACGGATTCAAGACGGGGCTTGCCAAGTATCCGGACCTGAAACTGCTCGAGAACAATTTCGTTGTGACCAACTGGAACCCTGTTGACGCGCAAAAGGCGGTTGCAGGTCTCATTGCAAAGTATCAGCACATCGATGGCGTGGCTACGGACTACGGTGTCACGGCGCTTTCCACCGTGAAGGCGTTCGAACAGGCAAACCTCGCGATTCCGGCAATCGCAACGAACGCGAGCAACAACGAGCTCAATTGCAAATACATCGCGATGAAGAAGTCCGGCAAAGGCTTTGGATACTTCTCGCTTGATGGAACCACGTCAGTTATCCGGTTTGCTGGTCGTCGCGCTGTTGCCGACTATCAAGGGACCAAGAACAGCGAACCGACGATGGCATTTCCCTATCCCTATGCGGACAGCGCAAAGGGTGTCGACCCGAAGTGCGACCCTTCGGCGCCGCCGGATGCTGACTTCTCGTCGGCCCTTTCGGCCGAAAAACTCAAGGCCGTCTTCCAGCAGTAAACCTCGTGGTTCGACGACAGAGACGCGTTAACTGGCGTCCATGCGCTGGTAGGACCGTCGCCGCTGTCGACCCCGGTCGGGTCGGTTCTACAACAGACCGCACGCGAAGTTGCAAGGCACAAATCGCCCTGCATGTGACGCAGGGGAAGTTGAAAAATGGAGGCATGAAATGACTGACTACATCATCATCGGAGCGGGCTCCGCCGGCGCTGTTTTGGCAAACCGACTGACTGCCGACCCCAGCGTGAATGTGACCCTACTCGAAGCTGGCGGCTGGGACAAGAGCCCCTTCATCCATATGCCCGCAGGCTACTTCCGGCTGATGCAGACCGGCCAGTTGGACTGGGGCTACCATACGGTGCCGCAAAAGCACATGAACAATCGCGAGATGTTCATCCCTCGCGCCCGAAGCGTTGGTGGTTGCACCACCGTCAACGGCATGATTTACACGCGCGGTGACCATACGGACTACGACCGTTGGCGCGACCTCGGCAACGAAGGTTGGGGTTACGACGACATCCTTCCGTATTTCAAGAAGTCGGAGTCATGGGCGGACGGTGAAACAGAAGTGCACGGCGGAAGCGGTCCGCTGAAGACGAGCCGCTTCGGCATCCACAATCCGATTGCTATTGCTTTCATCGAAGCAGGAAAGCAGGCAGGTTACAAGTACAACGACGACTTGAACGGCGGCAGTCAGGAAGGATTTGGCCCCTGCGACAGCACGCTCGCAGATGGTGTGCGCTCAAGTGTGTCGCGTTGCTTCATCACGCCTATCCGTGACCGCAAGAACCTTAACGTCATCACGGATGCAGTCGCGTCGCGCATTCTCTTCGACGGTGACCGGGCTGTTGGCGTCGAGTATCTGGTCGGGAAGAAGTCGAAGAAAGTCTATGCATCGCAGGAAGTTATCCTGTCGGGCGGCGCTTTCAATTCGCCGCATCTGCTCCAGATTTCTGGAGTCGGTGACCCCGAGCATCTGCGGTCCATCGGCGTGCCGGTAGTCCACGCGCTCCCAGGTGTCGGCACAAATCTGCAGGACCATGTGGGATGTGGCCTCAAGCAGCGAATTACGCAGCCGCTTTCGCTGCTGAAGCATCTGAATATCCTCAATTCGGCCTCTGCGGTTGCCAAGTACATGGCGACGAAGACCGGACCTGCGTCTTACCATGGTGTCGAAGCACTCGCGTTCGTTAAGACGCGGCCAGACGTTGTCGCACCCGATATCCAGTTCCACCTCAACATGGTTATGTATGAGGACCACGGCCGCAAGATTTTCCACGAAGAAGGTGTGATGCCTTACTTCAACATCTCGCGGCCGCAGAGCCGCGGTACTGTGATGGCCCGTTCGAGCGACCCGCTCGCACTTCCCGTCATCGACCCGAATTTCTTCTCCGTCCCTGACGACATCCGTGTAATGCGCGACGGTTTGCGCATCTCGCGTGAACTGATTCGCCAGAAGGCGTTCGACCCGTACCGCGGTGAAGAATTTGGCCCGGGCAAGGAAATTACGTCCGACAAGGACCTTGGCGAATACCTCAAAAACAAGAGCGAAAGCGTCTATCACCCGGTCGGAACGTGCAAGATGGGTTCAGATGAAGATGCAGTAGTCGATGCACGACTGCGCGTGCGGGGCTTGCGTGGCCTGCGCGTCGTCGACGCGTCCGTTATGCCGACGCTCACGAGCGGCAACACGAACGCTCCGACCATCATGATTGCGGAAAAAGCCGCGGACATGATTCTATTCGATGCCACCGCTAACAGTGCCGGCGCTGGCACCAAGTTTGACCGGCAGGCCGAACATCTCGGTATCTAACGCTTCAGGCTCAGGCAACCCCTTCGACCAAAGCATTGAAAAGAATTTCGAAGGAGTTGCCTCGATTAACTAGGGCGCGTTTCATCCAATCATCAAAGGGAAGAGTGATGACATCTTCAATCTCAGTTTTCGATACCTCCGCTCGAATTTCCGAGACCACGAAGCGGTTCTTGGCCAGGAAGCATCGGCTGTTCATCGGTGGTGAATGGGTCACGGCGTCGTCGGGTGGCACTCGTGATGTCTCGGACCCAGCAACCGGCGCAACGATTTCGACGATGGCAAATGGCGACGTCAAAGACGTCGACCAGGCGGTGAAGGCGGCACGTGAAGCATTTGAGCATGGACCCTGGCGCACCATGTCGACCAGTGAGCGCGCGAAGATTCTCTGGAATATCGGCGCTCTCATCGACGAACACGCTGAAGAACTGGCGCAGCTGGAAGTGCTGGACGAAGGCTCTCCGTACAATGTCGTCAAGAATTTCTACGTGCGCCTCGGTGCGGAACACTTCCGCTATTACTCGGGCTGGGCGACGAAAATCGGCGGAAGCACTGTTCCCGTGAACATGCCGGGGGAGTGGCATGCGTACACCGTGCGTGAACCGATTGGGGTCGTCGGGCAAATCATCCCCTGGAACGTCCCTTTGCTGATGGCAGCCTGGAAGCTGGCGCCGGCATTGGCGGCGGGCTGCACCATTGTGCTCAAGCCCGCCGAAGATACGCCTCTGACGGCACTGCGCATAGCCGAGTTGTGCCAGCAGGCGGGTTTGCCGCCGGGCGTGCTCAACGTCGTGACGGGTGACGGCGCGGCTGGCGCCGCGCTCGTCGAGCACCCGGACGTGGACAAGGTGGCTTTTACTGGCAGTACCGACACAGGTAAAGCCATCGTACGTGCCGCCGCTGGAAATCTGAAGCGTGTGACTCTTGAGCTGGGTGGCAAGAGCCCGGTGTTCGTATTCCCCGATGCGGACCTCGACCGCGCTATCCCCGGTGTTGCCGAAGCAGTGCTGCTCAACAGTGGACAAGCCTGCACCGCTGGCTCGCGGCTCTACATTCACGAAGACATTTACGAAAAGGTCGTGGGAGGTGTCGCCGAATACGCGAATTCGCTCAAGCTCGGGCATGGGCTCGACCCGGAAACGAATCTGGGGCCGCTGATTTCGCAACGTCAGCTGTCTCGGGTGACCAAGATTCTGCAGGCGGGCATTGAAGAGGGTGCGAAAGTCTTCTCCGGCGGCGGTCAGCCTGAGGGTGGCGGATTCTTCCTTCGCCCGACTGTCCTGACTGACGTCATGCCGGGTATGAGCGTGTACCAGCAGGAAATCTTCGGCCCGGTCATCTCGGCAATGAAGATGAGCAGCGACAATCTCGACGCGCTCGTGCGGGAAGCGAACAACACGACATATGGCCTCGCTGCTAGTGTCTGGACGCGAGACCTGAGCATGGCACATAAGCTTGCCGCGAGGATTCGTGCCGGCGTCGTCTGGGTCAACAATCACAATCAGACCGACGCAGCCCTTCCGTTCGGCGGCTACAAGCAATCAGGTTGGGGTCGGGAAATGGGCCTCTCTGGAGTCGAGTCCTACACGGAACTCAAGTCGGTGGGCGTCTATCTCGGGTAGGAGTCCAGGCGCATCGGTTTCCCTTGTACTGCTCGACATTCGCAGTGTCCTTGATGATTGTCGAGCAGTGGGGGACGCCGTAGTGCCCGATGCGTGAATCGATAAAAAAAAGAGACGCAGAAAATGGAAGGGCTGAGCGATAAGACCACAGTTGTTACTGACGGAGCCGGGGGTATCGGACTCGCTACTGTGCAGCGTCTTGCGAATGCTGGTAGGAACGTGATTCTTGCGGATGTCGAATCAAGCAACGGCGAGGTGCTCGCCGCCGAAGTTGACAACGGGCGTGGAATGGTGCATTTCATGCCAATCGGTGTAGTCAATGTTGAATCGCTGACGCAGGCGGCCAGCCACGTGGTCAGTCGTTACGGTAGCGTCGATAGCATCGTTGCCAATGCCGGAATTGCTGTTATGTCGGAGGCGTTCGACTATAACGAAGAGACATGGCGCAAAACGATGGCCGTGAATCTGTACGGTGCATTCTTCACCGTACAGTCTTTTGCGAAGCACATGCGCGGCCGGATGGTAGCGTTGTTCTGATTTCTGCAATTGCCGGGCGTTCAGTAGTTCAGCCCAAAAAATGCGCCGCCTATGGCGCGACGAAGGCGGCGGTCGAGCATCTCGCCGCGTTGCTTGGAGTTGAATGGGCACGCGACGGCATCCGTGTGAACGCGGTCGGACCAGGCCGTACGCAGACACCGATGATTGAGCGTATAGCCAAAGATTTGCCCGATATGGTGGCCTTGTGGATGTCACAAGTGCCTATCGGACGATTGATTCGACCTGACGAAGTCGCCAACGCGGTTGCGCTCTTCCTGTCCGACCTTTCGAACGGCTGCACCGGCACCACGTTGATGCTTGGCGGTGGCTACGACAGGGCCTGAAGGGTAGGGCTGGTTTCCATGCGCGTACGCACGTGGCAATCTCTTATAGAAAAAAAGGCTTAATCAAGTCCGACGCTTGACCAGAGTGTTGGGCGCAATACCGTACGTCTTCTTGAACGCGCGGCTGAAATGTGAGAAGTCGCTGAAACCGCACGCCACAGCAACGTCAGCGATGTGCTGGGCCCGCCCCTCGGTGAGCGACGTATGACTCGCTTCGAGTCGCTTTTGCCACAGCCATCGCGCAGCTGTTGTTCCATGAGCAGCGAAGATTCTGTTCAATGTGCGGCGCGACACGCCTATTGCGTTCGACACTTTCTCTACGTCAAGCTCTGAATCGCCAAGGTTCGCCTGAATATATTTCTTGGCCCGTTCAAGTATATCTCCGTGTCTTTCGGGCATACCCTTGACGCCACGAAACTCGGTCTCGACGGACGCTGCGAAGATATCGATGACGGATGCTGCGAGCTTGGACGCGGCACATGGTTCCAAGTCCGCGTCCACGTTCGCTGCTCCCTGGATGACTGCTCCAGCCAGCGCTCCCATCGCGGATTTCCCGTCGAGCGCTATTGCGGTTAGGCGTTCAGCGTCGGACAATCGGCACAGCATTTGTTTGCGAGGAATCTTCAACAAAACTATTCGATAGTCAGAAGAGAAGCTGTACTTGAACGCTCGCGCAGTGTCGTAGAGAACTATATCTCCGACCTTCTGGGTGGTCTGACGGCCACTTTGCTCAAGTGAAGCGCTGCCTTCGACGAGGAGGCTCGCCAGGAACTCGTCGCTTGGCGTTCTGCTGAGGTCGATGCTGGTGCGCATGTATTGCAGTCCTGGCGCCGCTATATCGCCGACTCCCAGTGAGGCGATTGGCTTTTGCGTTACGCGTGCGCGGAAATGGTCGCCCGAATCAGAGAAAGCAGGCAGGTCGACGTGACAGTAGAGGCGACAGATTACGTCGTGGTAGTACGCGAGTCGCTCGCGGGCGTTTACAGCAGAGGTATCGAACTGTTCAATCATAGCTTAGCGTTACCAAGAGGTTTGTTCGTAATCGCGGGTCGCTCGACGAAACTTGCATATGTACAAAGTAAATTGAAAAGGTTGAATTTGCTATGCGAGCAAACCCGGACGGTTCGCAATTTAAACGTGCACTTACAAAGCTGCCTTCTTTTTTCACTATCGGTGATGGGAGGCACTACTCCAATCAGCCGCTGCTCCGTTCATACCCGGCGAATGGCATGCCTGGACAGTGCGGGAGCCGATTGGTGTCGTGGCCAAATCATCCCGAGAACGTGCCGTTGTTAATGGCAGGATGGAAACTGGCGTCTGTCCTGGCCTCCGGATGTACCATCGTAGTTAGGCTAACGGAATACACGCCGTTGACGGCTCTGCGTCTCGCCGAACTATGCCAGCGGGCAGGCCCGCCTTCCGGCGTGCTCAACGTTGTAACGGGCGACGGTGCGGCCGGCGCCGCGCTTGTCGAGCAGCCGGGCGTGGACCAAGTTGCCTTCACGGGCAGTACCGTTACAGCCAATGCGATTGCACGTGCCGCCGTTGGCAATCTGAAGCGTGACCCGGGGACTCGGGGGTGAAGAGGCCGCATTCGTGTTCCTGGACGCGGACCTTGACCGCAAGAATCCTGGCGTCGCGGAGGCGGTTATGCTCAACAGTGGACAGGCCTGCACGGCCGGCTCCCGCCTGTATACCCACATCGTTACACGTGAACTCGACCAACCTTGATGAATGCGTCCGCGAGGCGGACAACGCGAACTATGGACTGGCTGCAAGCCCTTTTTGAACAAGAATGTAAGCATGACTCGCAAACTTGCTGCTCGCATTTGGGCATGAGTGGTCCGGGTGAGCAACCATCGCCGGACTGATGCGACAGTATCGTTCGACGGCTAATAAGCAGTCTGGCAGGGGCGAGAGATGGAGGTGTCGGACATCGAGAACTACGCGGAACTGAAGTCAGTGGACGTGTTCCTCGGCTAATAACTTCGTTATCCTGAGTCGCTCCACTAGACGATGGTGCGTCCCAACCCAGTCGGTAATTTAGCAAGTCAGCTCTTGACTCGCCGTGCGATTGAACAAGCGGTTCCTGTCGCGTGCAGTCAAGCCAAATTGTCCTTTCGAGCAAAGCACCCGCTGGTGCCCCTGACTAGAATTCGTCTCATGAAGGCATCGATGCCGGTCCGTGAAATAGACGGAGGCTGCCCCGGCGTCCGGCGGATTCAAACCGCACGTATCACGAACGCCTCCTGCGGGTCGCCACGGTAACAAACTTGTGTTTGTTGTAGCAAAACCATCTCCCGTGCTCCGATTTGCCTCGCTGCTACAGCAGAGCTGCGCATCAACGGAAATAGCGGAGACTGACATGACTAACGCGGGAGAAACTCTCCGGTCCATGGTCGACAAATGGCTTGCGCCGAATTTCCCGGGGGAGGTTCGAGTCACCGAATTCCGACACACCGGGCCTAGTCACTTTTGCTACGTACGCGTCGAGGCATCGCGAGCATCAGGTACAGTTGCGCTGTTCTTCTTTCGGCACGATGACGGAAGCTGGTGGGTATTCCCGCCAGTCCAAAAACAGCCCGCAATGAGTACGTTACTGCGTGCGGCGTGAATGCGGCGTCCATCAAGAAAGCATCAAGGGAAAGTCACGTAACGCGTAACACCGCCGACGCAATGCTTCGGCGGTGGAAGCCAAGTGGAGCGATTCAGGGAACAGAGCCACGTCAGCGGAACGCTTCCGCGTTGCACATTTTTTGGCACGGAGATGTCAGGCCCTTCGTTTGATGAGCGTATTCGGAGCGGTGCCGTACGTTCGCTTAAAGGCCCTGCTGAAATGCGAAAAATCACTGAATCCGCAGCCAACTGCCACGTCCGCGATGTGCTGCGCGCGCCCGTCGGTCAGCAAGGCGTGGCTCGCCTCAAGGCGCTTCTGCCACAGCCAGCGCGTCGCGGTCGTCCCGTCGGAGGCAAAAAGTCTATTCAAAGTACGCTGGGATACGCCGATTGCGTTCGACACCTGTTCGACGTCAAGGTCGGAGTCCCCGAGATTAGCTTGAATATAGTCTTTGGCGCGCTGAAGAATATTGTTATGCCTCTCGGACATACCCATGACACCTCGAAACTCGGTTTCAACCGCGGCTGCGATGATATCAATGACCGACGCGGCCAACTTGGCGGCGGCGCAAGGCTCCAGTTCTGCGTCGACGTTTGCCGCGCCCCGAATCACGGACCCTGCGAGTGTCCCCATTGCCGACTGCCCCTCAAGCGCAATGGCGGTGAGACGTTCAGCGTCCGACAACCTACACAGTAGTTGCTTACGGGGTATCTTCAGTAACGCTATTCGATAATCGGATGAAAATCGATACGTGAATGAACGTGCCGTGTCGTAGAGAATGATATCGCCGACATTTTGTGTCGTATGGCGGCCGCTTTGCTCGAGGTTTGCCGTTCCTTCCAGCAGAAGACTTACCAAAAAATCGTCGCACGGCGTACGACTGAGGTCGGCGCTGGTCCGCACATACTGCAATCCAGGAGCCTTAATGTAGCCGAATTCCAAGTACGCGATTGGTTTCTGCGTTACTTGCGCACTGAATCGGTCCCCTGAACCAGAAAATGCGGGGAGGTCCACGTGGCAGTAGAGCCGGCAGATGACGTCGTAATAGCAGGCGAGTCGCTCGCGAGCGAGCACAGCCGAGGTGTCGAACCGTTCAATCATGGTTTAACTAAACAAAACAGTTATTCGCGATAGCAACCGCACGCAAAAAACGTTCGTCTGTTAAATCTAGATTGAGAAAATGTTTTTTCTATGGGAACAAACCCGGAGGAGCCCAGACCAGGGCGTCCGCGGTCGTATGACTGACTCGTCACCAGCTGGGGCAAGGGGACGGAAGAGGGCGATTGTTGTTCCACGGGGTTCGAGAAGGCCGCCGAGGCGGGCTACTGGTCCAGCGTCGCTGGACATGCCCATGTGCCGTTCGAGGTGGCGCGCGGGGACTATTCAATCTGTCGTGTTAAGTCGCGAACGGCGACGGCAGGTCTTCTATATTCATCGCAAAGAGGCCAAGAAGTCTGTGATTGCAGGTTATCGGCTCACCTAGTTAAGGAGGCGATGTTGAAACCACCCAGTCGAGTCATGCGTGGCGCGTCACCGCAGGCTTTTGAACCCGCGTCGGCCTGTTTTTTTCTCATTGCGCCGCATGGCGCGCGACGGCGGCCTGCGCGGCCTGTGAATCCAGTACCGAATGAGGCGTTGCTGCTGTCGAGAAATCAAATAGCTCGTGTGTAAGCCCGCTATTCACGCCGCGGTCTAGCGTAACGGAAGCAGCCGATTCGGCATATTCTCAGCACCCAAAAACCGTCTCTAGAGACGTTCTGAAGGGATGCAGATTTTCGTTCTGCGTGCATCGTAGAGTCAAGTTTGAATGCATGGTTCTACGAAGTTTTTCCATTCAATGGGGGTAGTCATGGAAGGTTCCAAATTCAGCACCGAGCAACGTCTTTCACATCTTGAAAGCATCGAAGCCATCAAGTACCTGAAGGCTCAATACGCGGAGCATCTGGACAACGGATACGACCCAGAAGGCGTTTCTTCACTGTTCGTCGAGGATGGCCTTTGGGTTATCAAAGGGGTCGGCGGCGAAGCAAAGGGAAGGGAAGCAATCAAGCAGCACTGCCGTAACCTCTCGGCCAATATCACTTGGGCGTTGCACAATATCGTTTCGCCGGCTATTGATGTCGATGACGATGGTCACCATGCAACAGCAACTTTCTATCTGGTTTGCTTCGTGTCAATGGCGCCGAACGAGCAGTCACCGCAGGGCGAAGCCGTCTTCATCGCCGGGAAGTACAAGGACAAACTCGTGAAGGTGGACGGCAAGTGGTACTTCGAAGAAGTAACGGGCGTCGTTCAACAATCTTCGCCGTGGACCGAGGGTTGGGTGAAAAGCCCGTTCGTCAAAGAAAGTTGGTGAACTGCATCTATAAGAATCTCTGACTGAACACCCCGCGTAACGACGTTAGCCGTATCCTAAAAATAGGAATGCGAATTAAAAAGTGCCTGATGGTGGAATCGGCCTTTCAATCGACGGAAACGAGGTAAATGTAATGAGCCCGCTACTGAATAGTTACGACATGGGTGGTATCCGGTTGGCAAACCGCGTTGTCATGGCGCCGATGACGCGATGCCGCGCGAGAAGCACGGTGCCGGATACGCAGACGGTTCTGTACTACCGTCAACGCGCTGGAGCCGGATTGATTCTCAGCGAAGGCGCGCAGATTTCGGCGGAAGGCACGGGCTATCTCTATACGCCTGGCATCTACACGCCCGAGCAGGTTGACGGCTGGAAGCAAGTCACGAAAGCCGTGCATGAGGAGGGCGGGAAGATGTTCGTCCAGCTTTGGCACGTTGGCCGCATGTCGCATGTCAGTTTGCAGAAGGGCGGCGCACGACCGGTCTCATCGGTCGCGGTCGTCGCGCAAAACAGTAACTGCTATGCATACGGCGAGAACGGAGAGCCAGGTCCGATTCAGGCGAGTGAGCCGCGCGCGCTTGAAACCAGCGAGATTGCCCGGATTACCTCGGACTTCGTCACAGCAGGTGTTCAAGCCATGAGAGCCGGCTTCGACGGTGTCGAGATTCACGGCGCAAACGGTTATATCTTCGACCAGTTCGCGAATGGCGCGCTCAATACACGCACCGACCAGTACGGCGGGAGCACCATGAGCCGGCTTCGGTTCACGCTCGAGACGGTTGATGCTCTCGCAACTGAAATCGGTAACTCGCGGGTCGGCATCCGGTTATCGCCGTTCGGCCGACTCTATGACATGCAGCCGTTCGATGATGAAGAGAACACGTGGCTGACGTTGGCAAACGAGTTGAGCAAGCGAAACCTCGCCTACGTGCATCTCAGTGACCAGACGGCATTTACTGGCGCCGGCATCGCCAGGGAGTTTCTCGGCAAGTTCCGCGATGCCTACGACGGCACGCTGATTCTTACAGGTGCACTCGACCAGGACGCAGGCGAGGAACTTGTCGAACTCGGACTCACAGACCTTGCAGGCTACGGGCGCCCCTTTGTGTCGAACCCCGACCTCGTCGAGCGTTTCCGCAATGGATGGCCGCTCAGCCCGATTGACATGCCAACCCTCTATACCGGCGGGGAAAAGGGCTATGCCGACTATCCGGCGTATTCCGAGCAACTCGAGTCGACGTCGTCTGACTTGGACTGAGCACCATTTTAATAACAAGGGTTCCGCGGTTGATGGGTCGAGAACCTGAGAGATGGGCATTTGTGTGACCGTAAGGGTGAGGCGTGGAGCACGTTCAGCCACATCGCGGGTAAATCAGGAAGGGGCAGGAGACGAAAATGGAAATGAAGATAGCACTGCAGGTTGACCATGTAACGAAGGTCTTCCCAAGCGTCAAAGCACTGGACGACGTTACGTTTGAAGTTGCCGCTGGCGAAGTGCATGGCCTGGTCGGCGAAAACGGCGCAGGGAAATCGACCCTGATGGCAGTCGCCTCGGGTGCGCTGCTCCCAGAGCAAGGGCGGGTTGTAATCAACGGCGTCGAGACCAAAGGTGATACCGAGAGGGCCCGTGCGCTCGGACTTGCCATCGTGCGGCAAGAACCCGCCTTGATGCCCGATTTGACGGTCGCCGAGAATCTATATCTCGGCGTGTCGGAAGCTCAGCGTCCGTCCCTGATGCGGACGACAGCGTGGGCCCAACGACTACTCTTGCAATGGAGCGACGACGTTGAAATCGATGCTTCGGAGCGAGTGGTTAGCTTGAATCCGGAGCAGAGATTCATTGTCGAGATTGTCAAGGCGCTCGCCACCAAGCCGAAGGTACTGGTGCTCGACGAGCCGACGGAACACCTGCTGGCCGAGGACGTCGAGCGTCTTTTCGAGCGAATCCGGAAGGTAACGGCAGGCGGTTGTGCGGTCGTCTACATTTCACATCGGATACGTGAGGTCCAACAGATTGCAGACCGTCTCACCGTTCTTCGCGACGGTCAAGGGCAGGGCACCTATGATGCGTCCAATCTGAGCGAGCAACAGATTGTCGAGCTCATCGTCGGCGGTGCTCTCGACCGCGAGTTTCCTCCAAAGGCGAACGGCGGACGCGCTGAAATCGTGCTGGACGTTGTTGGATTGCGCGGCACAGGCTTCTCCGATGTCTCTTTGCAGGTCAAGAAAGGTGAAATCGTTGGGCTAGCTGGAATCGATGGGAACGGTCAGCGTGAATTCATGCGCGCACTGGCTGGCCTGAACAAAAGCCGCGGAAGTGTAACTGTTAACGGAAAGAGCGCTTCCGTGACGCAGTCACAGGCCGCAACACGCAGCGATATTCGATATCTGCCGGGCGACCGTCATCGCGAAGGCATCTTCGGCGACTTGTCTGTTCGTGAGAACTTCTCGCTGCGTAGTCTGTCGTTCGACACTATGCGTGGACTTGTCCGTCCAAAGAGCGAGGGGCGCCGCGCGAGGGAGGCTGTGTCCAGCTTTTCCGTCAAGACGCCAACCATTGAGACGCCAATCCGGTCACTGTCTGGCGGCAACCAGCAAAAGCTCGTGCTCTCGAGCGTTCTCGCAAGCAAGCCCAAGGTCCTGCTCGTCGACGAGCCAACGCAGGGCGTCGATATCGGCGCCCGCATGGAAATTTACAAGGTGCTTCGACAAGCGGCTGCAGATGGTACTGCAGTCATCGTCGTATCGTCTGACGCACTCGAAGTTGCAGGCTTGTGCGACCGCGTGCTGATTTTCTCGCGTGGGCACATAGTTAAGGAGCTGCGCGACGGTGGTGTAAGCGAAAGCAACATCACTTCCGCAGTGCTCACGGCAACTACCGAACGTGAACGAGGCTCGGCAAGTATCGGTTCGTTCTGGAAATGGGCCGCGGGCGACTGGGCGCCATTGGTCATGCTCGCACTCGTGATATGCGTCCTTGGTGTCTATGCGACGCATGTCAACGAAACTTATCTTTCGACACGGAACCTGAGCGGGATGCTTGCACTCGTGGCGACCTTGGCCATCGTCTCGTACGGGCAGCAGGCACTCATGCTTGTCGGAGGAATTGACCTCTCAGTAGGACCGCTGATGGGACTGATGGTAGTCATTCAGTCGTTCTTTCTCAACGACGGAGCGACCTTCGGACTCCAGATGGAGGGGTGGGTGATTGTCTTCTTTGTTGCTCTGTGCGTCGGGTTCGTCAACTGGCTGCTTGTAGACCCCTTCCGGTTGCATCCAATGGTCGCGACGCTTGCTACATATATGGCACTTCAGGCGGTCTCGTTGCTACTGCGTCCAATTCCAGGCGGCCTCATCGCGGATTCAATCGTTGACGGAATCGGGACTCAGCTCGGCTTCGTGCCCGTCATCGCCATTCTCGCTGCCGTTTTCGCGCTCGCACTGGAGTTCGGACTATTCCGGTCGAGGCTGGGCTTGGCATTTCGTGGTGTGGGTTCTCGAGCCGAAGCAGCACGTATGGCAGGCGTGCGTCCGCATCTGACGCTGCTCACCGCTTACATGGGCTGTTCGCTCCTTGCGGGTGTTGCCGCCGTGCCAATGATGGCTCAGGTTGGCTCGGGTGACCCTAGTGCAGGTATCAACTACACGCTGGCAAGTGTTGCTGCGGTGGTGATTGGCGGTGCAAGCCTGTTCGGCGGCCGCGGGTCGTTCATTGGCGCATTGCTTGGCGCATTGCTCATCACGCAGGTGAACGTTGTCACATCGTTCCTTGACCTGGGCGACTCGTGGCAGTCGTACCTTCTCGGCGGGATGATTCTGGCGTCGGTAGCCCTCTATTCCAAGAGCAGAGAAATGGCGGTGGCAAAATGAGAAACGTATCGACTCAAAATCGCGCTGAGGCAGTTCAGCATGTTCCTCATCAGTCGCCACAGCTGCCGCGGCCGAAAGCACTTCCAGCCATGGGTGAGTTCTCGTGGATTTGGATTGGGCTCGTGCTTCTGTTTGTAATCAGTGCCGTGGTAGCGCCTGGAACCATGACGCGCGGTTCCATTCTGGCGATGCTGCCTTTCGCGGGCATCCTGGCAATTGTTGCGACGGGGCAGACTCTCGTCATCCAGCAGCGGGGACTCGATATGTCGGCGACAGGCATGGTGTCGCTCGCAGGCGTTCTCATGGCGAGGACGGGCTTTGGGTTTGATTCGATAGCCCTTGCTGCAATATTCACTGTCTGCGTCGGCGCGGTTGTGGGAATGCTCAATGGCACGTTGGTCTCTCGACTCGCTATAACACCGCTCGTTGCGACGTTGGCCGTAAATGCGCTGCTCATCGGTGCTGTGCGTTCGCTCACGGGTAACGTTCCGGTCAATGTTCCAACCATCATGCAGACCATCTCCCATGCACAGTTTGTAGGCCTTCCGGCCAACGTGCTGTTTGCGTTCGCTTTTGTGGTTACAGCGTGGGTCATAACACGAAAGACGGCCATCGGGCGTAGATTTGTCGCAGTGGGTGTCAACCCACGTGCGGCAGAAGCCGCCGGGGTGCGAGCGTTGAAATATCAGATTGGTGCGTACGTCGCGTCGGCGGTGTGCTTCTCTGCCGCCGGCATGCTGCTCGCCGGGTTTATTGGCAGCGCGTCTCAATCTTCGGGCAACGACTATCTGATGCCCGCCATCGCGGCGGTCGTTGTCGGCGGTACCCCGTTCACGGGCGGCAAGGGAAGCGTCATTGCTAGCGCGGTCGCGGCACTGTTCATGGCACAACTTGGCCAGATGGTGCTGGCGCTCGGAGCAGGTACTGCAGTCCAACTGCTTGTACAGGCGTGCGCCATCCTGCTCGCGACCACTGTGCGTTATCTCCCTGCGGCTCTACGTACCTTTCGCAGCCTCAAGAACTGACATTGTGGGCGCCACCGTATCTAGTGCGGGCGACGCCTTGGTGTGTTCGTGGACAGTGACGGTCGAAAGGCGAATCGCTGTTTAGTTTGATGGCACACCGGATTCAGGAAATAGCCGCGGACGGGCAGGTGACTCGCCTGTGCGTCCGCGCTTCGTGTCGAACTGCCGTTGGTGCATTTATGAAGGTGAGCTAGAGAGGTGATTGCACCGGCCCATTTAGAGGTCGGGAAGCAATTTGGAGATTCTTTTTAGATAGTAAGGATAGCGAAATGAAAAGGGTAATTGCTGGTGTGGTTCTGACGGTACTTGGAGTCTGTAATTCGTACGCGCAAAGCAGCGTGACTTTGTACGGGCGCGTTGCTTCCGGGCTGGACGTGGTGACAAATGTGGCGACGCCAGATGGTCAATCGAAGAACAATTATCGATTCGGCAGCAACCAGTACGGAATCAGCTGGTGGGGGCTGAAAGGCGACGAAGACCTCGGAGGAGGACTGCATGCTGTCTTCAATCTGGAGAGTATGTTTACTGCAGGAACGGGACAATTGCCGGATAGCAGCACTCTTTTCAACCGATACGCCTACGTTGGTCTTTCGAACGAGAACTATGGAAGCTTGTGGGCCGGTCGTGTCATGAGCCTGACCGATGAGACAGGCTATTACCTCGACCCGTTTGGCGAGCAGACAACGGGTATCGCCAACTTCGCGAAGGGCCGTGCATGGGGCTCCCGGGCAAACACAGTTACCTATAACTCGCCGAAATGGGCGGGCTTCTCGTTTCGTCTGCAGAATGGTTTCGGAAATGAGGCGGGCAACTTCCGCGGTGGACGTCAATTCAGCGCAAGCGCTACATATTCTCTTGGCGGATTCAATGCGTATGGAGTCTATGAAGAAATCCATGATGTCAACGGCAAGTTCTCAAGTCTCTATAGCGCGTCGCGCGAATACATGATTGGCGGCACGTACCAGTTCAGCGCGCTCAAACTCTACACGGGCTATCAGCAACTAGTCTCATCCGGACAGGATACAGTCACCGACGCGACCAACCCGACGGGCGCGACGCGGAACCAGCAGGAATGGCTTGGGGCGACATATCAGGTGAACGCTGCTCTCGCTTTCCAGGCAGCGTGGTTCCACGGCAATGTCAATCACGGTGGCGGCAGTGGCAATCTGGGTGTCATCGGCACGACGTACAACCTGTCAAAGCGCACTTTCCTGTACGCGACGTTCGGCGCCATGTTCAATGGTGGCAACGCAGCGTTTCCTGTGGAAACGGCCGACCAGTTGCCGCTTCCGGGCCACAATCAGCAAGGTGGCTACTTCGGCATGATGCATTACTTCTAAAGGTCCGCATCGTGCAATCCGGTTCCGCGAGCCGGCAGTGGCAGGGGTTCGCGGGGCCTGACACCGGGCTCGCCGGAGCGCGCACTACAGCGGTAGGTAGAAACGATAATTATACATATGCGAAGTCACACGTTATTATTAAATCGCGGGTGACGAGCGTGCCAAGGTGCGATTGCTTCCGCGATGCTGCGGCGGCGTTTGCTTCGATGTGTCTATCGGGTTCGCCGGTGTATGGAAATTAACTACGCTGTGGAGCTCACCCATGACAACGCCGAGTTCGGTCCACGCTGTTCCGTTACCGTCGGACCAGCCCCCTGTCGCTGCGGCGGATGACCGCCTTTATAGAAAGGTGGCGCTGCGAATCATTCCGTTTCTGTTCATCTGCTACGTGATTGCTATTCTTGACCGAAACAACATCGGTTTCGCGCAGTTGCAGATGAAGCACGACCTGTCGTTGACGGACGCAATGTACAGTCTGGGAGCCGTCTTTTTCTTTTGCGGCTATGTCCTGTTTGAAGTGCCTAGCAACATTCTGTTGCATCGATTCGGGGCAAGAAAAACGTTCGCGCGAATTATGTTTCTTTGGGGGGCGGTGTCAGTCCTAATGGTGTTCGTGTCGAGCACCACCCAGTTCTACGTGCTTCGATTCCTGCTCGGCGTATTCGAGGCCGGCTTCTTCCCGGGCATCGTGTTTTACCTGACGTTCTGGTTTCCCTCGCGTCGGCGCGCACAGCCGCTGTCCGTGTTCTATGCCGGCGTTGCCGTAGCAGGAGTGCTGGGTGGATTGGTGTCCGGATGGATTATGAAGGGAATGAACGGCGTTCACGGCGTTCACGGATGGCAATGGATGTTCGCTATCGAAGGCGCTCCAGCAATTTTCCTAGGCCTGATTGCGCTGTTCTTCCTTAAGGATGGCCCCGCGAAGGCGTCGTGGCTTTCGGCAGACGAGAAGACGAGGCTGCAAGATGTGTTGTCGCGTGAAGGGCAGGGCGGGAAAGCCGGCCACTCACTCGGTGCGGCCTTGAGCAACCCACACGTCTACCTGTTCGCATTTGTCTACTTCTGTCTCACGTCGGCCATCCTCTTGCTGCTGTTCTGGATGCCAACGATGATTAAAGAGTTCGGTGTTCAGGATATCGTCCAAATCAGTCTATATTCGGCCATTCCGAACGCAATCGGCGCCGTCGGCGTGATAGTCATTGCCCGCCATTCCGACAAGTACAACGAGCGTAAGTGGCACTTCATCGCCTGTGCACTGGGCGCGGCTGTGGCTCTCGCACTACTGACGGTGCACAACAGTAGTTTCGCACTGTCGATGACACTGCTGACGGTTTGTGCAGTCCTCGTGTACGCAGCGCATCCGATTTTCTGGTCGGTGCCGTCGTCCTTTTTCCGCGGGTCGGGCGCTGCTGCCAGCATCGCGATGGTGAGCAGCGTTGGGGTGTCCAGCGGAATGATTACGCCGTATCTTATCGGCCTCATCAAGACTTACACGGGCAGTATGAGCAACGCCTTTTACTTCATCGCGCTTCTGCTCACGATTAGCTGCGTCGTGATGGCATACGCTCTCCGTGCGCAAGGCGCGGTTCATCTTCAAAAAGCGTAACCGGCGCGCCGCGGCCGCCGCAGGCGGGTCACCGAAGGTCGGTGACCCGCCATTGCATTGTTGACGAGGATGAAGCTGGAGGTCGTGGAGGCAACTGGCGCCGAAGGTAATGAAGGCCCGGCGCCTGCGCGACTCAGGGTTTTCTTTCGAGCTGTCCGTTAGCGTGCTCGGCCTGCACGCGTCGCTCTGCTGCCTGAATGTTGTCGGGATAGTGCACCCATTCCTGGGGCGAATAGCCAGCCCGGTGAAGTGCTTCCAGTTCAGAAACAACTTGTGCCCGAGTCAACTGGGGCGAAGGTTCCGCAGCAAGGCACGAAATACTGGCTGCGCACGCCATGGCCGCAGCGATAAGGTGGAACTTCATGAGGGCGGTCCTTTCGAATTGCCGGGCGAGCGGGGCCGCTTGCCCGTGCTGAAACTATATGACCGTTTCAAATAAGTAAAAACCCTAACATTGTGAATTCATTGTTTGCCCGCCTTGAACAATTTCGGTGCTAGGGGTGGTCTGCCCGCATCGCATGAGAAAGACCGACAAAATGGTGGTGGGTCGGCAAGACATGCACGAGACCAGACTCGAGACACGACGTACATCCGAAACGCGAATGTGCGTCGCCACCGCGAGCTCATTGCTTCAGCGACGGCCGGAGGGCGTGCTACTTCACTACGTGCGTATTGATGAGATATGCAGCAGCGCGGTCTGCGGCGGAAAGGAGTGTCTGTTCATAGCGACCGCCCGGTTCGAAAGCTGCGTGCGCATCAGCAACGTTCCCGAACCAGAGCGAGACGATTGCATTAGGCGGGCTCGGCTCTGACCACAGCCGCTCCCTGCTGGCTGTGCGGTTTGTCCAGTCGAAAGTGAGTTTCGCCGATGACCTTTGTCCGTTGTGTGCCTCAACGAGCGCCTTCTTGAAGTCGGACTTTGACGCAGTAGTCTTCATGACCACCAGAACGATAACTTTGACTCCCGTAGGCCCGGTCTGCTCCTCGTCGCAGTCAACGACGCACAGGGTCCATCCGCGTAGGAAGTTCGGCTCATCCTCTGGGATGTACCTGCTGCCGACTACGGAAGCCTGAGCTTCGCGCATGACGTGTTCGTCCTCAAAGCACAGTTCAACTACACCATCAACCTGAAAGCAGCCATCGTTATCGGAGAGTTGCCAGAGAATTTTGTCTACCCGGTTCTGCGTGTAGCTGGAAATACCATTCATGCAAAGAGCGAGTTCGGCATGGCAGCCGGCCCAATATGCACGAAAGTCGCTGACAGATGTTCCGTCTTTCCTTGCAAGCAGTGTCATGCGCTTAATCATGTTGCCTCCATCGTTGAGGTTTTGGCTGGTACGTCGCCGTCAAATGTTGGGCAGTCCAGTCGAACTATCTGCTTCCCCAACACGCCGTGCGGAAAAACGCCGCACCTAGGTCGTAGCGCTCTACGCAAAGGCCTAAATCAGGGATGCCTGTCTAAAGCAATCGCTCGTATGTGGGGATGTCAATGCAGCATTAAATATACACAAAGTACATCCACATAGAAAAAATCTACGCGGCGACGTTTGTCTCAAATCATCCCGCGAAACAGCGTTGTCGGGTCCGGCGAATCGCCATGGATTGTACGTATGCAAACAATAAAGCATAGGTTTAATTGTAGCGTATCATTGTTACGTGCCCATAGAAACTGGGAAAAACAGACTGAGGACGCGCTGGTCGGCCGCGTCTTCGCTTTTGGAGATACGCGATGAAGCAGGACAGCGAATACATTTGCGACGTACTTGTCGTCGGCTCGGGATGTTCCGGAATGTCTGCCGCAATTACGGCAGCCTCGAAAGGACTCAAGGTTCTCGTTATCGAAAAGGAACCGAGGTTCGGAGGCTCGACGGCGCGGTCGGGAGGCTGGTTGTGGATTCCAAACACTGCGCTAGCCAAGGTGCAAGGTATCTGCGAGCCGGAGGGTGCCGCGCGCACGTATCTGCAGCACGAGGCCGGCGACAGTTTCGATGGCGCGCGTGTCGACGCCTTCATTGAGAATGGTCCCGAAGCCGTTGACTTCTTCACTTCGAAGACAGCGGTACGTTTCGATATGCCGCTTGTGTTTCCTGACTACCACGCAGAGGCCCCTGGCGGAACTCAGGGCGGCCGTTCTATGGTGACGCGGCCCTTCGATGGTCGGGAACTTGGCACCCTTATCAAAGACCTCGCCCCTGCGCTTCCGGAACTCACCGTATTCGGGATGATGCTCGGTTCGGGCAAGGAAATAGTTCACTTCATGCGAGTCACGAAGTCGGTCAAGTCAGCGTGGTACGTAACAAAGCGTCTTTCGCGGCATTTTGCCGACGTCATGAAGTACGGCCGCGGCATGACTTTGACGAACGGAAACGCGTTGGCTGGACGACTGGCTAAGTCACTGATGGACTTGAATGTGCCACTCTGGCTAAACACGAAGGCGATGAATCTCACGAAGGAAAATGGTCGCGTGACAGGGGCGCTTCTGCAGCGGGAAGGTTCGAAAGTCAGGGTCGTTGCCCGTCGTGGGGTCGTGCTTGCAAGCGGTGGCTTTCCGTACGACATCGAAAGACGCAAGCAGCTTTTTCCTCATGCACCCAACGGCACTGAGCATTACTCTCCTTCGCCGACGAGCAATACTGGAGACGGACTGCGCATGGCAGAGGCTGTCGGCGGTCAGGTATCAACGACGCTGCCAAACGCCGCCGCTTGGGTTCCGGTTTCTACGTTGACAAGAAAAGACGGCTCAACGGGCATCATGCCTCACTTCATTGACCGCGCAAAACCGGGTGTCATCTCTGTGCTTCGGGACGGCCGTCGTTTCACCAACGAGGGCAACTCCTATCACGATTTTGTGCAGGCTTTGGTTAAGGCCTCGAAGCCCGGTGAGGCGATTTCGGCACACCTCATTTGCGACCACAAAACATTGCGCACGTATGGTCTCGGGAGCGTTGCGCCATTCCCGATGCCGATTGGTCGATATCTGCGTGTTGGGTACCTTACCCGGGCCTCATCGATTGAGGAACTGGCAGGCAAGATTGGCGTTGACGGCTTGAACCTGAGAGAGACAGTCCGAGCGTTCAACACAGGGGCTGAACAAGGTCGCGACCCAGTCTTCGGAAAAGGCAGTAAAGCCTACAACCGTTACCAAGGTGACGCGCTCCGTTCGCCGAATCCGTGTATTGCGCCAATCGAGAAAGGTCCCTTCTATGCCATCAAAATCCAGATTGGCGATATTGGCACGTTTGCCGGGCTGAAGGCCGACGCATCGTGCCGGGTGCTCGACCCCATGGGTATGCCCATTGAGGGGCTGTTTGCAGTCGGCAACGATGCCTGCAGCATCATGGGTGGTAATTACCCAGGAGCTGGCATTACGCTGGGTCCTGCGCTGACCTTTGGCTATATCGCAGGAAAAGTGCTTGCAGCGACTGAAGAATCGACAGAAGAGCTTATTGCTAGCACGGCGATGGCGAAGCTCGCCGTGGTAAATCAGTGAGGTTCGTTTAAAGAGGCTCCAAGGCGCGAGAGTTGCCGTGGTGGACAGGGCGTGCCACCACGGGTTTTTTCTGAACCTGCTTGCGTCTCGTGAGCCGGCAATTTCTTCACGGTGACAATCCGCGTCAAACGGATGCGTGGGCGGAGCCGCACCAGAGGACGCGCTGTCCGGGGGAGTTCGCTGTGGGTGTGAACGAGCGTTTAACGGAGCAGGTTGCAGGCGCCGCCAAAGAGCAGAGAGGTATCCATGCGATGGAGGTCGGCGGGCGCATAGTGCGCCAACTTGCCGATGCTGGGCAGCCTATGGCGATGGCCGCGCTCAGCGTCGCGACCGATATTCCCTTGAATCAAGTCTTCACCTACCTCGTGAGCCTGACGCGTACGGGCCTCGTCAGGCGCGATGCATTGACCCATCGCTACGAGCTCGGCCCTCTGTCCCTGACGTTCGGGTTGCACGCACTCGCTCAACTATCGCCTTTGCGTGAAACCTTCCACCGAACGCTGGAATTGGCGAAGGCAACGAGGTACGGCGCGCTTGTTGCGGTGTGGGATGACCGTGGGCCAACGGTGGTTCAATACGTTAGCCCGGAGGTTCCCCTGCATACGGGCATGCACGTCGGTGCCGTCATGTCGATGGCACACACGAGCACTGGCCTAACGTTCGCCGCTTTCATGCCGAAGGCGACCGTAGAGCCGATGCTGTTGTGTGACATTCAAAAGCGCCATGGTGCTGTGAGCGGTCCGACGCGTGAAGAGCTTGAGCAACTACTGGTCGAAGTACGGGAAAAAAGCCTGTCGCGAACGGAAGGCTTGCCGATACCTGGCGTCAGCAGCCTAAGCGCTCCTGTGTTCAATCGCGCCGAACGGATGGTCCTTGCTGTCACACTGTTCGGTGTGACCGGCGTTCTTGATATTTCCGAGGTCGGTGCCCCTGTAAAGGCGCTGACGGCGCTGGCAGGCGAACTCTCGTTGGGAAAGGGCTGAGGGCCGCCCGTCGCAGAGAACTGCCATCGGTGCGGCATAACGGTGAAGCGTAGTAGTCGCTAATCATGTTGCCGCATCGCTTTGCCGACGTGGCTATCGACGACCCTCGCCATTTCATTCCGTCGGTCGTAACGCGTTGCGTGACGGCATAGCCCATGGCCCTTACGAGCAATCAAAATTGGCGCGAGGGGTCCAGCAGAAAGGATGTGCCCGCCCTACATTCTCCTTGCCGGCGAACAAAACCCCAGGTGCGTTCGCAGCGGCTTTGCTGCGCAGCTTCGAACCCGGTATTCCATTCGCTCTCGCTCTAAGTGCTTGATGTCGTCCGGTCGAACACTATAGCGTCGGGGGCACCCGTTACGGGCGCGCAACCGGGGCGGGATGCAAGCGACTGGTCGGTGCCGGCCTGAGTGTTGCAAAGTCGTCGGCTAAGCGGTGAGTCCGCGTCAATTCAAAACATACTTTGGTTCGGAGGGATGGAGTGAAGACGAAAAACACAGCCAGCATTGTAATTGGCATGGTCATCGGTATTGCGACGGTCAGTGCGAACGCCCAAGGCGGCCCAGGCAGCGAGACGATGTCGACTGCAAAATCGGCAAGTCAGGTTGCATCGAGCAAATCGGGAGACCGTGCGCTCCAGAAGCGTGTACGTGCGGCGTTCGCAAAATCTAAGGATGTCACAGCATCCAACATCACGGTCCGGGCGCATGGCGGAGCAGTGATTTTGCAGGGCACCGTGCCTGACCAGGATGAAATCGAAAGCGCCGCTGAGGTCGCGAAAGGGGTGCCCGGCGTTACGTCCGTGAAAAACGCGCTTACCGTACGGGCTGCGGGACAGTAGGGCAAGAGGAACTGCTGGACACTTGTGAGCTGGGCGCCCCCGCCTCACAGTCAAGGGTCCCCGTTTTCGGGGACCTTTTTGCTTGGAAGGTTTGTCAGATTGCGAGGAAGCCGCCGTCTACAGCCAGCGTCACGCCCGTGATGTAGCGTGACATATCGGACGCCAGGAAAACGGTAGGGCCAACAAGGTCCTCGGTCTGCCCCACGCGCCCCATTGGAATGCGCGTCATGAACGCCTCCAGGCGGGCAGGGTCTTCGCGCGTCGCCGCGGTCATGGGCGTTTCAATGACGCCCGGTGCGAGCGCATTCACACGCACGCCGTGCGGTGCGAGTTCTGCCGCGAGCGATTGCGTGAACATTTTGATAGCGCCCTTTGAAGGTGAATAACCAAGGCTGCCGCCCTGTCCGGCATACGCCGCAATGGATGCAACGTTGATGACGACGCCCTTCTTTGTCTTGATTGCGGGAAGCCACGCATGTGTGACGTTGAATGTCCTTTGCACATTGACGTCCATCACCTTCTTCCAGTTTTTTGCGGCGTTAGGGCTCGTTGAGTTCTCACGGATGATGATGCCGGCATTGTTCACCAGCAAATCGACCAATCCAATGTCTTGGGCGACCTTGACCGCGAGGGCGTAGCAGGCTTCGTCGCTTGTAACGTCGAGTTCAAATGCCCATGCCTCTCCACCCTCCTCGCGAACGAGCGCTGCAGTTTCCTCGGTCAGCTTCAGATTGATGTCGCTAACGATGACCCTTGCACCTGCCTGAGCGAGGCCGAGTGCAAGCGCCCGGCCATTGCCTTGACCGGCTCCTGTTATCAGGGCGAGGCGACCTTCGAGCAGCCGGGGGGCGACTGAGTTTGGGAAAGACATACATTCTCCTTGCGGGTGTAGTAGGGCCGAGAATCGCGCGAATTCCCGGAGCAATGCATGAACAAGTATTGCACATATACATATATAATTGCATGGGTAAAATTACCACTCATCGCGCGCACGTCATTCGAGTTGTTCTTCAAGGTGCTTAGCCATCAGTGGCGAACGACTCCAGCGCGCCGGTGATTCACGGGAGGACTGCCAGACCGCCGTGCGACTACCAGCGGGGGAGATTGACGGCCCATGCTGTTTTATCGCGCCGGCGATAGGTGATTGTTCTTACGCAAAACAATTGGCTATTATCTAATGCGGTGGCGTACTATTCGGTCATTGACGACTGCGCGCCGTTTCGCCGGAAAGGAATTTTCCGAGGCAATGCCGGGGCTCGAGGTTTAGCCCATCGGCATATGGTTCGGTGACGCAGACCGACGGGGAAGAAAACTCAACGTATTTCGCATTCCTTTTTAATGGGTAACGAAAGAATTAGATTTGGATGGTCCGGGGATGCAAAGAAGGGCAGCGTCAGGGAGCTGTACACGGTTTGAATACAACGGTAGGGCGTGCCAGTTTCTGCGATAGATGTTCGCGGGAGCTCGTTTCCACAAGAGACAGGAGGGTGGATGAGCAAGGTCAGAATGGGGCTAATCCGGAAGAAGACTGATTTGTCGATGGAAGACTTCCAGGCATATTGGTTGAATCACCATGGTCAGCTGGTGCGGCAGACGCCTGGCTTGAGCGAATACTGGCAGAACCATGTAATCGACAGGCTGCAGCGGGGTATCGACTTTACTCGTGGTGCGTGGGAATTTGATGGATTCTCTCAGCTTTGGATAGCTGACCAGCATCAGCCCTTTGGTGGGGGAGAGTTGCCCGAGAAAATCCTCGCGGACGAGAATAAATTCCTCGGCTCCCTTCATATTGTGGCTATCGAGCAAGCGACGGTGGTCGCCGTACCTGAAACTTCAATCAGGAAGAAGATGATGAAGCGGATGTCGGTAATTCGTCGGCGCCCAGAACTTACCGAAAGCGAATTTCGCGACGAATGGAAAGTTCACGCGGATTGGGTAAAGACGATGTCAGGTGTTGTTGGTTACCGTCAAAATGCCGTGGTTGCACGGGAACTATTCAAAGGGCACCCTTGTAGCCACGACGACCTACCCATCGATGGAATTGTTGAGTTCTGGTTCGAGAGCACCGACGCGCTACAGGCCGCCTTTGGCTCTCCCCAGGGGCAGAAAACCATGGCACATGCCAAAACGTTCCTTTCGGAAATCACTGCGTTCCTCGTTGACGAGCACAGAATCATCTAGGTATTGCTGAAAACCCTGCGCTTTGAGAAACAGGACACCGCCAGCGATAGCTACTCACCCGCGGGCCTGTCGTTAGACGACGCCCGCGAGGGCCGCCCCGGCCGTGCGACGTCCTACCCGAGCGGGCGTGCCTCCTGACGCCTACCTGTTTCCGTGGAATCACGGTTCAGTGGTTCGGGCCACGGTGCGCATTGGTCGAAACGAGTGGAAACTGCAGGGGAATCACCAAGACTCTTTGACAAGTTGAGACTTGACCCATCCTTCGGTCCACGGCGACGATTGCTCGATAGTTCCGTTTACTTCTTCGAAATACCACTCGCCGTCAATCTTGACGAGTTTGTCCGTGTATTTTCCAGAAAGAACGACTGCTTCTGCTTCTGGCGACTCTGGTGAGCCCTTCATGGTCAGAAGGCACAGCAGATAGAAGCTCGCTTCGGCGCGGCAGCGGTCGGAGCTAATATTGATGATAGGCGAGAAAATATCGTGTTGCGCCCAACCAATACTATTGCCGAGATTTTGACAGTGAAGTTTGATACCCGCCTTACCTTTTGCTTCGCCGCCGACACCTTTGATAGTCCAAAGGCCATCGTCGACAAATAGCGAAGCGACACCTTCCGGATTGAAACCGTCGTCTAGGTTTCTAGCGTACTTGGCCTTCAGTTGCTTGATAGACTCCATGTCTTCGAGACGCGTGATTCGCTGTTCAATGCTTAAATTTGAGTTGTTCATAACGGATTGATAATTGGATTGATTGAAAGAATGTTAAGGATTTGCCAACACCGACAAACCATTCCAGACTGTGGCTCGGACTCACTGTTGTGTCGGCGTGCCACGAGTGCCGGCGCGGTGGCCGTTCCAGGCTATCCTGCTCTGTTCCCTCAGTCTCGCAATGTTTGCCGCAACTGTTTGTTGAAGCAAACGGGTTCGCTGGTAGGGGGAGACCGTCGATTTTCCCGGTCTAAAAAAATCGCACGGGTCGACATCGAGGGCAATCGACAGCCGCTCGACCGTGGAAAGTTGTGCGTTGGCCGCTTTGTTCTCAATGAGGTGAAGAGTGTTGCGACTGATACCAGCTGATGACGACAAGCTGCTGGAGGAAATGCCTCGCTCTTTTCTAAAATTTCTCACGCCTCTGGCAAACAATACAGGCGCGGCGAGCTTGGCAGTGGGCATCGATTTTTGAGGGAGTGTTGACCCCTCAAATTTCCCCACATTCTCTAAAGAAACACAACCCGTGAGGCTACGTTAACTCAAGAAATCACGCGGCGGCCTGAGGCTTATGTTGTAGTCTCTGAGAAAGCACGTCCCACATGAGGACGGCGGTCGCTGCTTCGCGGAGCCGGCTTTGCGCGCGTTTGATGCTGGAAGATAACCTAACGATGAGCCGCGGGCCAAGCGGCGCGATTGAACTAACCATCTTATAATTGCGCCAGTTTGGGGATTGTTGCGTCTTGCTGCCAGAAATTGATGCTTAATTGCTTGGGCGGGTCATTGGCCTTCATCTCAGGTTCGAGCAGAACTGCCGCGAGTTGGCGACCATAAAAATCACTTTTTTGAAAATTATGGTCGCAATTTCACTCCGCGCCATCTGCCGCGCCGTTAAACCAACCCAGTCATGTAATACACCGCGATCACAAAGAAAACCGCCAGCGTCTTGATCACCGTCACCGCAAAGATATCGCGGTACGACTGGCGGTGCGTCAAACCCGTCACCGCCAGCAGCGTGATCACCGCGCCGTTATGCGGCAGCGTGTCCATGCCGCCGCTCGCCATCGCAACAACCCGGTGCAACACTTCCATCGGAATATGCGCGGCTTCCGCACCCTTGATGAACGTGTCGGACATGGCCGCGAGCGCGATGCTCATCCCACCCGATGCCGAACCGGTGATGCCCGCCAGCGAACTCACGGAAACCGCGGCATTGACGAGCGGGTTCGGAATGCTCTTCAGCGCATCGCCGACCACCAGGAAACCCGGCAAAGCCGCAATCACGCCGCCGAAGCCATACTCCGACGCCGTATTCAACGAGGCCAGCAATGCGCCCGCCACCGCCGCCTTGGTGCCGACCGCGAAGCGTTCGCGCACACGGCCGAACGCAGTCAACACGACCATCATGATGCCGAGCAGCAGCGCGCCTTCAACGGACCAGATCGCGACGACGCTTTTGATCGCCGTCGTGACCGGCGCATGGATGCCCGGCAGAATGTCCGGCGCGATGGTGTACGACGCGCCGTACCAGTTCGGAATCGAGCGGGTCAGCAGGAAGTTCGCCACGCCGACCAGCACCAGCGGCGCGACCGCGAGCAACGGATGCGGCAGTTGCTTCGATTCGACGCGCTCCGGTTCGTTGACGAGATCCGTGCCGTAGCCTTCGCCGGTCGCCATCGCCGCGCGGCGGCGCCATTCCAGATACGTGAGGCCAACCACGATGATGAACAGCGAGCCGGTTACACCGAGCGCGGGCGCGGCCCAGGACGTCGTCTTGAAGAAGGTGGTCGGGATGATGTTCTGGATCTGCGGCGTGCCCGGCAGCGAATCCATGGTGAACGAGAACGCGCCGAGCGCGATCGCGCCAGGCATCAGGCGTTTCGGAATATTGCTCTGGCGGTACAGTTCGGCGGCGAACGGATACACCGCGAACACCACCACGAACAGCGATACACCGCCATAGGTGAGCAGTGCGCACACAGCGACGATCACCGCATTGGCGCGTGAGCGGCCGATATAGCGGATGGCCGCGGCCACGATCGACTCAGAAAAGCCGGACAGTTCGATGACTTTACCGAACACCGCACCCAGCAGAAACACGGGGAAGTAAAGCTTCACGAAGCCGACCATCTTCTCCATGAAAATCCCGGAGAACACCGGCGCGACGGCGCCCGGATCGGTCAGCAGCACCGCGCCGAGGGCGGCGATCGGTGCAAACAGAATGACGCTGTAGCCGCGATACGCGGCAAACATCAGAAACGCCAGCGCGGCGAGGACGATAACAAAGGACATTGAGTCTCCAAAGCTTGGTTGTTCTACGTGTACGCCGTCCCGATGACTGCGACGGCCCGGCGCCCGCAAATGCAGATTCCATGCCACGCACGCCGCAGCGGCCTGTCCGTTGATTTCACAGGCCGAAGTTCGAAACGCGATGCGGCCGATTGTACCCAAATGTCTCAAAATCGGGACGCAGATCAGCTGAACATAGGCTGAATTGAGGAAAAACCTTTATGTAGTACGCTTGCTGGCGATCTCATCAATGAGATAAGCTTGTCTACGAAATGAGATATGCATAAATAGAACGATAGCCGGAGACAGCGACACCATGATGAACGACTGGGCAGGCCTTCCTGCCACCTACGGCGACGTACTCCGCCGGGCGATGGATTCGCTCTTCCGCACGTTCGAAAACTTTAGCGAAGGCACGTTCATCGTCGACGCCGAGGCGCGCGTCGTCTGGATCAACAAGCGCTACGCGGCGCGCTTCGGGTTTTCGGACCCGGAGCAGGCGATTGGCCGGGATTGCGAGGAGGTGATTCCCAACAGCCTGATGCGCGAGGTCGTGAAAACCGGCAAACCGATTCTGCTCGACATCCTCGAAACGGGCCGCGAGCCGCTTGTCGTGACGCGACTTCCGTTGAAAGACGATGCGGGTGAAACGGTCGGCGCGGTAGGTTTCGCGTTGTTCGACGAACTGAAGGCGCTCACGCCGCTTTTTTCCCATTACTCGCGCGTGCAGGAAGAGTTGATCGCGACGCGTCAGTCGCTCGCGCAGGCAAGACGGGCGAAGTACACGTTCGGCAGTTTTGTCGGCACGAGCGCGGCCAGTCTCGAAGTGAAGCGCCAGGCGCGCCGCGCCGCGCAACTCGAATCGCCGGTGCTGTTGCTCGGCGAAACCGGCACGGGCAAGGAACTGCTGGCGCATGCGATTCACGGCGGATCGGCGCGAGCGAATTGGCCGCTCGTGACCGTCAACGTGGCGGCGATTCCTGACACCTTGCTCGAAGTCGAATTCTTCGGCGCCGCGCCCGGCGCCTATACCGGCGCCGACCGGAAAGGACGGGTCGGCAAGTTCGAACTTGCGAACGGCGGCACGCTGTTTCTCGACGAAATCGGCGACATGCCGCTGCCCTTGCAGGGCAAGCTGTTGCGCGTGCTGCAGGACAGGGAGTTCGAGCCGCTTGGCTCGAACCGGATCGTGCGCGCGGACGTGCGGATCATCGCCGCGACCTCGGCCGATTTGCCGGCGCTGGTCGCGGCGGGACGTTTCCGCGCGGACCTGTTCTATCGACTGAACGTGTTGACGATCCAGGCGCCGGCGCTGCGCGAGCGTTCGTCCGATATCGAAGCGCTTGCCTACGCCATGCTCGAGGACCTGTCGACGCAAGCGCGCGGCGCCAGTCACTTCGAATTGCAGGACGATGCTTTGCGGCTGCTGTGTTCGTATGGGTGGCCCGGCAATGTGCGCGAGCTGCGCAACACGCTGGAGCGGGCGGTGATGCTTTCGGACAGCGAGCGAATCGATGCGCGTGCGCTGGCGCCGTTCATCGGCCCGGCGCAAGGCGGACATCGTCTTCTTGTATCCACGGGCTCTGAAGCGCACGCTTCAGATGCCACCTCGGAGGCGCCTGAAGTGACGTCGTGGAGCGATGCTATGGCCACGTTCGAGAAGCGCTTCCTCGGCGACGCCTTGCGCGCCAACGGCGGTCGCGTGATTGAGACGGCCATGCAGATCGGCATGGGCCGCGCGACGCTCTACAAGAAGATCGCGGCATACGGCATTGAGGTGTGACGAAGTCCCGCGACATCGCGTGGCGCAGTGCAATTGCCGCGTGGCACAATCGCATGATCGAAAAACAAGACGTGATCGGGGTTTCAAATGAAACGCAGTCTCTCCTCTTTCGCGCGCCGCACCGGTGCCGCGCTGGCGCTTCCCGCAATCGCCATGCTGAGCGGTTGCAGCAGCAGCGCGCCGCTGTTTCTGTCGGATGGCCGCCAAACTACGCTGGTCCAATGTCCGGCCGGCTCGGACTCCTGCTCGCAGCAGGCTAACGCGGCGTGTGGCGGCGCTTTCGACGTCGTGCGCCAGTCCAGCGACAACGGCACGCTCAGTCTGATTTACGCCTGCCGGGCGAAATGACGCCACGCCGGGCGATGGCTGGCGTGATGCGTGCGACTAACACTTTCCTTCCTTGATCCCGCCGCTCGGCCATGACGGCGGGCTGTCTCCCTCTCTTCGCAGTTTTCGCTTAACTGGGTTAAACCGACGATACGGCGAGCGGTGTCATGCAAGAAGCATATGGCCGTCATAAATATCTGGCTCTAATGTGCATTTACCGAAACGGTTGCGATGCGCAATGAATATTGATCGAATTGCTTCGAGATTATTATTCTTACCGCTTGCGCTGATAAAAAAGCGCTCGGTTTTCGCTGTCAAGCCGAGTCGGTGCGGCATCTAACGGAACGCGAAGTTTCGCCGCAGTATCCTCATCTGGCCGGCTCACAATCAAAAACAATGTGCAGGTTTTGCCGGTTTTGCGGCGGCCCGAATTATCAACTTCAGAAAAATTTTCCGTTTCAACGGAGCTCCTGGAGTAATCGGGGCACGCTTTATGCTCTTAAACTGGCTCAATGAGTAATTCCGGGGAAAGCAATGAATCACCTCCAACTCGAAAAAGATATCAAACACCTTGAAAATGTAATCACGCATATTTCCGCTGAAGACCGCATCCCGCTGTCATATTGGCGCAACCGCATTAACTCGGTGTCCGGGGTGGCACTGGTGCCGGCGCAGGCTGGTCGCGTCAAACGGCTCAATGCGGCCCTCTCCGCATTGGAGGAGCGGCAGAAAGCGTAACTGTCCATGGGCGGAGGGTGACGTGTACCGTCTGATCGGGTAACGTTTCCGGCAGAAATAAGGGAACGTAACGCCTAAGGACTCAGGAGAAGCATGCAACCAGCAGGACTTTCAGCGACCCGGCTGACGGCGCTCACGAACGCCATGCAAGGCTATGTGGAACGCGGCGAAGTGGCGGGGGTCGTTTCGCTGGTTTGGCGGCGCGGTGAAATCGGTTACTTCGAGCCGCTCGGCTTGCGCGACGAAGCGGCCCAATTGCCCATGGAGCGCGACACGCTGTTTCGCATCGCGTCGATGACCAAACCGGTGACGAGCGCGGCGATCCTGATGCTGATCGAAGAGGATCGGCTCGCGCTCGACACGCCAATCTCATCGTGGCTGCCGGAGCTGGCTGCGCCATCCGTGCTGCGCGACCCCACCGGCCCGCTCGACGAAACCGACCCGCTCAGAGCGCCACTTACCGTGCTCGATCTGCTCACGCATCGCGCCGGCTTTGCCTATCATTTCACCGCCACCGGACCGTTGGCCGAAGCTTACGCGGCGGCCTTCAACGGTATTGAAGCGCGCGGGGATGCCGGCGCGTGGCTGGGGCGTATAGCCAGCTTGCCGTTGATGTTCCAGCCCGGCTCGCGCTGGCATTACGGCATCGCGACCGACGTCCTCGGCGTGCTGATCGAGCGCGTGAGTGGTATGCGGCTCGGCGACTTCTTCCGGACTCGGATTTTCGAACCGCTCGGCATGCGCGATACGGCGTTCTGGGTGCCCGACGCGCAGCTCACGCGCTTGGCGACGGCGTATGGCGTCGAGGCGGGCACGCGGCGGCGCGTGGTCGAAGATCATTCGTCGGCGAGCCGCTGGGCGAATCCCGACCGCTTTCAGAGCGGCGGCGGCGGCCTTGTCTCGACAGTGCAGGACTATCTGCAGTTCGCGCAACTGTTGCTAGGGCGTGGACGCGTCGGCTCGACACGTCTGCTGTCGCATCGCTCGGTCGATTTGATGCGCTCGAATTTTCTGACCCGCGACCAGCGACGCGTGCCGGCGTTCGGTCATGTGCTGTGGGCAGGCCAGGGTTTCGGCCTTGGCTTGTCCATCGTCGACGATCCGGCGCAGCAGTTGCCGCTCGGCTATCGCTCGATGGGTTCGTTCGGCTGGCCGGGTGCGTATGGCACGAGCTGGTTCGCCGATCCGGTGGAGGACCTGATCGGTCTCATGCTGATTCAGCGCCGTGCTGTCGAACCCTTCCCAATGTCGGTTGATTTCGAGCGCCGCGTGTACGATGCAATTGACGATTGAGTGCGTGGCCTGCAGCAGTTGAGCGGGCAGTCTTGAACGGCGGACAGCTCACGGGCGCACTCTGAGCGGACCGCCCTGCGCGGGCCGCTCTATCCGGCGCTTTATTCGTCTGATAGTGTCCGCAAGTGTCCGCACTGCAGTTCGTCAAATCGATCGGAGTACCCGCCATGGCCTCATATAAACAGTTAACTGCTCAGCTCGAGAAGCTTCATAAGGAAGTCGCGGTGGCGCGCGAAAAGGAAATCGCGCAGGCGATTGCCGAGATCAAGCAGAAGGTCGCCGAGTACGATCTGACCGCGGAAGAGTTGGGTTTTACGAGCAAGCGTGCTGCGGTACGCAAAGCGCCTTCGGTAGCCAAGTACCGCAACCCGAAAACCGGCGAGACGTGGAGCGGCCGTGGCCGCTCGCCTGGCTGGCTCGCGGGCAAGAATCGCGAGCGTTTTCTGATCGAAGGCTAAAGTACGTTTCGACCATGGCGCTTGCGCTCGCAACGCGCCGAATTTCTCTGAAATGAAGTTGCGGCGGGTTTTTCTCGCACCGCTGAGAGGGTCCCGAAAACGCTCACCTTTCGCGTGAGCTTGCAACGGGCGCCGTGGGTTTAGCGAGGCGCCTCGCACCAGGGTTCGTTGTTTCGGTGAGCCTGGTTTTGTCGGATGACGCACCTTGCGGTGCGATCACCCCGGCTGTCCCTCGTGGTGCTACAACCTTCCTCGAAATCCGCGCCAGCCTTTGCTGGCGGGCGTTCCCTGGCTATGCGAAGAATCGCGTAGTCCATCGTTCGATTCTCACACGGTCTTTTCCGCGGACTTTGCCTTGCTGCTGAACTTCGCGCCGCTGGTGCGTGTGCGGCCTTCTGTGCGTTCACCTTTCGCCTCGATTCGAGGCTCGCCATCGCGAGTCCCGAAAAGTCTCACCTTTGCGCTTGACCGTGCGCGCGACTCAACGCGCACATCCAACTTGCCGACTGGTGCGCCCGGGGCAAACCCGGAGATGAGTTCGCCTCATACCCCGCATCAAAACTCATCGATACATGGTCGCGAAGACCGCGCAGCACAATCGGTCATCCACTCACCCTCGACGGAAAGACCATGAGCGTATCGACGGACAAACAACTCTTTATCGGCGAAGGATTCGAAGGTCCTGGCGTCAATCTCGCGCATATCAACGTATTGGTCGGCCCGCGCAGCGGCCCTGCAGGGCAGGCCTTCGCTACGGCACTGGCGACGCCTTCAGCGGGGCACGCGCCGTTTGTCGTGATCGCGCGGCCGGGTGTGCCGACCAAGCCGTTGACGCTCTATGTGAACAAGGCGCAGATCGGCGGCGACTTCCACGGCAACGCGACGTGGGGTGCTTCGCAAGCCGGCATCGCGAGAGCGGTGGCCGAATCGCTGGAGAACGGCACGTTGCCGCCCGAAGCGGAGAACGATTGGGTGGTGGTGTCGGCGAACTGGGTCAATCCGGCCACCGACGATCTCGACGCCGTCTTCGAGAACAACTACCGCGCGTGCAAGAACGCAATTCTCGCGGCGATGAAGGGCCTGCCGCATCGCGATGAGGTGTTTGCCGCCGCACGCGACGTATCGAATCCGTTCTACACCCCCAAACGACGTTAATCACACGCAACGCGGTTCGCGTGCCGTGAGGGACGTGCTGCTGCGTGCGCTACTGAATGTGATCAGGAAGGAGACAAGCACTATGGAATACATTCGCCTCGGCCACTCGGGTCTGAAGGTGTCGCGTCTGTGTCTCGGCACGATGAACATGGGCACGCCGCAATGGAAGCCGTGGATCTTCGACGAAGCGCAGAGCGAACCGATCGTGCGTCACGCGCTGGAAGCCGGCGTCAATTTTATCGACCTCGCTGATTTCTATTCGACCGGCGTGGGCGAAGAAGTGGTGGGCCGCATTTTGAAGCGTCTCGCGCGGCGTGAGGAGATTGTCGTGACGACCAAGGTCGGCTACGACATGGGCGCGTATCAGAATGCTGGCGGCCATTCGCGCAAGCACATCATGGACGGTATCGACGCGTCGCTCACGCGCCTCGGTATGGATTACGTCGACATCTACATGCTGCATTTCTTCGACGTGAACACGCCGGTCGAAGAAACCATGGGCGCGTTGAACGATATCGTGTGCGCGGGCAAGGCGCGTTACATCGGCGTATCGACGATGTACACGTGGCAGTTCGCGAAGATCATGCAGGTCTGCGAGCGCAACGGTTGGCACAAACCCATCAACATGCAACTGCAGTTGAACCTTGCGTATCGCGAGGAAGAACGCGAAATGATTCCGTATTGCCAGGATCAGGGCGTCGGTGTGTCGGTGTTCAGTCCGCTGGCGCGTGGTCTGCTGACCTGCGATCCGAACTCAACACGTAACCAGACCGATTTCTTCACTGCGCAAATGTACGGCGATACGGCTTCTCGTGAGATTGCTGCTTCGGTGGCGCGCGTGGCAGCGCGGCGTGGTGTGTCGGCCGCGCAGATTGCGCAGGCGTGGGTGCTGAACCATGGCGGCGTTGCCAGCATGCTGGTCGGCGCGGATACACCGGCGCAATTCGACAGCGCGCTTGCCGCGCTCGGCACGAAGCTCAGTGCCGACGAATTGTTCGAACTCGAACGCAACTACACGCCGTGCGATCTGATCAACGACTACACCGCGGGAAAACGCATCGCTCGTGAAGCGCGGCTTGCGCAAGGCGTGTTCGTCGAGAACCTGGAGAAGGCCGCATGAGCGAATTGCTTCGAACCGGACATTACGTTGGTGGCCAGTGGTACGAAAGCGCGAGCACGTACCCGGTTCTGAATCCTGCAACGGGCGAGGTGATCGCTCAGGTCGCGAAGGGCGGCGCGGTGGAAACGACGCACGCCGTTGCTGCGGCAGAGCGAGCCTTTCCGGCGTGGCGCTCGATAACAGCCAAGGAGCGCGGCGCGCGTGTCAGACGCTGGGGCGAGTTGATGCTCGAGAACCGCGACGCGCTCGCCGAATTGCTGACACGCGAGCAAGGCAAACCGCTCGCCGAAGCGCGTGGCGAAGTCGGATATGCGGCGAGCTTCTTCGAATGGTTCGCTGAGGAAGCCAAGCGGAGTTATGGCGACGTGATCCCGAGCCCGAATCCGAACGCGAAGATCATTGTGACTCGAGAACCGGTCGGCGTGGTCGCGGCCATCACGCCGTGGAACTTCCCGCTTGCGATGATTACGCGCAAGGCCGGCCCGGCGATTGCGGCAGGCTGCACGATGGTGCTGAAGCCTTCCGAAGAAACGCCGTTGTCCGCTTTGGCGTTGCCAGTACTGGCGGAGAAGGCCGGTATTCCACCGGGCGTGTTCAACATTGTCTCCGGCGACGCAGTGGCGATCGGCGGTGTGCTGACTGAATCGGAGGTGGTGCGCAAGCTGTCGTTCACCGGCTCGACGCGCGTCGGCAAACTACTCGCGAAGCAGTCGGCGGATACGCTGAAGAAGCTGTCTTTGGAGCTTGGTGGCAACGCGCCGTTCATCGTTTTCGACGATGCGGATATCGACGCGGCAGTGCAAGGCGCGATGGCTTCGAAATTCCGCAACACCGGGCAGACCTGCGTGTGCGTGAATCGCTTCTACGTGCAGGACGGTATCTACGACGCATTCACGCAGGCGCTGACACGGGCTGTGCGGAAGATGCGCGTCGGCAACGCGCTTCAAGGCGAGGTTGAACAAGGTCCGCTGATCAACCAGGCGGCACTGAAGAAGGTGGAAGCGCATGTCGCCGACGCGTTGCAGAAAGGCGCGAAGGTTTTAACGGGCGGCAAACCGCATGCACTCGGCGGCACGTTCTATGAGCCGACCGTGCTGATCGATGCATCGAACTCGATGCTGATCGCCGCGGAAGAAACCTTTGGCCCAGTGGCCGCCTGCTTTCGCTTCAAGACGGAAGACGAAGCCATCGCGGCGGCCAACGACACGCCGTTCGGCCTCTCCGCCTATTTCTATACGCGCGATCTTGCCCGCGCATGGCGCGTGGCGGAAGCGCTGGAGAGCGGCATGGTCGGCATCAACGAAGGGATTTTGTCGACCGAAGTCGCGCCGTTCGGCGGCGTCAAGCAATCGGGCCTGGGCCGCGAAGGCTCGAAGTACGGCCTCGATGAATACACGGAACTGAAATACATGATGATGGGCGGGCTCGGCCGCTGATCTTCGTTTCACGCGTTCATCTCACGTGTTTGCCTGGCGCATTGCATGCCAATGCATGCGGCGAACGACGAGATAAACCGCGAAGCGAATGACGAGCCCAACTGCGTGGCTTGGCGCGGCACCGGCATCACGCCGGCTCCGCGTCCGCCGCGCACACACATACAAGGAGACAGCGTGAGCAATCAGGATAGCCAGGCGGCCACTTTCGGCGTCGCCCCCACTTTGCCGTCAGCCGCAGCGGCGGCCGTGCACGGCCCCATTCCTCTCGACGACGTTCCGTTGAACGCGTTCCACGTCAAGATTGCCGGGCTGACGTTCGGCGCCCACTTCACCGAAGGGTTTGCACTCGGCACGATCGGCTATGCACTGGCGTCGCTGAATCGCCAGATGCCGCTCGACGCGTTCTGGATGGGCATGATCGGCAGTTCCGCGCTGATGGGCATCTTTGTCGGCAGCCTGGTGTTCGGCTGGCTGTCGGATCGCCTGGGACGGCAGAAGATCTTTTTGTTGAGTTTTCTGATCATCACCGCAGCAGCGTTCGCGCAGTTCTACGTGAGTTCGCCGTTCGAGTTGTGTCTGCTGCGGGTGTTGATCGGCTTCGGCATGGGCGGCGATTTCGCGGTTGGGCATGCGATCCTCGCTGAATTTTCGCCACGCAAACATCGCGGCACCTTGCTCGGATCGTTCAGCGTGGTGTGGACCATCGGCTATGTGGTGGCCAACGTGCTCGGCATGCAGTATGCGGACGCGTCGCCCGATGCATGGCGGTGGCTGCTTGCGTCGGCCGGCATTCCCGCGCTGATCGTGCTGATTTTGCGGATGGGCACGCCCGAATCGCCGCGCTGGCTGCATGGCAAGGGACGGGTCGCTGAAGCCAAGGCGATCGTTCTCAAGCACTTCGGCCCTAACGTGACACCGAACGACTGCAACGATGAACATGCGCACATGCCCGGTGGCTTCATGCGCCTGTTCAAGAAAGATCTGATCCGCAGAACGATCTTCAACTGTGCGTTCTTTGTGTGCCTCGTGATTCCCTATTTCGCGATCTACACGTTTCTGCCCACCATTCTTAAAGCGATCCATTTGGACAACAACTCCAGCACGGATTTTCTGTTGAACGGATTCCTCGTGCTCGGCGCGTTGATCGGCATCTGGCTCACCATTAAGCTATCGCGCCGTGCGTTTCTGATCGGCTCGTTCGCGGTGACGTGCATGTCGCTGATTGCGTTGAGCCTGCTGCCGGAGTCCGCAACGCTCGCGATGATCGTCGCATTCGCGATCTTCACGCTGACGATGTCCGCTTTCTCGAACCTTGTTGGCGTGTTTCCTCCAGAGTGTTTTCCGACCGAGGTGCGCGCGTGCGGCGTCGGGTTGGCAATTGCGTGCAGCCGTCTTGGTTCGGCGGTCGGTACGTTTCTGTTGCCGCTCGGCATCCTCCACCTAGGTTTTCACTCGACGATGATGGTGCTTGCCGTTGTCCTGCTGATCGGCATGGTGGTGTCGATTGCATGGGCGCCTGAAACGAAGCATCTGACGTTGAACGAAGCCAGCGGCGCGTAGTTCGCAGTTAGCGCTGTTTAGAAACCCCGCCGCATCGGCAACGATGCGGCGGGGTTTTCTTATTTGCTGCGCGAGAACCGAGTGGAGGGGTTCCAGGAATTTTTCGGAAAAATCTCAATCGCTAACCTGAGTAAAACCCCAGCTGTCAGATTAATTCGAATTATCTGTGGGGATAGTCTTACACATTTAAGAATCGTCTTAAGTACTTCGACAAAGCGGAATCTTAATATTGTTTTGCGCCTGAACGATAGGCCAATGGTTCGAAACACATACCGCCACTTTTCTGGCTTAGAACATTGGAGCGCCCAGGGGCTAATGGCGAGTCTTATCTAATTCAGATTCGCCGTTGAATCGCAAAATTTCCTAACTCACTGGAGCAGCAAAATGAAATCATTCCTCCCAGCAATCGCGATCGCAACTGGCGGTCTGTTGGGTCTCGCATCGTTTGGCGCCCACGCGGCAGACGGCACGATCTCGTTCACCGGCACTGTGACGGCCAACACGTGTTCGATCAATGGCAAGACCGCGGGTTCGGCAGCCGACTTGAACATCAAACTGGACGACGTCACCGCAAGTTCGCTGGCGGCCGCAGGTGCAACGGGCGGCACGACGGCCACTCCGTTCGAATTTAACTTGACGAACTGCACAGGCGGCGCGACCAAGGCAGTCGCCCATTTCGAAAACGGCCCGACGGTTGACACGATCACCGGCAACCTGACGAACAGCGGCACAGCGAAAAACGTGCAGGTTCAACTGTTGAACGCAAAACGTTTGCCGATCAACATCGTGACGGAGGGAAACAACGATATTACCAACAACAGCACGGATATCAGCTCGGGCTCGGGCACGCTTCAGTACTACTCGCAGTACTACTCGCTTGGCGGGGCGGTGGCCGGTTCGGTCAACACGTCTGTGCAATACACGATGCAGTATCAGTAAGCCTTGACCGGAGGCGTTCACGCGGGTGAGCGCCTTTTTAACGGCTCTTTTTCAAGATTAAATTTAAAGGTGATTGTGATGAAGCTGCTAAAAAAATGACGATGGGAGTCGGTTTTGCCTGTGTGCTGCTCGCTGGCAGCGCACAGGCAAGCGTGACGATCGGCGGTACGCGAGTGGTGTATCCGCTCGATCAGCGCGAAGTCGCAGTCAAGCTGGATAACGACAGCAACAGGCCGTCGCTCGTGCAGGTATGGATGGACGACGGTAACGCGGACGCGAAACCCGGTGACATCAAGGTGCCGTTTGTGATTACGCCGCCGATCTTTCGCATGGACCCGAATAAAGCGCAGACGCTGCGCGTGATGTATAGCGGCGAAGCGCTGCCGCAGGATCGCGAATCGGTGTATTGGCTCAATGTACTGGACATTCCGCCGAAGGCGAGTGGCGCGACCGATGCCAACACACTGCAATTCGCCCTTCGCACGCGTATCAAGGTGTTCGTACGTCCGGCCAAACTGCCGGGCAAGCCCGAAGACGCACCGGCGCAACTCAGCTGGAAGATTGCCGCGTCGCCGAGCGGCAAGGGCCAGGCGGCGAGCGTATCGAATCCGACACCGTACTACGTGTCGTTTAGCGAAGTCGATGTCGAGAGCGGTGGTCACACCTACAAGAACGAGAGGGGCGGCATGGTGGCGCCTCACGCGACGGAGGTGCTGCCGGTCGAGAAGATGAATGGTGTATCCGCGGGTGCGAAGGTTCACTACACCGCTATTAGCGACTACGGCGGCGCCATCGATGGCGACGCAACGCTAGGTCAATAAGCCGCAGCTCCATTGTCCGTCGGGCGGCAGCCTTCCGCCCACAACTCAACCTTTCTCGCATACGGCCTGCGTTGCACAGGCAACGCACAGGGATGACGCACGCCTGTTGGAAGACATTGGAAGTCGGTCAGATCATGAAGCACTCACCTCGCCATCAGTCGCAAGTCTGCACCCGTGAAGTCCCCGATCCGCTCGGCTTGCATCCCATCGCTGCAGTTGTGATGTCGGTGTTCGCGGTCATGGGGGGCGTCCAGTCGGCGAACGTGAATGCTTCGGAGACGACTTCCGCCCCCGCCGTCCAGTTCGACACGACATTTTTGCGCACCGACCCGACGCAGACTGTGGACGTCGCGCGATTCTCGCAAGGCAATTCGGTGTCCCCCGGCGTTTATGCCGTCGATGTCTTCGTGAACGATATTCGTGTCGCACACGAGGACGTGCGCTTCGTGGCTGCAGGCGAAGGGCAAGGTGCGCATGCATGTCTTAGCCGGCAGATGCTGGAAAAGCTCGGGGTTGATTTTGCCAAGGTGAGTGCGGATAGCAGCGTCAAGGCGGTAGTAGCGCATGTGCCTGCCGACACAGGCGCTGATGCTCATGGAGCGGAAAGCAAGCAGGCCGGCGAACCGGCCGTTGCCAATGCGGACGAATGTGTTGATCTTGCCGTCATGGTGCCGCAAGCGACGATCGATTTTGACTTTTCAGAACAGAAGCTCATGCTGAGCGTGCCGCAGAAGTACATGCGTAACGCTGCACGCGGTTATGTGCCGCCTGAGATGTGGCAAAACGGTGTGAATGCGGGTTTCGTGAGTTACAACGCGAACACCTATCACACCGCCGGTTCGGGCACGGATTCGACGCAGAGCTATTTGGGCCTGAACGCCGGCGTGAATATTGGCGCATGGCATTTCCGCCATCAGTCTTCTATCTCGCAGGGGACTGGCCAAGGCACACAATTCGACAATATCGCCACGTACGTGCAGCACGACCTCACTGCGCTGAAGTCGCAGGTGACGTTGGGCGACGGTAGCACTACAGGTGACGTGTTCGACAGCGTGCAGTTCCGTGGCGCGCAGATCGCCACCGACGATCGCATGTTGCCCGACTCGCTGCGCGGCTATGCGCCGGTCGTGCGCGGAACGGCAGAGTCGAACGCACGTGTGACCGTCAAGCAGAACAATCAGGTGATCTACGAAACCAGCGTCTCGCCGGGGCCGTTCGAGATCAAGGATCTGTATGCGACCGGTTACGGCGGCAATCTCGACGTGACCGTCACCGAAGCCGATGGGCGCACCAAGACCTTTACCGTGCCCTATGCCTCGGTGGCACAGTCACTGCGGCCGGGCACGACGCGCTTCGCGGTGACTGCCGGGCAGTTGCGTAACGACAGCCTTGAAAACAAGCCGAATTTCGCGCAGTTCACCTTGCAGCGTGGTTTGACGAACATGCTGACAGCCTACGGCGGCGGTATTGCGGCGAATGGTTACGTGTCGGCCGACATCGGCGTGGCGCTCAACACGAAATTCGGTGCAATTTCCGCCGATGTGACGGGCTCCCAGACTCAGATTCCGAACCAGAGCACCATGCGCGGCACGAGCTTGCGCATCGGTTACAACAAATTCATTGACTCGACCGATACGAATATTGCGGTTGCAGCGTACCGCTATTCGACTGCTGGCTTCATGAATCTGTCGGACGCCGCATCGGTGCGCGATCAGGCAATGCGGGGCGGCGATATCAATTCGATCTATCGCCAGAAGAACCGTTTTCAACTGACGCTCAATCAGAATTTCAAGGACCGCGGTAGCGTGTTTCTGAGCGCATCCGCGCAGCAGTACTGGAATCACGGCGGCAGCGATACGTTCTATCAGGCTGGCTACACGAACAGCTACAAATACGGCACCTACAGCGTCACCGCGGGCCGCACGCGCAACTCGGACGGCTCGATGTCGAACCAGTTCATGGTCAGCACGACGATCCCGCTGGGTCACAGCCAGCACGCGCCGCTGATGTCGACAAGCCCGTCTAGCTCGGGTGGCAGCACCAGTATGCAGGCCAACGTGAGTGGCTCCTTGGGCGATAACAACCAGTATTCGTACAACGCTTACGGTACGTACGGCAACGGTAGCAGTTCGTCCAACACTGGCGTAAGCGGTACGTACCTCGCGCCGTATGCGCAAGTGACCGCCTCGGCAAGTGTGGGCTCGGGTTCACGCCAGGTGTCGGCCGGTATCAGCGGATCAATCGTTGCGCATCCTGGTGGTGTGACGTTATCGCAGACGGTTGGCGATACCTTCGGGATCGTCGAAGCACCGGGGGCAGAAGGCGCAAGCGTGTCGAGCGCGGCGGGTGTCAAGGTCAATAGCCGCGGTTATGCGGTGGTGCCGTACCTGACGCCTTACGGGATGAACACGGTCGATATCGACCCGAAGGGCACGTCGACCGATGTCGAGTTCCAATCGACTTCAGAGCAGGCCGTGCCGCGGCTTGGCTCTGTAGTGATGCTCAAGTACAAGACGGTGAATGGACGTGCAGCATTGATTCGCGCACCGCAACTCGGCGACAAGGCGCTGCCGTTTGGTGTGGATGTGGTCGACGGCAATGGACACACAGTAGGTGTGGTCGCGCAGGACAGCCGTATTTTTGCGCGAGGGCTGGAAGACAAGGGCTCGCTCTTTGTGAAGTGGGGGGCGGCGGCGTCTGAGCAGTGCCAGATTGACTATGTACTGCCGAAGTCGACTGGCAAGGCGGGCGCGGCATATACGTCAGTGCAGGGGCATTGCCTTGGCATGGGGGGATCGCTTCAGGCGGCATCCGCGATGGTGCGCGACGAGCAGGGTCACGTTGCCGGGGCGAATCCTGACCATGCAGCAGAACAAACACATTGAACTGATTTTCAGAACGGCAAGTGCCCGGTAGCAAGGCCTTGTCAGGAAGTACTCAAACTCGCTGTCAAGTGTCGCTGAGTTTCGAGTATCGGAACAATCGCTGGACCGCAAAACGAGTGAGTCTTGCGTTACAAGGAATGGACATCATGAAATTCACATCTGGAATGCCAAGCAAACTATCGCGATTAGCCGCGGTGGCCTGTCGCAGAAGAAGACCACTGGGGCTACTGATCGCGTGCCTTGCGCTGCTCATGAGCGCGCCTGAAGCGTACGCCGGTTGCGACTCCATCGGGTGGTACGCCCCCGAAGTGGTGATCAAACTCCCAACAACGATCGTTGTACCGCCCAATGCCCCAGATGGTGCTGTACTCGCTACTACAGAACCTGTTGCGGTGGTCGGAGCAACAGCTGGCAAGAAGTACGCAAATTGTAGCGGAGGCGGACTGATAAGATGGTCGAGTAACGGCCCCTTCGGAAGTACCACCAATTGGACCGGCTCGACGTCTATATCGGGAATCGGTTACACCATGTCTCTGTCAGGTGGCGGAGCGGTCGACGGTATGACTTTGAACTCCACCTATACCGTCCCTGATGGTGCGCTCACGTTCACTAGTCAACTGTATGTCGAGCTCAAACTGGTCAAGACGGGGCCTATCACCAAGCTGGGCACGCTCACGCTGAACGGCACCGGCGGCTATGCGATTACGTTTTACGTCGGAGGAACCGGTAGTATGACCGGCCTGGTTTCTGTGGCGCAGGTAGCTGGCTCCTCGTCCATTAGTTCTACCGCGTGCACCGTGACAAGTCCATCGCCCAGCGTCCCATTGGACCCCATCAAGGCGAGCGCGCTAACCGGCATTGGTTCTACCGCTGGAGAGAAGTCTTTTCCAATCACGCTCAATTGCCCGAGTGCCGGCACTAAGGTCTTTATTACTTTGACGGATAACGCTAACCCAGCCAATACAAGCACTACACTTGCTCTGAAATCCGGCTCAACGGCGAGTGGTGTCGCGCTCCAGGTGCTCAACCAAGGTACGCCGGTCGCGTTCGGACCGGATTCATCAGCGGCGGGTAACACGAATCAGTGGCAGGCGGGCACCTCTTCCGGTGGTCCGATGGACATCCCGCTTTCGGCGAGATACGTCCAGACGGACGCGAAAGTCAAGGCGGGTACCGTCAACGGCGTCGCAACCTTTACGATGTCATATCAGTAGTCTCCGACAGGGCGGCAATCTGCCGCCCTTCGCATCGGCGCGGGAATCCGTGGGACCGTACAGCATCTGCCCCTCAATCCGCATTTCCTGCCGTCCGCCCCCATGACGTGTATCATTCGTTCCCTGCGCTGTTCTGTGCCGGCAATTCCCGCATTTTCAAACGCTCGTTCGTAATCTGGTTGCGACGCGGCGGACTTGCCGCGTGAAGCGGGTCTCAGACCGGCTCTCGCAGTTCGGCGCCGCCGCGCAAGACGTGGCAGACCGGCAGCCACAAGCTTCCGAAGACCGCCTGAACCCCTATCCGTGACCGCCAGACCCGATGTCAGTCTCCGAACTCAAACGCCGCCGCACGTTCGCGGTCATTTCCCACCCGGACGCGGGCAAAACCACGCTTACTGAAAAGCTGCTGCTGTTCTCGGGCGCGATTCAGATCGCCGGTACCGTGAAGGGCCGCAAGAGCAATCGCTACGCGACCTCGGACTGGATGGAGATCGAAAAGCAGCGCGGCATTTCCGTTGCCAGTTCGGTCATGCAGTTCGAGTACGGTGACGCCGTCATCAATCTGCTCGACACCCCGGGCCACGAAGACTTCTCCGAAGATACCTATCGTGTGCTGACGGCGGTCGACGCCGCCGTGATGGTGATCGACGGCGCCAACGGCGTCGAAGCGCAAACGCTGAAGCTGCTCGAAGTCTGCCGCAGCCGTAAGACGCCGATCGTCACCTTCATCAACAAGCTCGACCGCGAAGTGCGCGAGCCGCTCGAACTGCTCGACGAAATCGAGCAGCATCTGGGCGTTGCCGCCGTGCCGTTCACGTGGCCGATCGGTATGGGCAAGGAATTCCAGGGCGTCTACGACATCCAGCGCGATCAGGTGCGCCTGTTCCGCGCCGGGCAGGATAAGGCGGGCGGCGACGTCGAAACGCTGCAAGCGCTCGGCGACGAAGAAGGCGAACGTCGCTTCGGCCATAGCTGGGTCAAGGCGAAAGAAGAAATCGACCTGATCACCGGCGCGTCGCCTGATTTCGATCGCGAACAGTTCCTCGCGGGTCAACAATCGCCGGTGCTGTTCGGCTCGGCGATCAATAACTTCGGCGTGAAGGAAATTCTCGACGCGCTGGTCGATCTGGCGCCGCCGCCGTCGATGCGGATGACGGTGCAACGTCCGGTGATGCCGGACGAGCCGAAGTTCACCGGCGTCGTCTTCAAGGTGCAGGCGAACATGGATCTCGCGCACCGCGACCGCGTGGCGTTCATTCGCGTGTGTTCGGGGCATTTCGAACGCGGCATGGCCGTGAAGGTGACGCGCACGAACAAGACGTTCCGCGCGAATAACGTGGTGACGTTCCTGTCGCAGCGTCGTGAGACGGTCAGCGAGGCGTATCCGGGCGACATCATCGGTATCCCGAATCACGGCACGCTGAGTCTCGGCGATACGCTGACTGAAGGCGAGCTGTTGCAGTTCGTCGGCTTGCCGTTCTTTGCGCCGGAAATTTTCCAGACGGTCGAAGTGGTCGATCCGATGCGTGCGAAGCAACTCGGCGAAGCGCTGAAGCAGCTCGGCGAGGAAGGCGCGATTCAGGTGTTCCGTCCGGAAGTCGGCGGTTTGATCATTCTTGGCGCGGTGGGTCAACTGCAGTTCGAAGTGGTGTCGCACCGCTTGTCGACGGAATACAAGGTCGACGTGCGGATGGCGCCGGCGCGCTATCGCATGTCGCGTTGGGTGACGTGTGACGATGCAGCCGAACTGCGCCGTTTCACGGATTCGTACGCGGCGCGGATTGCGCTCGATGCATCGGATGCGCCGACGTATCTGGCATCGCATGTGTCGGAGATTGAAGTCGCGCAGAAGGCGTGGCCGAAGATTGTCTTTAATGAACTGCGCGAGCATTCGGGCGCGCCGTTCAAGAAGGCGATGTAAGCCGTCATAGGCCGCTAATTGAGGTCGGTGAAGCGGGTTCGTTTCGCCTGATTGGGACGAATCCGACCTGCAGGCCGAAAAGCTTCGCAACGCTGTTAAGCGAGTCGACGGTCGGATTCCCGGTCCCGCGCTCGATGTCCTGGATGACTCGGCGGCTGACGCCTCGGTGCGCGGCGAATTCCGCCTGGGTCAGGCCCGTCATCTTGCGCATCGCTTTCATGGCATCAGGAATGGTCATATCGCCCCGGGCGATCCTTTCGTAGAAAGCGCGGCGCAGGGCGTTCTGCTCTTCACGGGTGGGGCGAATCCGACGGGGCATGCTAGGCCTCTAAGGGTTGAAGAGCTTTCAGTTGTCGGGCCTGTGTATCGATGTACTGCGTCAGGAACTCGATGATGTCGTGATCGACCCCCCGCGCTGCCATGGTGTCGGGCAGGCGTTCGATCTGTACGGCAAACCGGCTCAACTCCGCGGCGAGCATTCGGCGTTCGTGGTCAGGTACAGGCAACGCCGCGAGCACGTCGGTCCAGTCCGTCAGCTCAGCCCGGGTGTTCGGGCGATACCACCTCAATGCACGTGGGATCAACTCGGGATCGAGGTACATCGGCGCGAAGTCAAACAGGGGCGTGAGCTGAACTCTGCCTTCGGCCAGTTGCACAGCCGTATTGCGCGCGTGATTGTCCGTGTTGCGCATCGCCAGATTGAGTACGTCCCGCTTGATGAATTCGAGCGTTTCGGCTGCTGGATCGCTCACAACTTTGCGGATTCCGGCCACGACCTCGAAGAGGCTCGGTCGCTGGTCAAAACCGGGTAGCCCCAGAATGGATGCCACGCTTTCCTGATGGAGGCGCACGACTTTCCCGTCGCGCGCGATCCGGTCGAAGCGCGGAACCAGCAGAACGTCTCCGTGAAGGGTCGGCAAATCCGCGTGCGTGCGGATACCCAACGCGGCAGCCACCCGCATGTACGCTGCTTCATTGCGCAGGACCTTGTCGTCGGCCGCGCTATTCCCTCGCGGCAGTTTCGCGATCAAGTGCTGCGTGGCATCGGCATCAGGCAGGATGGCATCACCATGCAGCAGGCCCGCGCGGTCCCGGGTTAGCAGGTATTTCGGCGCCGCGCCCTGAACCCCTGTGGTGCCGGTGCCCAGCATCCCGTGCAGGAACATTCTTTCCGCGAAATCCGCGCTGCGAACGACGACTTCGTCGATCGTCAGGCCGGGCAGACCACGCGCGTCCGCGTGCCGCCCCACGTGCGCGTCAAAATAGTTGACGGCCTCGGCAACGCGGATCCGGCCAATCGGATTGAAGGCGCCCGCGCAGATCAGCGGAAAATCCGCGTCAGGGCCATCCGGTAGTTCCAGCTCACCCAGCAGGAAGCGACGGCCGCCCCCCTGTGGGACGAGGTCATAGAGGAACGCGGGCAGGGTCTGGGCTGCGCGGATATCCAGATCTACAGGCTCAGCCAGTGACACTGAGGTGTTTGGGTGTTCGATGGCGTACTCAACCAGGTGATTCCACTGGCAAAGGCCGCCGTTGAGTTCGATCTGCGCGCAGTCGACCCAGCGATCGTCCAGGAATATCTGTAGGGTGCAATCCATGAGGCAACTCCTTGTGCCTCATAAATGTAGCACGATAAGGCGAACAATTGCTTATGTGCTTCTTATAAGCGTTTTTTGGCCGAATCAGTGGCTGGATTGCGCCAGAACAGATCGTCACCGTTACGGTAGTCGCTTAGTCGCATGTCGCGTAACTGTGTTTGTGAGCGTACGCTGCCCCGGGGTGGGGAGCGGCTTGCCGACGCTACGACCCTCGCTTGGGCTTTTAAGCGATTTAGTGGACCCCACGAGGACTGTTGATCATCTTCAAAACCTCTTCCCGCATCCACCCTGCAAACGCTTGCACATGTTCAAGCGCCGCGTGGCGTTGCGCCACGTCGAGCCAGTAGCCATACGGCCCGGCTACTTCAACATCGGAAAACCGCGCGAGACTCCCGTCCGCCAGTTCCTCGACGATCATGTTTCGATCGACCACCGCCAGCCCCGCGCCTTTACGCGCGGCGCGGATCGCCTGCTCCAGCGTAGAAAACTCGATGCCGTTTTCCGCGTAGCGTGCGGGCAGGCCAGCCTTCGCCAGCCAGTTCGGCCATAGGTCCAGGCGGGCGTCGTTATGCAGCACGTGCAGCGCGGGCAAGTGTTCGAGCAGCATGTCGAGTGATTCGCTGAGCAGACCCGGTGCGCCGACCAGTACGTGGCGCTCCGTCATCAGCAATTCGGAATGTGCACCCGCCAGTGCGTTTCGGCCGAAGCGGATGACGCAGTGACAGTCTTCCGTGGGCGACGTACGAACGGACAGTTCGACATCGGGCAATTCGTCTCCCAACGAACCGAGCCGAGGCGAGAACCACTGCGTCGCAAAGGTGGGCGGCACGGCGACGACGAGACGCCGCCGCCCTTTGGCTGCGGTGATCTGACGGAAGCCGCGCTCGATGGTGTCGAAGGCCTCGGAGAGGCAAGGCAGGAATTGCAGCCCGGCGGGCGTCAACCGGATACCCTTGTGATCGCGCTCAAACAACTTCGCGCCGAGCGATTCCTCGAGCAGCTTGATCTGCCGGCTCACCGCGCCTTGGGTGACGCACAGCGCCGTGGCCGCACGGTTAAAGCTCATGTGCCGGGCTGTTTCTTCAAAGAAGCGCAACGCGATCAGCGATGGCAAGCGCCGCATAAATCACCTTCTGTCTCTTTGTTCGTTCGGAGCAGGCGTGCCTGCTCGCGGAATCCATGTTCGTGCCGCGCGTTGTCTCCGACGCGCCATGCCGCCATCAATCAGCCCGCACCTGTCAAAGGCAAACGGGCTGTTCGGGCATCCATAGGATTGTCGCATTCAGGCTCGATATTTTGCCTGATCGCGCTAAAAAAATTCTGGCGTGCGTTGGCGCGGATCAAGCGGGATTTCGTCTACGTCACGCCGCGTTTTCAGAACCGCAGCCGCGCAAGCCCTCGACTTCGCCTATCCTGACGAAGACGCGCGCCACCTGGCCGCCGTGCCTACTTCACACTCCGCTGGAGCGCCCGTGACCGTTCGCAACCTAGACGCCCTGTTCCGCCCTAAATCCGTCGCTGTGATCGGCGCTTCCGAGCGTCCGGGCAGCACCGGCGCAATGGTGTGGGCGCGTGTGCTGGAAGGCGGCTTCGACGGCCCCATCTGGCCGGTCAATCCGAAATACGAGACGCTCGGCGGACGCAAGGTCATCGGCGATGTGGGCGATTTGCCGCAAGCGCCTACCGTCGCGCTGATCTGCACACCGCCCGACACGTGGCCCGGCATCATCCACAAGCTCGGCGGCCTGGGCACGCGCGCGGCGATCATCGCCGGCGAGGTGCGATGCGATGAGGACCGCTTGCAGCTCCGGCATGCGCTCTCGGCGGCGCGGCCGCATTTGCTGCGGATCGTCGGGCCGGGCAGTCTCGGAGTGGTGTCGCCGGCGCTGCACGCGCATTTCGGTGCGCCGTCGTGCACGGTGAAGGCGGGTGGTGTGGCATGGGTGTCGCAGTCGAATGCACTGACGAATGCTGTGCTCGGTTGGGCGCATGCGCGCGGCCTTGGCTTTTCGCACGCCGTGGCGCTGGGTGGCGAAGCCGACGTAGATGCCGGCGACGTCCTCGACTATCTGGCGAGCGATCCCGGCACGCGCGCGATCCTCCTGGAGTTGGATACGGTGCGCGCCGCGCGTAAATTCATGTCCGCGGCTCGCGCGGCGGCGCGCAACAAGCCAGTGCTGGCGTTGCGCTCAGGCCGCGCCGATCCGGCCGACGCGCTGTACACGGCTGCATTCCGCCGCGCGGGCATGGTGCGCGTCGATTCGCTCGACGATCTGCTCGATGAAATCGAAACGCTCGGCGTGGGCCGGGTGGCGGCAGGCGCGACGGCGACGCTGATCACCAGCGACAGTGGCCTCGCTACGCTCGCCTGCGACGCCTTCGCCGCCGCCGGCGACACGCTCGCGCCGTGGCCCGCCGAAGCGGATGCGGCGCTAAGCGAAGCGCTGCCGCACGCGGTGGCCGGCAACCCGCTAAGACTCGGCGACGATGCGCGTCCCGAGCATTTCGGTACCGCGCTCAAGCTGCTCGCCGAGCATCGCAGCACGGGCACGGCCTTCGTGGTCCACGCGTCGACGCATGGCGCGCCGGTCGGTGAGGTCGCGCAGGCATTGATCGCGAATCAGCGCTTCGCGTATCGCGGGCTACTCGCGTGCTTTTTCGGCGGCGTGGACGCGGCGACCCGCGACGCGCTGCACGCGCAAGGCATTCCGGTTCATACGACGCCGCAGCGGCTTGCGCGCGCCTTTGCGCGTCTGGTCGACTACCGGATGGGACGCGAGTTGCTGATGCAGACGCCGGAAGGTTTGCCGGCGCAGATACCCGAAGCAATCGACGCCGCTCAGGCGCAGGCCCGCGCCGCGCTTGCAGCAGGTGAGCACCAACTAACTGGGGCGGCAGCGGCACAGTTTCTTGAGCGTTTTGGGCTGAGGGTCGAAACGCAAAGGGGCGACCTGACGAAAGGATCCTCGGCGCAAGGCGCTACGCAAGGATCGACGCAAGCGCTAACCCAACAAGCCGCGCAGCAATCAGCCGCAGCGCCGGCACAGACAGATTGCGAGGAACTGGTCGCCGCACAGTCGCGCAAGCCGGTTGTCGCCATCGCCGTCGAACTTCACGACGACGACAACTTCGGTCCCGTCTTCCGCTTCACCGCGCCTTCTGCGGATGGCGTGTCCGAGCCGCTGCGCCTCTACGGCTTGCCGCCACTTAATCCGATGCTCGCGCGCGACATGGTCATGCACTCGCGCTACGCGCGCCTGATCGATCCCGAGCCGGCATTAACCGCATTGACGGCGCTTTCGCAGGCGGTCTGCGACGTCAAGGAGATCGTCGGCCTGGCGTTGACGCTGTGCGTATTCAAGGACCACGTGGTGGTAGTCGAGCCTACCCTCAGCCTCGCGTCGACACGCAGCCGGCTCGCGATCGTGCCGTACCCGCGCCGTTTCGAAGAGACGATCGACTGGCAGGGTCTACGTGTGACGGTCCGGCCGATCCGACCAGAAGACGAAGCCGCGCACCACGATTTTGTGGAAGCAATGACGCCGGAAGATTTACGCCTGCGTTTTTTTGGCGCAGTGGGCAGCTTCGATCACTCGCAGCTCGCTCGCATGACGCAGATCGACTACGACCGCGAAATGGCACTCATCGCGACGGTCACCAGCGAAGACGGCTTTACGCGCACGCTCGGCGTTGTGCGTGCCGTCGCCGATCCCGACAACGAGACAGCCGAGTTCGCCGCCGCGGTGCGCTCCGACCAGAAAGGCCGGCGCCTTGGACAATTGCTGATGGATCGGATCATCAAGTATGCGCGGGCACGCGGCACCCACTGGCTGGTCGGCGAGGCGTTGCGGGAGAACGCGCCGATGATTGCGCTAGCCAAGTCCTGCGGCTTCACCATCACGCCGACGGAAGATCCGGGCGTGGTCGGCTTCAGGATGGCGCTGGATGAACCGGCGCAAGGTTAAGTTGGCGGGACGGCGCTTGCCGAAGCTCACAGACACAAGACCGCCCGCTATGACTATGACGCCAGGCCGCGGCGATTCGCGGCCCCAGGCGTTGTGACTTCAGTCTTTAAGCCGGCAGCTTCGTCGCAGCTTCGTCGACCTGCGTGCGGGTCACGGACAACTCTTCGAGCAGCGCCTCAGCGTACACAGCGCCGGTTTCGCGTTCCAGACGCGCGATCGTCGCCGCGCAACGGTTCGCGTCCTTCAGCGTCGCGATGAACGACTTCACCGATTCACCCGCCTTGAAGGCGTCGAACAGCGGCACGCGGATGTCGTCCGGCAGCGGACGCGCTGTCCATTGATACGGCTTGCCGTTGAACGTGAACTGCGGCGGCAGTACGCGCTCTTTCTTCGCAGCCGGAATCAGACCGAAGGTGCGCGCGGCGTCGCCGATCTGCTCGGCCGAAAACAGCTCGTCCGGGCTGATGTCGAATTGCTGAATGAAGGTCTCGATGCTGTGCATCGCTGCTGCGCGGTCGTCACGGCGCTTTTGCGCATGAGCGACGATGTCGCGCAGTTCGTCGGCTTCTTCAGGCGTGATCGTGAAGCTCGACTGCTTCTGCTGGAGTTCGGAAAAACGCAGGAATTCGGAATCGGTCAGAAGTTTCGCCATTGCTTGATCGTTGAGCGCGCATGAGGAGACCCCTGCGGCGTGATTTTTGAAAGGGTCGCCATTCTAAACCATGTGCGTTAAACGGCCTCTTCCCGAAACATCGATAGCGCCTGCACTGTCTCGCGTAGCAGCGCTGTTGCCGCCTCCAGAGTCGGCGCAACGTATTCGTCGATGCGCCGCAAGTACGGGCAAGTGAGCACCGCGATCGCCTGGCCTGACGGCCCCTGGATCGGGAACGTGACGTCCGTGACGCCGAACGTCTGCTGGCTGTCCTTCTGCGAAAAACCTGCCGCGCGAATCCGCTCGCATGCCTGTTCCAACGCGTCACGATCGATCGTGACTTCGCCTTTCACCTTGGTGTGTTCGGCCAGCATCTGGTCGCGCTGCTCGACGCTTTGAAACGCGAGCATCACGCGGCCCGAACCCGTATCGATCAGGCCGACCCGCGAGCCGAGCCGCACCGACATGCCCCATGTGCCCGGCCCGTCCACTTGAGCGATCACCAGCAGATTGCCGCGGTCGTACACCACAAGGTGACACGATTGCTCGGCCGCATCGGCAAAGCGCTGCATTAGCGGCAGCGCTTCGGAGATCAGGCGGTTCATCGGCGGATGACGATGCGCGAGTGCATACAGCTTCAGACTCAGCGAATAACGGTCGCCCGCCGCCGAGCGCACCACGTACTGCCGTGCGACCAGACGCTCCAGCATCCGGTACATCTCGCTCGCGTTGCGTCCCAGCAGCTTGGTGATTTCGGCGCGCGTCAGCCCTTCTTTCTGCTCGGCGAGCAGTTCAAGGATGTCGAGGCCCTTGTCCAACGCGGGGGCGCGGTAACGGTCGGCGTCGTCTTTGTCTTCTGCGTCCATAGCGAGCGAGGTTCCGTGTGTTGTTCTCATTATCTGGCGCGTGAGTGTAAGTGCGGGGCGAATCTTGCGCGAGGTGGCACTGCGCCAGGGGAAACACCGAGATGTGCTGCAGTGCACATCGCTTGACTTCGAAAAGTCCGTATATGAATAATACGTTCATTGGTGAATTAACGCACACCAATACTTCATAAGAAAGCGCAGGACCAAGTGCCCACCACTCGCATGGCGGGTTCACGCAGTTCCCACAACGCATGCATGGGGCCGGAGTAAGCGCTAAAGCGCTAACTCCGGACCGACACAGGAGACAACCATGTCGTTCGCGAAAGGGCCGCACCCGGCTCGCCGTTTGTTCCAGAGTTCGCTGTTCGCCGTTGCGGCGGCAGCTTGCGTCGCCGGCCTCGCCGTCAGCGGTGCGGCACACGCCGCTGACGCCGGCAAGGTCGGCCTCGGTCTGCCGCTTCTCACGTCGCCGTTCTGGCAGTCGTACAACAACTATCTGCCCAAGTACGCGAAGGACATGGGCATCGATATCCTCGCACCGGTCAATTCGAACGGCGATCCGGCCCAGCAGATCACCGACATGAACAACCTGCTGAACCTCGGTGCGAAGGGCATCGTGGTCGGCCCGCTGGATTCGGCTGCGATCAGTCGCGCGCTCGATGCAGCATCGTCGAAGAACGTGCCGGTGGTCGCCGTCGACGTCGCGCCGACGCAAGGCAAGGTGGCGATGGTGGTGCGCGCCGACAATCGCGCCTACGGCGAGAAAGCGTGCAAGTACATCGGCGAGCATGTGAAGTCGGGCAAGGTCGTGCAGATCATGGGCGACCTGGCGTCGGTGAATGGACGCGACCGGTCCGAAGCGTTCCGCTCGTGTCTGAAGGGCTTCCCGGGTTTGTCGCTGCTGGAGATTCCGGCAAGTTGGAAGGGTGATGTCGCGGCTACCGCGCTCGACAGTCTGCTCACCGCGAATCCTGACGTGAAGGCAATCTACATGCAGGCAGGTGGTGTCTATCTGTCGCCCACGCTGCAAACGTTGCGCCGCAAGCAGATGCTGTTTCCGGCCGGCGATGCGAAGCACGTCGTGATTGTCAGTAACGACGGCATTCCGCAGGAGTTCGAGGCCATCCGTCGCGGTGATATCGACGCCACCATTTCGCAGCCTGCCGATTCCTACGCGAAATACGGTCTCTTCTATATCAAGGCGGCGTTGGCCGGACAGACGTTCAAGCCGGGCCCGACGGATCACGGCAGCAACATCGTCCAGCTGGCGCCGGGCATTCTCGAAGATCAATTGCCCGCACCGCTCGTCACGAAGTCGAATGTCGACGACAAAGCGTTGTGGGGCAACACCGTTAAATGAGCGAGCCGACGCCCTCCGTGCCGGTCGTCGAAGCGTTTGAGGTCACCAAACGCTTCGGCTCCACGGCCGCGTTGAAAGACGTGAGTATCCGCGTGATGCCCGGCGAGTCGCATGCGCTCGTCGGGCGTAACGGTGCGGGCAAATCGACGCTGGTGTCGATCCTCACCGGCCTGCGCAAGCCCGATACCGGCGAGGTGCGTTTTGGCGGCGCGGCCGCGCCGTCGATTGCGGATCGCGATGCATGGCGCGAGCGTGTGGCCTGCGTTTATCAGCATTCGACGATCATTCGCGATCTGAGCGTCGCGGAGAATCTGTTCATCAATCGGCAGCCGTCACGCGGGGGCGTGATCGATTGGCGCGCCATGCGCCGCGATGCGCGTGAGTTGCTCGATCATTGGAAGATCGACGTACGCGAAGATGTGCGCGCCGGCGATCTGAGCGTGGAAGCCCGGCAACTCGTGGAGATTGTGCGGGCGTTGTCGTACGGTGCGCGCTTCATCATTCTCGATGAACCGACCGCGCAGCTCGACGGCGACGAAATCAAGCGCCTGTTCCGCCGCATCAGCGAGTTGCAGCGCGAAGGCGTGACGTTCCTCTTTATTTCTCATCACCTGCAGGAAGTCTATGAAATCTGCCAGGCGGTGACGGTGCTGCGTGACGCGCGGCATATCGTCAGTGCGCCGGTTTCCGCGTTGCCACGCGAGCAGTTGATCGAAGCGATGACCGGCGAGCGTGGTGGCCTGGCCGTCGCCGATGCGGCGGCGCGCGATGCGTTGCCGGCGGACACTGCCATTGCGCTGGAAGTCAAAGATCTGGTGGGTTCCGATTACGAAGGTGTGTCGTTCACGGTGAAGCGCGGCGAAGTGGTAGGGCTGACCGGCGCAACGAGTAGCGGCCGCACCAGCGTGGCCGAAGCGATTGCCGGTTTGCGTGCGGCCAGGCGCGGCTCGATCAGTGTGGATGGTGTGACGCTGCCGCCTGGCGATGTCCCTGCTGCGCTGGCGCACGGCATCGGCTGCGTGCCGAAGGATCGCCATCACGAAGGCCTGGTGCTGACGCAATCGGTTGCCGAAAACGCCTCGATGACGATCGCGCGCCTGCTCGGCAAATTCGGCATTGCGCCGCCGGCGAAAAAGAACGCCTTCGGTCAGAAGATGATCGGCGCGCTCGGCATCGTTGCGCAAGGCCCTGAGCATGTCGTGTCAGGGCTGTCGGGCGGCAATCAGCAGAAGGTCGTGATGGCGCGCGCACTCGCCACCGATCCGAACGTGCTTGTATTGATCGACCCCACGGCAGGCGTCGATGTGAAATCGAAAGAAGCGTTGCTGTCAGTCGTGGATCGCGTACGAGAGGAGGGCAAGGCCGTGCTGGTCGTGTCCGGCGAACTCGACGATCTGCGTACCTGTGACCGTGTGCTGGTCATGTTCCGTGGCCGTGTCGCGGCCGAATTTCCCGCGGGTTGGCAAGACCACGACCTGATCGCATCCGTTGAAGGAGTCAGTCTCCATGAAGAATAGTGTGCCCAGCCCTGCATTCGGTACCCCACAAGGTCAGGCACAGCCGCAGCCCGTCGCACAGGCGACGCGCGGCAAACGTGCTCGCAGCGAACTTGCCCGGCTGCGCGAACTGGCGTTGCTGCCCGCGCTTGCGCTGTTGCTCGTGATCGGCGCGTTTGTGAGCCCGAGCTTTCTGACGAAGGCGAATCTGATCAGCGTGCTGGGGGCGTCCGCGGCATTGGCGTTGGTCGTACTCGCCGAATCGCTGATCGTGTTGACCGGCAAGTTCGATCTGTCGCTCGAATCGACGGTGGGCATTGCGCCGGCTATCGGCGCGATGCTGGTGATGCCGGCTGCGTCCGCGGGCTTCGGGATGCAATGGCCGGCGGCGGCGGGTTTGCTGGCTATCCTCGTGGTCGGCGCGGTGATTGGCTTCGTCAACGGTTTCCTGGTGGTGCGGTTGCGGCTGAACGCCTTCATCGTCACGCTGGCGATGCTGATCGTGTTGCGCGGCATGCTGGTCGGCGCGACCAAAGGCGGCACGCTGTTCGATATGCCGCCGTCGTTCTTCTCGCTCGCCACCACCATCGTGCTCGGTTTGCCGTTGTCGGTGTGGCTCGCGGCGGCAGCGTTTGCCATCGCTGCGTTCGTGCTGCGCTATCACCGCCTGGGCCGCGCGTTATATGCGATCGGTGGTAATCCGGAAGCGGCGCGCGCGGCGGGGATTCGCGTCGAGCGCATTACGTGGGGGGTATTCGTGCTCGGCAGTATGCTGGCCTCGGTGGGCGGTCTGATCGTGACCGGGTACGTGGGGGCGATCAACGCGAACCAGGGTAACGGCATGATTTTCACGGTGTTCGCGGCGGCGGTGATTGGCGGCATTTCGCTCGACGGCGGCAAGGGCTCGATGCTCGGTGCGCTCACCGGCGTGTTGCTGCTTGGCGTCGTGCAGAACCTGCTGACGCTGGCCCAAGTGCCGTCGTTCTGGATTCAGGCGATCTACGGCGCGATCATCCTCGGCTCGCTGATGGTGGCACGGCTCGCCAGCGGTGAAGGCCAGAACTAATGCACATGCATAACGGAGAACGCACTTGACCAGCCGCTCAACGCAAACGCCGCAAACGCCCCAAACATTGCAAACCGACCCACGCCTGATCCTGCTCAGTCCCGCGGATAACTGCCTGATCGCGGCGGCGCGTCTCGATGCGGGCACGCAAGTCGAGATCGAGGGCGAGCGCGTGACGTTCACCAAAACCATCGACCTCGGCCATAAGGTCGCGCGCCATGAACTCGCGAAAGACGACAAGGTGCTGCGTTACGGCGCGGTGATCGGTCACGTGACCGAGGCGGTGGCGCGCGGTGCGCATCTGCATACGCACAACCTCGAAAGCGATTACCTGCCCACGTATACGCACGACGCGGGCCATGAGTTCGTCCATCACTGAATTGAGCACATTGACGTGGCCTTGCGCCGCGCTGGAATGATCATGACTGACACTTCCGTAGCATCCGCCGCCGCGCAGCATCAGCCCTTGTTGCAGGGTTATCCGCGCAAGGATGGCCGCAAGGGCATCCGCAATGTGGTTGCGGTGGCCTATCTGGTCGAGTGCGCGCATCACGTTGCGCGCGAGATCGTCACGCAGTTTCGCGAACCGCTCGACGCGTTCGACGATCCTTCAGCCGAACGCGAGCCACCAGTGCATCTGATCGGCTTTCCCGGTTGTTATCCGAATGGGTACGCCGAAAAGATGCTCGAGCGCCTCACCACGCATCCCAACGTGGGCGCGGTGCTGTTCGTGTCGCTCGGGTGCGAGAGCATGAATAAGCATTACCTTGTGGACGTGGTGCGCGCGAGCGGCCGTCCGGTCGAAGTCCTGACGATTCAGGAAAAAGGCGGCACACGCAGCACGATTCAATACGGCGTCGACTGGATTCGCGACGCACGCAAGCAACTTGCTGCGCAGCAGAAAGTGCCGATGGCGCTGAGCGAACTGGTGATCGGCACGATTTGCGGCGGCTCGGACGGAACCAGCGGCATTACCGCAAACCCGGCCGTGGGCCGTGCGTTCGATCATCTGATCGACGCGGGCGCGACCTGCATTTTCGAAGAAACCGGCGAGCTGGTGGGCTGCGAGTTTCATATGAAAACGCGTGCCGCGAGGCCGGAACTCGGGGATGAAATTGTCGCTTGCGTTGCGAAGGCGGCGCGCTACTACTCGATCCTCGGGCATGGCAGTTTTGCGGTCGGCAATGCGGACGGCGGCCTCACCACGCAGGAAGAGAAATCGTTAGGCGCGTATGCGAAAAGCGGCGCGTCGCCGATTGTCGGCATTATCAAACCCGGCGACGTTCCGCCGACCGGTGGCCTCTATCTTCTCGACGTTGTGCCTGACGGCGAACCGCGCTTCGGCTTCCCAAACATTAGCGACAACGCGGAAATCGGCGAACTGATCGCGTGCGGCGCGCATGTGATTCTGTTCACGACTGGACGCGGATCGGTGGTCGGTTCGGCGATTTCACCGGTCATCAAGGTGTGCGCGAATCCCGCGACCTACCGCAATCTCGCCGGCGATATGGATGTCGATGCAGGCCGCATTCTCGAAGGCCGCGGCACGCTCGACGAAGTCGGCCGCGAGGTGTTCGAGCAAACTGTGGCGGTGTCGCTCGGTGCGGCGTCGAAATCGGAAATGCTCGGTCATCAGGAATTCATCCTGACGTACAAGACTTTCGAACCAGTGGGCCCGGCTTGTTTGCCGTCGAGCGCCGCACCGCCGCATCGGGTTGTCGCGATCGAGCCGCACTGAGAGGTCCATTTGCGACGAGTCCGAGGCCACGCAGCGGGCAAATATCGTCGGCACGTGCTAAAACATAAACGGGATCAGAGTAAGCGCTAAAGCGCCAACTCTGGTCGACAGCTTTGCATGGGACCAGAGTAAGCGCTAAAGCGCCAACTCTGGTCGACATAGGAGACGTGGTCCATGACGGCAAAGATCGGTTCGAAGATCGAACAGCGGCGCAACATCGGCCGTCGTGCATTGCAGGTATCCGGATTGGGGCTCGGTACGGCGCCGCTGGGTGGCCTGTATCGCGATCTGTCCGAAGAAGAAGCGCACGCGACTATCGCCGCTGCGTGGGACGCCGGCGTGCGTTTTTTCGACACCGCGCCGCACTACGGTCACACGAAAGCTGAGCACCGTCTGGGCGACGCGTTGCGCGGCTATCCGCGCAGTGAATACGTGCTGTCCACGAAAGTCGGGCGCCGCTTCGTGCCGCGCACCACGCCCTACGACGGTAGCGAAGGCTGGCAAGACCCGCTGCCGTTCCAGGCGATCTTCGACTACACGCACGACGGTATTCTGCGTTCGTTCGAAGACAGCCAGCAGCGTCTCGGCATCGTCGATATCGACATTCTGCTGGTGCACGATATTGGCGTTGTCACGCATGGCGACAAGAACCCCCATTACTGGCGGCAACTCACCGAAGGCGGCGGCTTTCGTGCGCTCGATGATCTGCGCTCCTCGGGCGCGGTCAAGGCGGTCGGGCTCGGCGTCAACGAAGGCGCGGCAATACTCGACGTGATGGCCGAATTCGATATCGATTGCGCGTTGCTCGCGGGCCGTTATACGCTGCTTGAACAGACCACGCTCGACGACCTGCTCCCAGCATGTGAACAACGCGGCGTCAGCATCCTGTTAGGCGGCGCATTCAACTCAGGCATTCTGGCGCGCGGTGTCGAAGGCGATCTGAAATTCAATTACGGCGATGCGCCGAGCGAAATCATCGAACGCGTCGCGCGGCTGGAAGCGGTGTGCCGGGTGCATGGCGTGCCGCTTGCCGCCGCGGCTTTGCAGTTTCCGTATGCGCATCCGGCGGTCGCAACCGTGTTGACCGGCGCGCGCAGTGCCGACGAATTGCGTGAGAACGCCGCGTCGTTCGAGCAGCCGATCCCAGCGGATCTGTGGTCCGCGTTGCGTGACAAAGGCTTGCTCGACAGCCGCGCGCCCGCGCCGGAGGATTGATTTGACGATACATATCGACGCTCACCAGCACTACTGGGACCCCGCTCGTGGCGACTACGAGTGGCTCACGCCGGAACTGAAAATCCTGTACCGGCCGTTCGGTCCCGACGATCTCAAGCCACTGCGAGAAGCAGCGGGCGTCGAACGGACGGTGGTGGTGCAGGCGGCGCCGACTATCGATGAGACGCGCTACTTGCTGGACATCGCGCGGCATGAGCCATCGATTGCCGGTGTAGTCGGCTGGGTGCCGTTGTTGCTGCCCACGGCACCGGCTGTGATTGGAGCGCTAGCGCATGAGCCGAAGTTCAAAGGCGTGCGGCCGATGCTGCAGGATCTACCCGACGATACATGGATTGCGAATCCCGATCTCGCGCCCGCAATCGAAGCACTGATCGAGCATGACCTCGCGTTCGACGCGTTGATTTACGCGCGGCACGTCGAGCCTTTCGAAACGTTCGCGACGCGTTTCCCCGCGCTGCGCATCGTCGTCGATCACGGCGCGAAGCCACCGATTCGTTACGGTCGCGCGGGTTGGCAAACATGGGCCGACGCAATCACTCGGCTCGCAAAGTTGCCGCAAGTGCATTGCAAGCTGTCGGGACTCGTCACCGAAGCGTCGCCCGGCTGGAGCGAAGAAACGCTTCATCCGTATGTCGAGCATCTGCTGAAGTCATTCGGTCCCTCGCGTTTGATGTGGGGCAGCGACTGGCCGGTGCTCGATCTGAACGGCGACTATCAGGTCTGGCACTCAGTGGCGAACACCTTGCTCGCGTCCTTGAGCGAGGCCGAGCGAGAGGCGGTTTTCGGCGGCAACGCCGCTGCGTTTTATCGACTTTGATGTGACGAAGACGAGTTACGAACACAAGAGAAAGCCCATTCAACTGGAGTCGCAGATGACACAAAGACTGGCCGGCAAGACGGCCCTGATCACCGCCGCAGGACAAGGTATCGGTCTCGCCACCGCAGAAATGTTCGCGCGCGAAGGCGCGCGCGTGATCGCCACCGATATCCGCATCGACGGACTCGCCGGCAAGCCGGTCGAAGCGCGCAAGCTCGACGTGCGCGACAACGCGGCGATCAAGGCGCTGGCCACCGAACTCGGCGCGATCGACGTGCTGTTCAACTGCGCGGGCTTCGTGCATGCCGGCTCGATTCTCGAATGCAGCGAAGAAGATTGGGACTTCGCCTTCGACCTGAACGCGAAGGCGATGTACCGGATGATCCGCGCGTTTTTGCCTGCCATGCTGGAGAAGGGCGGCGGCTCGATCATCAATATGTCGTCGGCGGCCTCGAGCGTGAAGGGCGTGCCGAACCGCTTTGCGTACAGCGCGTCGAAAGCCGCGGTGATCGGGTTGACCAAGTCCGTCGCTGCAGACTTCATTACACGTGGTGTACGCTGTAACGCGATCTGCCCGGGCACGGTGGCTTCGCCGTCGCTCGAACAGCGGATCGTTGAGCAGGCCAAAGCGCAAGGCGCGACGCTAGAGGCCGTGCAGGCAGCCTTTGTCGCGCGTCAGCCGATGGGTCGCATCGGCAAGCCGGAAGAGATCGCCGCGTTGGCGTTGTATCTCGCGTCCGACGAATCGTCGTTCACCACCGGCCACGCGCATGTGATCGACGGTGGCTGGTCGAACTGACGCACACTGATCAACGCTGAAACACGAACCGAATACCACTGAACGGAAAGGGAAGTGCAACGATGAAACTGCTTCGTTATGGGCCGAAAGGCCAGGAAAAGCCGGGCCTGCTCGACGCGCAAGGCAAGATTCGCGATCTGTCGAAGGTGGTTGGCGATATCGACGGCGCCGCGCTGAGCGACGAAAGCCTCGCCAAGCTGCGTGCACTCGATCCGGCTTCGCTGCCGTTGGTCGAAGGCAATCCGCGCATGGGACCGTGCGTCGGCAAGATCGGCAAGTTCATCTGCATCGGGCTGAACTATGCGGACCACGCCGCCGAATCGAATCTGCCGGTGCCGGCGGAACCGGTGATTTTCAACAAGTGGACGAGCGCGATCAGTGGCCCGAACGACGACGTCGAAATTCCGCGCGGCTCGAAGAAGACCGACTGGGAAGTCGAACTCGGCGTGGTGATCGGCAGGCCCGCGAAATATATCGACGAAGCCAACGCACTCGACTACGTCGCCGGTTACTGCGTGATCAACGACGTGTCGGAACGCGAATGGCAGATCGAACGCGGCGGCACGTGGGACAAGGGTAAGGGCTTCGATACGTTCGGCCCGATCGGCCCGTGGGTCGTGACGCGCGACGAAGTCGCCGATCCGCAGAACTTGAGCCTGTGGCTCGAAGTGGATGGCCACCGCTATCAGAACGGCAGCACGAAGACGATGGTGTTCGGCGTCGCGAAGCTGGTGTCGTATGTGTCGCAGTGCATGAGCCTGCAACCGGGCGATGTGATTTCGACGGGCACGCCGCCGGGCGTCGGCATGGGCGTGAAGCCGAATCCGGTGTATCTGAAGCCAGGCCAGACGATACGTCTCGGTATTGAAGGTCTCGGCGAACAGACGCAGAAGACTTACGCGGCGGAATAAGCGGTGCGATAGACGGTGCAGTAAGCCGCACAATTGGCACCGTTCAGAATGAAAAACCGCGCCTGCTTCCCAGCAGGCGCGGTTTTTTTATGTACCCCGGTGTGAGCCTTATGACTCGCCCGTCCCATCTCCAATGCACGGTTCCGTTCAACCCGCCGGCTCGTGCTCGCCGTTCTCGCTGATGCGATTGATCGTGCCTTGCGCAACGGCGACGAGTTTCTCGCGCTGCCCGTCCATCACATACACATTGCACTGGCAGGTCGCCTGATAGCGTCCCGCGTAGACGACCTTCGCCCGCGCGATCAGCGTGCCGTTCATCACCGGCCGCAGATAGTTGATCTTGTACTCGCCGGTCACGACCTTCGGCCCCAGCGACAGCGCGCCGGCGAACGTCAGCGCATTGTCGGCGAGATAACTGATGACACCGCCATGCACAAAGCCATGTTGTTGCCGCAACTCGTCGCGGATCGGCAGACACAGCGTCAGTTCGTTGGTGCCGGTGTGCATCAGTTCGGTGCCCAGCAGCATGCTGAACGGCTGGGCATGCAGTGCGCCGCGCGCCCGGTCGAGGATGTCGGTCATTGTGATTCCTTCGGGCGTAGCCCGCAGTGGCATCTGCACCGGCGTCCATTGTGCAGTCCCTACCCACTCTAGGAAGCGCCGACGCATCGCGTCAAGGTGAATCCAAAATATCTGCGCAGCATTGTTGCGAAAAATGACGGGAATTGCGAAGTTGGCCGATGAAAAGGGGACGTAAGACGATTTTTGACGACATTGATCTCAAGCAAAGTTTGGCCTTGCCGTTAACCCTGACGTAGGTCCCGTCATTCTTTGCTTTAGGTGTTCACGATGTTCAGCAAGATCAAGGTCGCATCCGGCCTGTTGTGTGTTCTGGCCGCGTTCTGCGTTTTCCAGCTTGTCACGGTGGGTTTGGGATTCTGGTCGCTCACGCGCACGCATGACGACGTGGGTGATCTGTCGAATATCGCCTTGAAGCAGGTGGACGCGGTCAATGAAACGACCCAGCATCTGATGGATGCGCGCATCAACCTGTCGCGGGCGGGTACGCGCATGGTGCGCGGCGGCGCCGAGCCGGCCGACATCGTGCAGCATGCCCGCGAACAGCTGACGGCGGCCGACCAGTCGTTCGGCGCGTTTATGAGCGCGCAGAAGACCAGCGACGAAAACAGCACCCGCGCTGCGGCGCTCGCCGAGCGCTACAAAAAGCTGCACGACGCGCTTGCGGAACTGGTGCAGTTTCTCGACTCGAACAATATCCAGGCCTTTCTCGACCAGCCGACCCAAGGCTTCCAGGACGCGTACCTCGCGGAGTCGCACAACTTCGTGCAATTCGGCGCCGCCGCGAGCCGCGCGTCGCTCGATTCGATCGACACCCGCATGGCCACGTTCCGCGCCGTCAGCATCGCGATCCTGCTGGCATTGGTGACGGGCACATTCGGCGTGTACGCAGCGCTCCGTAAGGGCGTGGTGGCGCCGCTGGAAGAAGCCGGCCGTCACTTCGACCGCATCGCGCAAGGGCGTCTCGACCAGCCGATCGCTTCGCGCGGTACCAATGAGATCGGCCGCCTCTTCTCGGGCCTCGCGAAAATGCAGGCGAGCGTGGCGCGCACCGTGCAAACCGTGCGCGAATCCGCTGACTCGATTCATCTCGGCGCCGACGAAATTGCCACCGGCAACGCCGATCTGTCGGCACGTACGGAAAACCAGGCGGCATCGCTCGAAGAAACCGCGTCGAGCATGGAGGAATTGACCGCCACGGTGCGCCAGAACGCCGATCACGCCCGTGAAGCCAATGCCCTCGCCGAAACCGCCTTGGAGGCGACCTCGCGCGGCAGCGAAGTGGTCAACGAGGTGGTCGACAAGATGCGCGGCATCGCGCAAAGCTCGGACAAGATCGCCGAGATCATTTCGGTGATCGACGGCATCGCGTTCCAGACCAATATCCTGGCGCTGAACGCGGCCGTCGAAGCGGCGCGCGCGGGCGAACAGGGCCGTGGCTTCGCCGTAGTGGCGGGCGAGGTGCGCGGGCTCGCCCAGCGCAGCGCGCAATCGGCGAAGGAAATCAAGACGCTGATCAGCGAATCCGTCGCCGAAATTCAGGGCGGTTCGGCGCTGGTCGAGCATGCCGGTGAGGCGATGAGCAACGTTTCCGCGTCGATTTCGCGCGTCACGCAGATGATGGCGGAAATCAGCGCGTCGTCGCTCGAGCAGAGCACGGGCATCGAGCAGGTCAACCAGGCGGTGGTGCAGATGGACGAGATGACGCAGCAGAACGCGGCGCTCGTCGAGGAAGCCGCCGCAGCGGCAGCCTCGCTGCATCAGCAGACGCAGCAATTGAAGGACGCCGTTTCCGTGTTCGAAATTTCTGAGACTGTGTTGCGAATGCAACAAATGGACGATCTGCGCGGGCAAACGGCGGCGTTTGCGCCGTCAGGAATGCGGGCGATCTAGACCGCGAACGTGCCCAAAAAGAGGGCATCTGCAATAGAAAATGGCCCGCCAAAGCGGGCCATTTTGCATTAGACGCAAGCGCCTAAGGGTGCCTCAACGTACCGGAAGGTACTTAGGCCGGCTGGATGTTCGCAGCTTGCTTGCCCTTCGGGCCTTGCTTGACTTCGAACGTCACTTTCTGGTTTTCCTGCAGGGACTTGAAGCCGCTGCCTTGAACTTCCGAAAAGTGTGCAAACAGGTCTTCGCCGCCGTCGTCCGGGGTGATGAAGCCAAAGCCCTTTGCATCGTTAAACCACTTCACAGTACCTGTTGCCATTTTTAATCCAGTAAATGTTGTGTGTTGCATTCGCGACCGCTATTTCTCAACACGAGATCGAGCGCGAAGTACGAGTTGTATCACGTCTTTATGATGGACGCCAATCAACAAGTATTCGGGTATTCCCCTGATTGGACCCTTTTGAGGTTCGGAAACCATTTTCCAAGGGGGCCCAGCCGGTAGGGTAAACTGCTTGTATTACTCTTCCAGGAAAAACATTGACACATTATTTGCAAGATGAACTTACCTCATTCTGGAGTCGTTTGACCCCCTATCTCGCGATATTGGAGTCGAAATCACCTCAAGAAGGCGCCCCGGATCCGGTCGGCCGTATCACGGTCGATACCGAAGAGCACCAGGCTTTCGCCCTTCACACCACCGATAAAAAGCCGCACGGCGACACATCGGATACCCCCACCGGACACAGCGCGACCTACACGCGATTCAAAACTGCCGACGCCGATTGGGGACCTTGGCAACGCGAAGAATACTGATTGACCGGTCAGTCGGCTTTTGACGCCGATGCCCGGGAAGACGGCGGCCGGCACTTAGCCCGGCAAGGCGTCATAGGCGGTCGCGAGGTGATAGGGGGTGGTCGACGGCATGTCGGCGCGCACCACATCACCGGCGGCCGTTTTGCATTCGAACCAGCCTTGCGGACGCAGGAAGCGTTGCCTGAAGAGTTCGATTTGCCGCGGCAGCGCGGCGTGCGCAGCGGGGTCGTCATGGCTCGCCAGGGCGCGCAGGTACTCGGTCTGCGCCCAGATCCGCTGGGTGGCGTCCTTGATGCGTCCGGTTTCGTCGAGCGAGGCGTACACGCCGCCCGTTTGCGGGTCCACGCCATATTGCTGCGCGAAGCTGAACGCGCGCGTCAGCGATTCGTCGAGACCTGAGGCTTCGAACAACGCACCCGCCTGCTTGACCAGCCAGAACCATTCGAACTGGTGCCCCGGTTCCAGACGGTTGTCGTCCGCGCCAATCGGCAATTCGGCGACGCAGCCGGTCGGCGCATGCACGAAGTGATGCGCGATGGCGCCGGCGAGGCGGCGCAACGCGGCGTCGAAGGCGTTGTCGCGCGTGACTTCGCGGGCGGCCAACCAGGCTTCGGTGAGGTGCATTAAGGGATTCTGGATCGGCGTGCCGGTCACGCTGGCGAAGTCCGCGGTGAGTGCGGCGTTGAACAGATCATCGTCGGCCGCGAAGTGCGACTGAATTAGTGACGACGTGCGATGCACGACTTCCAGCGCGTCGCGGTTGCCGGAACGGCCGGCATATTCCGCGCAGGCGAACACGACGAACGCATGCGTGTACAAGTCTTTGGTCGTGTCGAGCGGCGCGCCCTGCGCATCCACGCTATAGAACCATCCGCCGTTGCGCGTGTCCTGAAAGGCGTGCATCAGCGAGTCGAACAGCACCTGGGCATGCGCTGCATCGCCTGCTTGCGAGAACACGAACAATTGTCGCGCGCACGCCATCGCCCGATAACGCTCCGCGGGCAACGGTTCGGGACCCTCGGCGCTGACCGCTTCGTAGGGCAGCTTCAGCACGGGGTTGAAACCGGGTCCGCGCCACAGCGGCAGCACGACGTGAGTGAAGTGATCACGCAGTGTGGTGGCAAGCGGGATGGTCGAAGCGGTGAAAGGGGTCATGCTCTGCATAGTTCGGTTGGTCAAACGCGGTCATTCGAAGCGCGTGCGGGTTTTGGCTCTTGCCACGGCGCGCGCCGCCGGCGATCGTGGGTGCTGATTGGCCCGCAATAGGGCAGTTCGACAGCGGCACGACGATCGTCCCAGCAACCCGCGCGGCGACGTGCGGCCAAGCATAAAGCAAACGGCTGCCGCTGGCACTCCGTCACAGTGATCACGTTGCACCGCGTGTCGAATACCGAATATGAAGCGATCTGCTCGCGCCTGCGTCAGTTGCACGGCGTCAAGCAGTTTCGGCAGGGCGAGGCGTCGTCTTAAAGACGGAAAAACCTCGGCGAATGGCTTCGGCAGGGGCGGGCGGCCGTGCGACAATGCGGTCTCGAAAAATTCCAATGGCATTGACGAGCGGTGCTCGGCGCCCGCTTTCCGGCGACGACCGCTTTTTTCTCTATGGCAGATTCCGCAGCATCCACGCAGTCCCGGCCTCAGCGCGCCGCTTCGAAGAAGCGGCGGCAGGCCACCGTCTCGACCGAAACTGAAAACAAGCTGGCGCGTGCCGCGCGCTCGGCACAACGTCTCGCGCAACTGAGCGATGCCTCGCGCGACGACAGCACGCTCGACCTGTTCCCCGACGATCCCACTCGCGCCACGCTGGAAGCGATGAATATCGACGTCCGGCAAGGCACGTTGCACGGCTTTGAATTACCCGATGTCGTGCTGGCCGCGGTTGGCGCGATCGATGCCGACGGCATGTCGCTGGAGGCAAGGGCGGCGCGGCGCGCGCCTCGCGCTGCGAAATCGGATGAACCGGTGCAGGTGAATGCGCAATTGAGTGGGCTGGAGACGGAGGCCGTGGAGGCCACGGCATCGCCTGTCGGCGAGCTGGCTTTCGGGGATGTGAAGGCGGCAGCGGAAGCGTCGGCCCAAGAGAAGCCGGCGGCGTCGGCACGTGACGCGGTTGTGCCGCTCACGTCTGCGATGGCGGCGGCGACTGTGGCGCGCAGTGTGACCGCGCTGCGCCAGGCTGCTGAGCCGGGCGCAGCGACGACAGATGCAGCGGTTGCAACGACCTCGGGCGGTGCCAGGCCGCCTATTCCGCCGCAGCGTTTCGCGGCGACTTTTGCCAAGGCGACGACGGCTTCGAGAGAAGCGGTCGGCGCAGAAGGCGCGCATGCGGGAGCGGAGCGTGCTTTGTCTTCCTCCGAGTCTGGGGCTGGGACTGATTCCGGCGCGGTGGTTGCTGAGCCGAGGCCGGCTGCGAAGTCGTCGGGCAATGTGTCTGCGTTTGCGCCCGCATCGGCATCTGCGCTGGCGTCGGCGTCGGCATCAGCGCCCGCATCAGCCTCGGCATCTGCCGCGCACACAAACGCGTCTTTCTCTGCGCCTTCTTTCCGTGAAGCCCAGCGCGCCGAAGCAGCCGCGGCAGCGCTGCGGGCCGCGCCTGAACTCGACCGCGCGCGTGCTACGGCCTTCGCCGATACCGTCGATGCCCTGTACGGCGTGATCGCCGATCAACGCCTCGCCGCGACCGACCATTCACGCCGAATGAAGTGGATGTTGTCGATCGTGGTGGGCGCGTTGCTGATGACAGTCGCGATCGGTATCACGCAGACGGTGCTCCTGATGCGCCTGACGCGTGAAACCACCGCCCAGCAACACCGCATCGAACAGATGATGCAGAACCAGCAGGCCGCCATGGCCAGCTTGCTCGACACGCACATCGCGATGGCCAACGCGACGGCGGCCAATGCGGCTTCTGACGCAGCCGCAACCGCAGCGCCTCAGCCAGCCGTGGCCACGCCAGCGCATGGCAAACGCGGCACGCGCGCACAGCACGCGCACAAGCCGAAGGCTGCCAATTCGCACTGATATTCAACGACTGCCGCGCTGGCGTTAGCCGGCCGCGGCAGCTCGTTTTGCCCGCGCAAACAGCCGGGCGCCTATTGCCGCTCCCGGCCCCGCAGCATCGCGGCTTCCAGTCCTGAACCCCCAGCCCCGCTCTCGCTCCCTGTCTCCCAGGATAGGCGCCGTAAGGCAACACCCGCCGCCAACACCTCGCAAGCCAAACGTCGCGTTTTACACTCTCGTTGCTGTTGCGAAGCCGGACCGGATACGCCAGCGCATCTTCTGACGGGAGCCACCATGCCGACCAGCACGCACAAATATTCGATCGAGGAACTGCTAGGCGCGCTTCTGCGCGATCAGGGCATCCACGAAGGGCACTGGGCGTTGAACGTCGAGTTTTCGGCGACGGGCGCTTCCGTCAAGCCGCAAGAGAACCCCGCGCGGACCTTGCCGGGGCTGATTGTCTCCGTCAACAGCGCGACGCTGATGCGTGCGGAGAGCACTGCGGAGGGTGCAGTCGATGCAGCCGTAGTGAACCCTCGTAAAAACACGACGAGCGCGAAACCCACGCGCAGCAGAAAGCCGCAATCGACCACCCTTCAGTAAGCGGACGCTTTTGACCCTGAAATACGAAAAACGGGGACGTTGTCATGGTGCGACGCACCATGGACTAAAACCCTGTGACAACACACCACACCCGAGAAATTGCTGCATTGCACTAGCTTTTGCCTAGGGAAAACCCTATAATTCTTCTTAAGGGAAAACCCTAGCTAATGCAGTAACCAACCGGGAGTCGCCATGAGCTTCATTTTTGCATTGTTCCAAAAGGTCAGCGACCTCTTTGCGTCGCCCCACCTGCCGCTGGATTCGGACTACTCGTACGCAGCACGTAGCCGCGAAGCAGAGCGCATGCGCAAAGCGCAATCTACGTTGTTCGGCATCAAGCTGAGCGACTAAAAAGCAAATTCGTATGGCCTGAGCGCGGACCATCGCGCATGGGCGCGCACGTCGAGTGCGCCTCGCATCATTGAAGCCACCGCCCGCGAAACGCGTGCCGTGGCTTTTGTTTTTGGTGCGCTCGCAGCCCGATTTCCAGTTTTTCCGAATATTTCCCGGCCGAAATGGATGTAACGGCGCCTCACACGGCGCCATCGTGTCATTCAGTTGATCCACCGCGCATGTGCTATAGACGGGCGGCGAAGGTCGAAAAGACTCCCATTCATCAGTCTTTTCCAATGAAATGTGCGCTTACAAGTGCTCACGTCTTCATGCGGTTTGCACCGCTAAAGTTGGTCTCAAGCGTACGGCGTCTGGTCCGAACCCAAAATAGCGGTTCGATGTTGACCGAACACGGGCGCTGGCTTGATACAAAACTTTGCATGGGAGGTCACGATGAAAACCTTTAGCAAGACGTCGCGTTCGATTGTTGCAACCCTGCTGGCGGGCGGCGCGTTGCTCGCAGCCGGCAGTGCTTTCGCCCAGGAACGGGTGGTTGTCGAGAATGGTCCGGGACCGGCGGTTTACGGTCAGCCGCACATGAGGCCGGTGGGCGTGTCGATCAACATCGGCTGGCATGGCGATCGTTACTACGACGGCCACCGCTACTGGGCTCATGACGACTGGATGCGTCATCATCCGCGCGACTACGATCCGCATCATCACGGCGACGATCATCGCCCGCCGCCCCCGCGCTACTAATGCGCGCATGACGGCGCCGTGCGACGCGGCGTGAAGTTCGCAAAGCCGGTCTTTCCTCACGGAAGACCGGCTTTGCCACGTTCGGTCTTGGAAAACGGCGCGCTACGCTATGCTCGAAGGCTTTCATCGACGGCAGCAGGAGAGCGGCGTGGACGAGGCAGTCATAGGCGTAGTGGGCACTGGATTGATGGGCGTCGGCATTGCGACGCAAAGCGCGTTGCATGGGCATCGGACGATCGTTCACGACGTCGACCCGGCGCGCCTCGCGAGCGTCGCGCCCAAGGCGGAAGCGGTACTCGACGAACTGATCGACGCCGGGCGCATCGACCACGCCGCCAAACAGGCGGCGCTCGGGCGCATCGAGACACATGCGCAACTCGACGTGATGGCGGCGGCGCAATTCGTGATCGAGGCGATTCCCGAGGTGCTGGAACTGAAGCATCGCCTGTATGCGTCGCTGGCTGAACTGATGGCAGACGATGCGATTCTCGCGAGCAACACAAGCGGTTTCCCACCCGATCAACTGGTTGCTCCGTTGCGCGCGAAGGAGCGTTTTCTGATCGCGCATTTCTGGAATCCGCCGCACATGATCCCGCTCGTCGAAGTCGTGCCGGGTACCGCGACCGCGCCGGAAGTCACCGAACGTACCGCTGCGTTGATGAGCGCGATCGGCATGGAGCCGGTGGTGCTCGCGAAGGCGATTCCGGGTTTTGTCGGCAACCGGCTGCAGTTCGCGGTGCTGCGCGAGGCGTTGAACATCGTGCGTTCGGGAGCGGCGACGCCTGACGTGGTCGATCGGGTCATGAAGGCATCGCTCGGGCGCCGGTGGGGGATCGTCGGGCCGCTCGAGGGCGCGGACATGGGCGGCCTCGATACCTTCCTCGATATCTCCCAGCATCTGATGCCGGAACTCGCCAAAGACGAAGACGTGCTCGATCTGCTGCGGGTGCAGGTGAACGCGGGGCGTGTTGGCGTACGTAGCGGTGCTGGTTTCTATGATTGGGACGACGCCCATTTGGCGCGCGTCAAAGCAGGCCGCAAGCAGGTGATTAGTCGCGGTTAATGGCGTTGCACGCACGTAGCGTGAAGCGGATCATGCAATCCAGATAATCAGGCATTTGGTCCAGAGTGGGACACGCTCGTCAGGAGTCGTTGCGTCTGAGAGCGGCGCGCCATGATTACCAGTTTTCCCGTTTCTTGTTGGTCGTGATTGCCCCAAGGGCTTGCTTCGAACTCGACGCCTTCTGAGTTCGGCCTGAGCGGTTGGCGATCGACGGAGGTTTCGCTTTCTTGGCGCCAGGGACGTGCCGTTGAAGCTTCGGCGTCTCGGCCTGCTCTGGTTCACTACCTGTCAAGACGGAGCGCGAAGCCAACCGATGAACAGGAATTCACGGAAGCGCGAATAGCCGTAGTCCGCTTCACTCCCGCCTCCAGCACCCCCAGCGAGTCTGCGGTATAAATACCACCCGCCTCACCCGCAAACCCCAACACAAACCATGCCCCACTACTTCTACAACCCCGCCACCGGTCACGGCCTCCCGCACGACCCGTTCAAGGCCATCGTCGCTCCGCGCCTGATCGGCTGGATTTCCTCACGCGCCACCGACGGCACGCTGAACCTCGCGCCCTACAGTTTCTTCGGCGCGTTCGCCAGCTTCCCGCCGATCATCGGCTTCTGCAGCGAAGGCCGTAAAGACAGCATCGCCAACATCGAGGCCACCGGCGAATTCGTCTGGAATCTGTCCAGCAAGCCGCTCGCCGAGCAGATGAACCGTTCCTCCGCACCAGTCCCGTCCCACGTCGACGAATTCGAACTCGCGGGCCTTACACCCGCGCCTGGCCGCAACGTGGCCGTGCCGCACGTCGCCGAATCGCCGGCCGCGCTCGAATGCAAGCTGCTGCAAGTGGTCCGTCTGCATACCCTCGACGGCAAGCCGATGGACAATTACCTATCGCTAGGCCAAGTAGTCGGCGTCCACATCAACGAGGCCTATCTGAAAGACGGTCTGTTCGACACCCACGCCGCGCAGCCGATCATGCGCGCGGGCTACCGCGCGGACTACGCGGGAATCGGCGAGATGTTCCAGATGTTTCGCCCGAGCGCATAATGGTCCGCAACAGCCGAAGCGTTTGAAGCAAGACGCACTGCGTAATGCGTGGTGCGTCCTCAGCCTGGTCGCCTTCGAGCAACGCATAGCCACCCCCGCAAACTGGCCCGCTTGATGCTTGCAACCGACGCTCCAACGCGTCGTTTTCAACTGCCGGCTCACTCAAGAGGAGCGCGATCATGTCCACCGAATTCGCTACGCAGTTCAGCCATGTCCGTCCGCAAGACACGTCCTACGTGGATCAGGGCCTACGCGACTTTTTTCTCTACCGCGATTTAGGCATCGCGCAGGCAACCGGCGGCAAGGTGCTCGCGCAACTCGTCAAGGCGAATCACGCACCAGAGCAAGGCACCGGTTGGCACCGTCATGAGGCCGATTTCCACATTGTGATCATGTTGAAGGGCTGGGCGCGCTTCATGTACGGCGACAAGGAGACGCTCGTCGCCGCCGGCGATTGCGTGCATCAGGCGCCGGGCATCGTCCACTATCTGTTCGATTACTCCGAAGATATGGAGTACATCGAGATCGTGTCGCCGGCCGATTTCAAGTCGATTGAAGTCGAAGGTCCGTGCGAAGTCCCGGCGGTGCAGCCGTGGAAGAGCGCCGTGGCTTAACTCACGATTGTGTCGCGGGCGGCCGCCGGCGCGGCGCCCGTGACGCTGCCTGCTGAGGCTTGGTGCCGCTGCCGGAGCTAACTCCGTTCGGCGAGTCAGTGACCACTGTCGCCGCCGAACCCACCTCGACATCGACCACTGCCGCCGCAGCCGGCGCCGCCGCCGTCACCTCAGCCGCCGCAGCCACAGACACCGGCTGAATCGTCCGCGCCCGCGAACTCACCACCACCGCACGCGGTTCGTTGTCGTAAATCACGGCCCGCACGCGTGGATAAATCTGCCGCTCCCACCGATGTCCATTGAACACGCCATAGTGCCCCACACCGGTCTGCACATGATGCGTCTTCAGATAAGGCCTCAACTTGTCGCACATATCCTGCGCAGCGAGCGTCTGCCCAACCGCGCAGATATCGTCTTTTTCGCCCTCCACGGTCAGCAGCGCAGTACGTCGAATCTTCGAAGGCTCCACCAGCCGTCCTTCCACCTCGAGTTCATGCAACGGCAGCGCGTGCCGCTGAAAAACCGTGTCGACGGTCTCCAGATAAAAATCGGCCGTCAGGTCCATCGTCGCGAAGTATTCTTCGTAGAAAGTGCGGATCGTATCGGCCTTCGTCGGATCGCCTTTGGCCCGCTCGTAATGCATGGTCTCGAACGAGTCGAGATGGCGGTTAAGGTTCATCGCCATGAACGCGGTCAGTTGCACGAAGCCGGGATACACGCGACGGTGCGCACCCCCAAAACCGAACGGCACCGCGCTGATCAGGTTCTGCTCGAACCACTCGATCGGCTTGCTTTTAGCCAGTTCGTTGACGCGCGTCGGGTTGATGCGGGTGTCGAGCGGGCCGGCCATCAGTGTCATGCTGGCGGGCTGCGCGGGGTTGTCATCGGCGGCCATTAGCGCGACCGCGGCCAAAGCGGCAACAGTCGGCTGACACACCGCCAGCAGATGCGCGCCCGGCCCGATCGTTTCGATGAAATCGATCACGTGACGTACGTATTCGTTGAAGCCGAAACGACCCTGGCTCAGCGGCACGTCACGCGGATTGTGCCAATCGGTGATGTAGACGTCGTGCTCGGCCAGCATTGTGCGCACGGTGCCGCGTAGCAGCGTCGCGAAGTGGCCGGACATCGGCGCGATCACCAGCACGCGCGGTTGCGGATGAGAAGGCGCGGTGTCTTTACGGAAATGCAATAGCGAACAGAACGGCGTGTGCGCCACGACTTCCTCGACGATCTGTACGGGTTTGCCTTCCGTCACCACGCTATCGATGCCGAATGGCGGCCTGACAGGCGTGAGTCCGGCGAGCGTCAGCAATTCGCAAGCCGCGCGTATCGAGCGTCCATGCGACGTATCGCCAAACGCGGGCCAGGCGTCGAGCGAATGATTCACCAGCGCTGCGCCGTGCCGCATCGGCAGCATCATGTCGGCGAAAGCCTGGTATGTGGGATATGCGAACAGGTTCATAACCTTCGCACGAGTGCAGAAAGGGAAGGAGCCCGAATAGAGGCAAGTCATGTGCCAATCGTGCAGTCGCACTGACGCGGCCGTCACTGCACGTTGGCATAGCATTTGCGCCGGTCATGGGAACGGGCCGAATTTGCCGCGCTTTGGTGCGCCCGCGCACGACAACGTGCATGCGCATCGTCAGGCGTCGGACGAACGCCTCATCTGGAGGAGAATCGTATGGCGAATACCACGCTCACCATCAGCAGCAAGAACTATTCGTCGTGGTCGCTGCGCGGCTGGCTGCTGACCAAATTCAGCGGCCTGCCGTTCGAAGAGATCGTGATGCCGATCGACGATCCCGCCGCGCGCGCCGAATTGTTGCTGCTGTCGCCGTCGATTCTGGTGCCATGTCTCTTTCACGACGGCATCAAGGTCTGGGACACCCTCGCGATTGCCGAATATCTGAACGAACTCAAGCCGGACGCGGCGCTATTGCCCAAAGACATTCGCGCGCGAGCGCATTGCCGCTCGATCTGCGGCGAGATGCATTCGGGTTTTGGCTCGCTGCGCTCGGCGTTGCCGATGAATCTGAAAGCGCATTTTCCGGGCTTCAAGGTGTGGGCGCGGGCGCAGTCGGATATCGACCGCATCGTGACGATCTGGAGCGAGTGCCTGAAGCAGTATGGCGGGCCGTTTCTGTTCGGCGAGCGCAGCGCGGCGGATGCGATGTACGCGCCGGTGGTGACGCGTTTCGTGACCTACGACGTCAAGCTGGATCCGGAGATCGTCGACTATGGGCAGCGCATCATGGCGCTGCCCGAGATGCAGCAATGGATCGCGGACGCGCAGCAGGAAGTGGAGGAGATCGACGAATTGGACGTCGAGTTTTGATCACGGCGCACGGCGGCGCGGCAAGCTGCCGCGCCGTTACATAGGCAACGCTTTAATCCCGCCCAGCCTCCAGCTTGAACACACTCACCACCTGCGCAAGCCGAGCAGCCTGATCGCGCAACTCAGCCGCGGCGAGTTCAGCCTCGCCGACGATCGTCGCGTTCTGCTGGGTCGCCTCGCCAATCTGCGTGACAGCGAGATTGACCTGCTCGATGCCACCCGATTGCTCGCGTGACGCAACGCTGATCTCCGCCATGATCGCGCGCACCTGGCCGACCTGTTGAACGATACCCTGCATCGTCGAACTCGCTTCCTCCGCGATCCGGAAACCGCTTTGCACGGTCGCCGTGGAGGCGGCGATCAGCCCGTCGATCTCCTTCACCGAAGCCGCGCTGCGCTGCGCCAGCGCGCGCACTTCCGACGCCACCACCGCAAAGCCCCGGCCGTGTTCGCCGGCGCGCGCCGCTTCCACGGCCGCGTTCAGTGCAAGGATATTGGTCTGGAACGCGATGCCTTCGATCACGCTGGTGATCTCGGCGATCTTCTGCGATGAGCGGCTGATCTCGCCCATCGTCGAGACCACGCGTTCGACGGCACGGCCGCCTTCGACTGCGGCATCGGCGGCATTCGTGACGAGCGTGTTGGCCTGCGCGGCATGGTCGGCGTTCTGTTGCACGGTCGACGTGATCTGTTCCATGCTGGCCGCCGTTTCCTCGAGGCTGCTCGCCTGGGTGGCAATGCGCGCGGCGATGTTGCCGCTGCCGGTGACGATCTTTTCAGTCCCTTCCGACATATCCGTCGACGCATTGCGCACTTGCGAAACGATGCGCGCAAGGCCTTCGCCGATGCCGTCGATCGACTGCATGAGGCGGCCAATTTCGTCGGCACGCGCATTCGCGCCCTTGACACCCTTCCCCACGCGCACGCTTAGATCGCCCGACGCGAAGCGCTCGGACGCTTTCGCGGCCTCATCGAGCGGACGGCTCACGAGGCGGCGCACGGCGATCAGGAACACGATTGCGAACACGCCGACCAGCGCGAAACCAATCAGCAGGAATTCATCGCGTGTCGCGACGACGTCCGCCATCACTTCGTCGCGCGGCGCGACGCCGCCCACCAGCCATTGCCATTCCGGCACGGTGATGAACGACACGAATTTGTCGCGCGCGTTGCGCTCGCCCAGCGTCGCGTCGGCGGAACTGAATTCGAGTTGGCCTTCTTTCATGTCGAGCATCTGCTGATACGGCGCGTTCGCGTTGTCCGCGTTCTGGCCGACGGCGGCCGGATGCACGATCAGCTTGCCGCGATCCGCGCCCTTCGAGGCATTGACCACGAAGTAGTAGCCGCTGTCGCCGATTTTCAGTTTGCTGATGCCGTCCTGGACCGACTGGATTTCCTTGTCCACGTTCACGCCGACAAACAGCGCGCCGATCACGCGACCGCTCGCGTCCGTAATCGGTCGATATTGCGTGATCAAACGTTTACCAAACAGCGCGGCGAGTCCCGTATAGGACTTGTTCGCCATGATCAGCCCGTACGCCGGCGCCTTGCGGTCGAGCAGCGTGCCGATCGCACGTGAGCCGTCCTGTTTCTTCAGCGATGTCGTCACGCGGACGAAGTCGTCGCCGCTGCGTGCGAACACGGTGGCCACCGCGCCGCTGCGTTCGAGAAACTGGTCGGGAATCGAGAAGTCCATGTTCAGGACTTTGTCGCCAGCCTTGATGGTTGGGGTGGCAACGCCGTTGATGTCGACTTTCTGGGTGTCGTCGAGCGTGTAGGCGGTGGGCAGGAAGCTCGCGAACAGCGACATCGAGCGATCGACTTCGGCGGACAGCGCCTTGTCGAACAGCGTGATCATTGCGGCGATCGAGCGATCTTTATCGGCGATGCGTTCGAGCACCTGATCGCTGACCTCTTTGCCGGCGCTGCGCGTGAGCGCCCATGTAAAGGCGGCAAAAATCAATGCCACCAGCGCGCACGACAGTACGGCAAGCCGGGCGCCAACACTGGCGCGGCGCAAAGAGAGAAATTCCATGGGCGTTCAGAGTAAGGAGGACATGAGGTGCGCAAACCATGCGAATGCATGGTTTTCACCTATGTCAGCATTACGGCCGATTTGCCCATATCTTTAGCGATTTCGAAAGCTTTGCGTAATGTAGCGGCGTAAACACCGTCAACGCGCTGACGCGCCGCGCCAGGTGCGCAGCAGCAGCGCATTGGTCACGACGCTTACACTCGAAAACGCCATCGCCGCGCCGGCCAGCATCGGGTTCAGCAAGCCGAAGGCGGCAAGCGGAATGCCGATCAGGTTGTAGACGAATGCCCAGAACAGGTTCTGCTGGATCTTGCGCCACGTCTTGCGCGAAATGTCGAAGGCGTCGGCCACCAGCGCCGGATCGCCGCGCATCAGCGTGATGCCGGCCGCCTGCATGGCAACGTCGGTGCCGGTCGCCATCGCGATGCCAATGTCGGCGGCGGCGAGCGCGGGAGCGTCATTGATGCCGTCGCCCACCATCGCGACGATGCCGGCGCTGCGGATCTTCAGATCGCGGATCACGCGGGCTTTGTCGTCGGGCAGCACTTCGGCGTGGAATTCGTCGATGCCGAGCGCCTGGGCCACGCTCGCTGCGCTGCCGTGGTTGTCGCCGGTGACGAGCACGCTTTTGATGCCCATCTGGGCAAGCCGTTCGACGGCCGCGCGGGCGGTCGGTTTGACGGTGTCGCCGAAGGCGATCAAGGCGAGCGCGGTGGGCGCAAGCGGTGCGCGCTGCATCAGCCAGGAGACCGTGTTGCCAGCGGCTTCGAGTTCTTTTGCGCGCTCGGTGAGTTCCGGCGGCAACTGGATGTCGAGTTCGTTGAGCCAGCGCGTGCTGCCGAGCGCCAGGGTGCGGCCGTTTATGTCGGCTTCTACGCCGCGCCCGGGCACCGCGCGTGCGGCGCTGGCCGTGAGTGTCGGAACTTGCGACGCCGCCGCGACCTTCGCTGTCGCAACGGACGCTGAAGCGCCCAGTCCGCTGCTATCGTCCAGCGCGCCGACGCCACCATTCGCCGGCGAGTCCTCAACCGCAGCGTCGTCCCGCAGACTGCCGCCCACCCGTGCCGCTTCATACGCCTTCACCACCGCCCGCGCCAACGGGTGATCGCTATGCTGCTGCACGGCCGCGGCGAGGGCCAACGCCTCGTCGCGCCCAATGCCGCCGATCGCTTCGAACGCCGTCACCGACGGTTGCCCGAGCGTCAGCGTGCCGGTTTTATCGAATGCAACGATATTCACTCGATGCGCGGTTTCCAGCGCCTCGGCGTCCTTGATCAGCACGCCGCGCCGCGCAGCAACGCCGGTGCCGGCCATGATGGCCGCGGGCGTTGCCAGTCCGAGCGCGCACGGGCAGGCGATCACCAGCACGGCGACCGCATTCAGAATGGCGGTTTCGCCCCCTGCGCCGGCGATCAGCCAACCCACCAGCGTGAGCGCCGCAATCGCCAGAATGGCCGGTACGAAGATCTCGCTGACGCGGTCGACCAGCCTTTGGATCGGCGCCTTCTCGGCCTGCGCGCTTTCCACGAGGCGGATGATTCGCGCAAGGGTCGTCTCCGCGCCGATCGCGGTCGTCGTCACCGCAATCGCGCCTTCGCCGTTGATCGAACCGGCGGTAACCGGATCGGCTGCCTGCTTCGGCACTGGCAGGCTTTCGCCGGTAATCAGCGATTCGTCGATATGGGTGCGGCCTTCGAGCACGGCGCCGTCGACTGGCACGCGTTCGCCCGGACGCACGATCACCACCGTGCCGACCCGCACTTGCGCGAGCGATACTTCGCGTTCGTCCGTGCCGACGCGGATGCGTGCGCGGTCGGGGCGCAGTGCGTTGAGGGCGCGGATCGCATCCGTGGTCTGGCGCTTGGCGCGCGCTTCGAGCCATTTGCCGAAACGCACCAGCGTAATCACGACGGCCGACGCTTCGAAGTACAGATGCGTCATGTCGCCCGGATGGGTCGCCAGTTCGTAGACGCTGATTCCGTAGGCCGCCGACGTGCCGAGCGCCACCAGCAAGTCCATGTTTCCGGCGCCGGCCCGCACCGCACGGTAGGCCGCGCGATAGAAACGCGCGCCGAATACGAACTGCACGATCGAGGCGAGGGCGAACTGCAGCCACGGCGAAAGCATTGCGTGCAAACCGAACCATTCGCCGACCATCGGCAGGACGAGCGGCAGCGTCAGCACGGCAGAGGCGAGTACGGCCGCCAGTTCGCGGCGTGTCTGGTTGCGTTTGTTGTCGGCAGAGGAGGCAAGAGTGGCATTCCCGGCAGCCGCTGCCGGTGCGTCCGGCGGCGCGATCAGCGTTGCCTCGTAGCCCGCTTTCTTGACCGCCGCGATCAACGCATCGGAGGCGGCATTGGCATCCGATGCCACGTCGCTGAGATTGACGGTTGCCGTTTCGGTCGCCAGATTCACCGACACGCCCGCGACTCCCGGCACCTTAGCCAGTGCTTTCTCGACACGCATCGCGCATGAGGCGCAGGTCATCCCGCCGATGTCGAGTTCGGTGGTTCTGAAGGGTGTAGCGTCCGCGGGACGCAGCGGCGTGGCAAGTTCGGTCATGGTAGACAAGGCTCGTCGCGGCATTGGGCCGCATCATGAGCCCAGTATTGACCTTCCCATGATGGGAAGGTCAAGGATGTTTTTGCGATGCGCCTTGCAGATCAGTCGCGTGACCTGACCAGCAGGTTAAGAACCAGCGCGGGATCGACAAAAATCGTCAACCATACGCTAAATGGTGTCCGCGCGTGCATTACCCAGTGTTATTCCTGCCTTTGCGCTTGCCTGGTGAGCAAGGATACGATACAACCCGATGTTGTCGGAATCGCGAGCCACCGCCTGGCTGCGCTGGGCTTAGGGAGGCCACGCAAACCGGTTTCGCTGCGCACCGACGTCTCCCTTAGGACCGCACGTTCTGCCACCTGAACGAATGATAAAAAATCGCCAAGAACTGTTTTCGCTTCACTGGACCTGCGCATCGCTCGTAGGCCTCGCATTTCTGGCTGGTTGTGCGTCGACTCCGTCCACGACGCAAAAAGCCAACAGTTGGATCAAGGACGAAGTCGCCGATTCGTATGTATTCGGCTATCCGCTGGTGCTGATGGGCGTCGCGCGCGACGCGGCGGTCGGCACCGATCCGGGCCAGGCGCCGGTCAATACGCTGCGTCACGCGCAGGCCTTGCCGCCGATAGGCGCGGCCAATCCGCTGCAGCCGAGTCTCGACACGCTCGACTCGACCGGCTGGCTGGACGTCGGCACGGAGCCGGTGATCGTGTCGCTGCCCGACTCGCGTGGCCGCTACGTGGACGCCCGCGTGCTCGACATGTGGACCAACGTGGTGTGGTCGACCAGCTCACAGTTCACTACCCGCGCCGCAGGCATCAAGACGCAAACGATTGCTTTCGTCGGCGCGGGCTGGCAGGGCGATCTGCCCAAGGGCGTGACGCGCGTCGACGTGCCGACCCGCAACGTCTGGGTGAGCGTGCGCATCCAGTCGAACGGCACCCGCGACCTGACAGCGGTTCGTAAGCTGCAGCGCGCCATCCGCGTCGCACCGTTGAGCGTCTACGCGGGCGGCACGCGCTCGGCATCGATTACGCCGCCTAGCAGCAGTGCTGCCGATGCCGCCGCCGCGGCCGCTTCCGGCACGCCGGCCGCGCAAGTCGCCGCGCTCGACGCGAACGGCTTCTTCAGCCGGCTCGCGCAGGCCTTGCCGGACAACCCGCCGACGCCGGCCGATCCGCATGCGCTGAAAATCCTTTCGGACTTCGGCGTGACGCCTGGTGATCCGGTGAAGCTGCCGAGCGCGCCCGAGGCGATCGCTGCGGGCCTTGCCGATGGCCACCAGCGTGTCGTGACGCCGCCGTCCAATCTGCAGAGCGGCAACGGTTGGAACTGGTTCGGCGACGGCGTGGGCAATTACGGCCCCGACTATGCGATGCGCGCTTACGCCGCGGCGATCCAACCGGGCATCGGCACGAAGGACGATGAAGTGCGCGCGGTCGTCACCCAGGACAGCGACGGTCATGCCCTCAACGGCGCAAATCGTTACGTGATCCACTTCGAGCCGAACCAGTTGCCGCCGGTGCGCGGCTTCTGGTCGATCACCGCCTACACGAAGGACGGCGCGTTAGGGGAAAGCGCACCGGCGCGTCTTGCAGTCGGCGACCGTAACGGTGCGCGCCGCAATCGCGACGGCTCACTCGACGTGACGGTGTCATCAACACGAGGTAAGAGCGGCAACTGGCTGCCGGCGCCGCGCGCCGATTTGCAACTGATGCTGCGTTTGTACGCACCGAAGCCGCAAGCCACCGATGGCAGTTGGCAACCGCCGGCCGTCGTGCGTCAGTGACATGCGCCGACGTCGATGAAGTTCGCCAGCGAAATGCCTCGTTGATGCGGGGCAGCGAAGTGCTGGTGTGAAGTCCACCAGCGTTATGCGTCACTGCTGTGACAGCAAGGTATGGGTGACGCATAAATCAGCGTATGTCCGCCTTCGTGCCGGCGGACATACGCCGCTGTAGCGTGCAACAATGTGTAAGCCACGGCTTACATTTATATCCCGCGTAAGATTCACCACTTATACTGCCGCTTGCGGGATTTTCGTTTCGCGGCGGGCTTGCCGCCGCATTACCCAAGACCGAGCATGGCAAGCCTCAATAAAGCATCAATCGCCTCTTCCATGCAGACCGTGCGCGATGTCGCGCAGTCACGCCGCACCCGGCGTGTCATCACGGGTCTGCTGATCTTCCTCGTATTGTTCGGTCTGCTGGGCTTTTTCGCGGCGCCGCCGTTGATTCGTCACATAGCCGAGCAGCAACTCAGCAAGCAACTCGACCGGCCGGCCACGATCGGCCGCATCGCACTCAATCCGTACACGCTCAAGCTCGAAGCCGATAGCGTGCATATCGGCGAGCGTGGCGGCGCGGGCGATTTTGTCGATATTGCGCGGTTCATCGTGAAGCCGTCATGGAGCTCGCTGTTTCGTGGCGCGCCGATCGTCGATGAAATACAGCTCGATTCACCACGCTTTCATATCGTTCGCTATGACGCGCAGCGCTTCAATTTCACCGACCTGATCGAGAAATTCTCGAAGCAGCCGGCCAAGCCCAATAGCAAACCGACCTTGTTTTCGGTGTCGAACATTCGCCTCGAGAACGGCCAGATTACGTTCGACGACAAATTGCTCGGCGCAACGCACGTGATCGATCAATGGAAGCTCGGCATTCCGTTCATCGCTACGCTGCCTTCGAAAACCGACATCTTCGTCGAGCCGTTGCTGCGTGCGCGTATCGACGGCAGTCCGCTTGCGATCGAAGGCAAGACCAAGCCGTTTGCCGCGTCGCGCGAATCGGAGGTGTCGCTGCGCTTCGACGGGCTCGACGTGCCGCAGCTCATCTCCTACGTGCCGACCAAGCTGCCTGTGGTTGTGCAGAGCGGCAAGCTGTCCACCGATCTCAAGCTCAACTTCGTGGTCTTTAACGACGTGCCTTCGTTACGCGTGGCAGGCACCGTCGACTTGAACGATGTGGACGTGCGCGATCAGAGCAAGGCGCCGTTCTTCGCAGCGCGTGCAGTGCATGTGGCTGCCGCGACGCTGGAGCCGTTGAAGAGCCTGTATCACTTCGACGAGATCCGCATCGACGTGCCGAGCGCCAATCTTGCGCGTGATAAAGAAGGCGTGTTGAGTGTCGAGCGGATGTTCGCGACTGCGCCTGCTGCGGGGGCTTCTGCGTCGGTGCCAGCGTCTGCGCCCGTCGCGGCATCTGGTGCCAGCGCCACGGAAAAGGCCGCACAGCCTCTGGACCTGTCGATCAAGCGTTTCGCGCTCAACGACGGCACCGTCAACGTTCACGATGAAGCTGCCTCGCGTCCGGTCGACCTTGGCCTGCAAAAACTGGCCGTCACGCTGACCGATTTCTCGACGCTCGCAACTGCCCCCGCGCACTACACGCTCAATACCGACTTCAAGGACGCCGGTGGCTCGCTCGGCGTGGCCGGCGCGTTCGGCCTTGTTGCGAAGACCGCCAGCGCAAAGCTCGATCTGAAGTCATTGAAGTTGCCGTTGCTGCAACCGTATCTCGACACCGCGACCGCCGCGCAAGTGGTGGACGGCGCGCTTTCCGCCAACGCGAACGTCGGCGCGAACTGGTCGAAGTCGCCGGTCGCAGTCATGGTCACCGATACACAACTCGATCTGCAGTCGCTCAAACTCGCGGCGCGTGGCAGCAAGGATCCGGTCGTCTCGCTCGCGCAAGGCCAGGTAACGGTCAAGCAGGTGGACGTCGCGGGGCGCACTGCCGATATCACCGGCGTCAACACGACCGGCCTGGTGGTCAATGCGCAGCGTCTGAAAGACGGCAGCATCGACCTCGCCACGCTCGCGGGTCCGCATCAGGTAGAGCAGAAGCGCACGGCGATCCATGCGGTGAAGAAGGCTGAGGCGGAAGGGCCCGCGTGGCACTACAAGATCGGCGAACTCAACCTGAAAGACGCGACCGCCAATTTCACCGACAACACGACGCCGAATCCAGTGAAGCTGAGCGTGACGCCGCTGCAATTGAAGGTGCAACAGATCAGCGACGATCTGAGTAAGCCGCTGCCGGTCGATCTGCAAGCCACGCTCAACAAGAAAGGCACGCTCGGCGTAAAGGGCGATGTCACGGCGACGCCGCTCAAGGTGGCCGTCAAAGTGAACGCGAACCGCCTGGATGCGGCGGCCTTCGAACCGTACTTCGGCAGCAAGCTGAATGCGTTGATTGCGAGCGCGCTGCTCAACGCGAACGGCGATCTCGCGCTAAGTCAGGCGAAGGCGCTCAAAGCGACGTACCGCGGCGACGTCGCGCTCGTCGACGTGCGGATGATCGACAAGGCGACTTCGGACCCATTCGCAGGATGGAGTTCGCTCGCGCTGACCAATCTCAAGGCCGACTACGACGAACACGGCACGGCGGTCGACGCGGGCCGCGTCACGTTCACGAAGTTCTATGGGCGTGTGCTGCTCGACGCGCAAGGCAAGCTGAATCTCAAGGACGTGGTCGCGCATGAAAGCGGCGCCGCGCAATCGCTGACACGCGACAAGAGCGGCGGCCACGAGCCGGTGCCGTTGACGCCGCAGGCTGCATCGGCGCCTGAGGTGGCCTCCGCGCCGGTACCGGCGTCGTCGGCAACTCCAGCCACGCCGGCCACAGTTACGGCCGCCACGCCGCCGCAAAGCCCCGTCAAACTGCACTTCGGCCAACTGGTGCTGCAACAGGGCCGCGTGACGTATACGGACAACTTCATCAAGCCGAACTTCACCGCGAACCTGGTTGGCATTCAAGGTACGGTCGGCGCGTTCGGCACGCAGTCGACAACGCCTGCGCCCGTGGACATCGCCGCGAAGCTGGCGGCGAATGGTCCGCTGTCGATTCGCGGTACCGTCAATCCGCTGATCGCAAAACCGGCGCTCGATCTCACAGCCAGCGCGCACGATATCGAACTCACCAACCTCACGCCGTATTCGGCGAAATATGCCGGGTATCCGATCACCAAGGGCAAGCTGAACGTCGATCTGCACTACCAGCTCGATAACGATCAGTTGAACGCGAACAATCATATTTTCATCGACCAGCTCACGTTCGGCGATCACGTCGAGAACGATACGGCGACCAAGCTGCCGGTGCGTCTCGCGATCTCACTGCTGAAAAACTCGCGCGGTGAAATCGACGTGAATCTGCCAGTGTCGGGATCGTTGTCGAATCCGGAGTTCAGCGTCGGCGGGCTCATCTGGCATGCGGTGCTCAATCTGCTGCAGAAAGCCGTCACCGCGCCGTTCTCGCTGATCGCCAATGCCTTCGGTGGTGGTGGCGAGGAATTGGGCTACGTCGAGTTCGAACCGGGGTCGGCGAAACTGTCCGACGCCGCGGACAAGAAGCTCGACACCATCGTGAAGGCGCTGGCCGACAAGAGCTCGATCCGTATCGATCTGATTGGCCGCGTCGATCCGGCAGTCGACGGGCCGGGCCTGCGTGCGCAATACGTCGAACGCGAGGTCAAGCAACAGAAGATCAAGGACGTGGTGGGCAATGGCGAGAGCGTGGATTTGTCGACCGTCACCGTGGATCCGAAGGAATACGATAAGTACTTGGCCAAGGCCTACAAAGCGGCCGACTTCAAGAAGCCGCGCAATTTTGTCGGCTTGACCAAAAGCCTGCCGGACGACGAGATGAAGGCGGCGATGGCCGCCAATGCTCCGATCGACGACGCCAGCTTGCGTCAGCTAGCCCAGCAACGGGCGCAAGCCGTGCAGCAGTATTTCGAGGGCAAGATCGACAGCAGCCGCGTGTTTATCGTCGCGCCGAAACTGGACGCCGATGGCATCAAGGACAAGGGTGCCACGACGCGGGTGGACTTTGGGCTGAAGTGATGCGTTGTGTTGCGATGCGAGCCGGTTAAGCGGCTCGCGTCGGCGCCTTCTTCAGCGCCGTCTGCTCGATCACGCGCGCGAGCGTGTCGAATGCCGGACCGATCTTCTCGTTCGGCACGCAGGCGTAGCCCAGCAACAGTCCACGTCGCGCGGGCGTCTCGCTGCTGTAGTAAGCGGCGAGGGGCCGCACGATCACGCCGGCATCGTAAGCGGCTGCCGTGACGGCGCGATCGTTCGCATGATCGGGCAGGCCGAGCACGAGGTGCAGCCCGGCCTCGTCACCCATCACGGGTAGTTCGTTGCCGAAACGCGCGGTGATCGCATCGATCAGAATCTGCCGCCGCTCGCCGTAGAGCGCGCGCATACGGCGAACATGCGATGTGAGATGACCGTCCATGATGAAGTCGGTCATCACCGCCTGCTGCATCAGTTGCCCCTCGCGGTACAGCTCGGCCACGCCCGTACGGAACGTATCCACCAGATGCTCCGGCGCGATCATGTAGCCGATCCGCAAACCAGGAAACAACATCTTCCCCAGGCTGCCCACGTAGATCACCTGGCCGGCGTCGTCTAGCCCTTGCAGCGATGCAAGCGGTCGGCTGCCGTAGCGGAACTCGCTGTCGTAGTCGTCCTCGATGATCCAGACGTTGTGCTGGCGTGCGTATTCGAGCAGCGTGCGGCGCCGCGCGAGACTCATCACCATGCCGAGCGGATATTGATGCGACGGCGTGACGAGCGCCAGCCGCGGCGGCTGTTGCAGATCCTGCTCGCGCGGATTGAGGCCCTCGTCATCCACGGGCACCGGCACTAGCGTAATCCCTGACGATTGCAGCACGCTGCGCGCGCCCCAATAGCACGGCTCTTCCACCCACGCGCGATCGCCGACGTCGGTCAATAAACGCACGGCCAGATCGATCGACTGATGAATACCCGTCGTGATGATGATCTGGTCCGGCGTGCAATTCACCGAGCGCGCGACGCGCAGGTAGTCGGACAGCGCCCGCCTTAACGGCCGATAGCCGCCGCCCGGCGCATAAGTCAGCAGATCGGGATTGGCTTCCTTCCACAACCTTGCTTGCAAGCGGCTCCATGTTCGCGCCGGAAACTCAGCGACGTCGGGCACGCCGGGCATGAACGCGCCCCACTGTTTGGCGGAGACACCGGCCTGATCGATGAGCCTGCGTCCGCGCATGGAGAGGTCGCCTAGATCGCGTTTTGGCGGCTTTAAGGCCTCGGTGGCTTGATCGGCGGCGTCCACATTGACACTCGCGGCTGTCGGCTTCTTGCGTGCATTCATGGCTGCCGTGTCCGGCCGCGTGTCGGCGACATAGGTGCCGCTTCCGGTGGTCGAGATCACATAGCCTTCGGCGGTCAACTGATCGTAGACGTGCAGCACTGTATTGCGCGCGATGCCGAGGTCCTCGGCGAGCATGCGCGAACTGGGCAGCTTTGTGCCAGGCGGCAACTGGCCGGTCAGGATCGCCTGCTGCATCAGCCGCAACGTCTGTCTGTAGACCGGTTCGGCGGCGGCGCGGTCGAGCCGCGCGGCAAGCCAATCCGACAAGATCACGGTGTCCAAGTGGTTCTATCCGGAATAATGAAATGGTTCCATATTGTAGAACCGTAAGGGACTATAGTGAGCCACGCAATTAATGCAATCCCGCTGCTTTGCAGGGGGAGCCAGCCGGACCGCAGAGGAGACTAGTGCGATGAAAACCGATGACGTGATCGTCAGCTTTCGAGGTGTGCGCAAGACATACGACGGCGAAACGCTGGTCGTCAAACAACTCGACCTGGATATCTATCAGGGCGAATTCCTGACGCTGCTCGGGCCGTCCGGATCAGGGAAAACCACATGTCTGATGATGCTGGCGGGCTTCGAATTTCCCACCGGCGGCGAGATCTGGCTCGACGGCACGCTGCTCAATACCGTGCCGCCGCATAAGCGCAACATCGGCATGGTGTTTCAGAACTACGCGCTGTTTCCGCATCTGACGGTCGAGCAGAACGTCGCGTATCCGCTCACGGTGCGCAAACTGTCGGCGGAAGAGCGTGCGCATCGCACGAATAATGCGCTGAAGATGGTGCGCATGGAAGGCTTCGCCAAGCGTTACCCGGCGCAGCTTTCCGGTGGCCAGCAGCAACGTATTGCCTTGGCGCGGGCGCTCGTGTTCGAGCCGAAGCTCGTGCTGATGGACGAGCCGCTCGGCGCACTCGACAAGCAGTTGCGCGAACACATGCAGTATGAACTTAAATCATTGCACGAGAAGCTCGGCGTCACCTTCGTTTACGTCACGCACGACCAGGGCGAAGCGCTGACCATGTCCGACCGTGTCGCCGTGTTCGATAAAGGCATCGTGCAGCAACTCGATACCGTGGATCGTCTCTATGAATCGCCGTGCAACGAGTTCGTCGCGAACTTCATCGGCGACAGCAACAAGCTGCGCGGCACGATCGCGAACGTCGATGGCGAGTACTGCGAGTTTCATCTGATTGACGGCACACGGCTTACGGGACGCAATATAGGCGGCGCGCGGGCGGGAACGCCGGCGGTCGCTTGCATCCGTCCTGAGCGTATGAAACTCGCCAACGGCGTGTCACGGCCTGGCGCCAATGCGCTAAGCGGCGAAGCGCGCGGGCTGATTTATTTCGGCGACCACGTGCGGATGCGCTGTGGTCTGCCGGAGCAGGACGAGTGCTTCGTGAAGGTGCCGCTCGGCACCGACGCACTCGAAACCTTCGCACCTGGCGCGCCCGTCGCGCTCGAGTTTGCGCCCGAGCATCTGCGGGTGTTTGCAGGCGCGTGAGCGCGTGCACTGCGTGGGTCGTAGGTCGTTCGACGCAGGCAAAAGAAGCAGTTCACCTAAGCAGCACATAACAAGTCGCACTGTACGTAGCTTGAAGCACACCACCAAAGGAGAGCAACACACCATGAGCAAGATCGGGAAATCGCGCTGCGCCATCGCTGTCGGTGCTGTGGCGCTCGCGCTGGGCGCCGCGCAAGTCAATGCAGCCGAGCTGACGGTCGTCAATTTCGGCGGTGCGAATGGCGACGCGCAAAAGGTCGCATTCAACCAGCCGTTCGAGACGCAAACCAGCAATAAAGTGACCGCGGTCGAATACAACGGCGAGCAGGCCAAAGTGAAGGCGATGGTCGAAGCGAAGCATGTGAATTGGGACGTGGTGGAAGTTGAGTCGGGCGACATCGGCCGCGGTTGCGATGAAGGGCTGTATGAGAAGCTCGACTGGTCGAAGATCGGCAAGAAGACGGATCTGATTCCGGAAGCGCCGCAAACCTGCGGCGTGGGCTTCTTCGTGTGGTCGACGGCACTCGCGTACAACGCCGACAAGCTGAAAATCGCGCCGGCCGGCTGGGCCGACTTCTGGGACGTGAAGAAATTCCCGGGCAAGCGCGCGATGCGCAAGGGCGCGCGTTACAACCTCGAATTCGCGCTGATGGCCGACGGCGTGCCGCCGAAGGACGTCTACAAGGTGCTCGCCACCAAGGAAGGTCAGGACCGCGCGTTCAAGAAACTCGACGAACTGAAGCCGAATATCCAGTGGTGGGAAGCGGGCGCGCAGCCGCCGCAATTCCTGGTCGCGGGTGACGTGGTGATGTCCACCGCGTACAACGGCCGTATCGATGCCGCGCAGAAGGAAGGCAAGAACCTCAAGGTAGTGTGGAACGGCAGCATTTACGACCTCGACTACTGGGCGATTCCGAAGGGCACGCCGAACAAGGCGCTGGCCGAGAAGTACATCGCCTATTCGATTTCGTCGAAGCCGCAGCAGGACTACGCGCACAACATTGCGTATGGTCCGGTGAACGTGGCGGCCATCAAGGCGCTCGATCCGAAGACGCTGTCCAATCTGCCGAATTCGCCGGCTAACGGCAAGAACGCGGTGCTGCAGAACCTCTCGTTCTGGACCGACCATGGCGATGAGTTGGAGCAACGTTTTTCGTCGTGGGCTTCGAAGTAATTAGCCGGGTGTGAGAAGGCGCGGCTTTTATGGTGAAGCCGCGCCGCATCAATGCAATGAAACAAACGCAAACGCGTGTCTTCGCGATGTGCGCGAGCGGCCGGATGCATGGGATCGGGGTAAGGGCTTTGCATGGGGCAGGAGTAAGCGCTAAAGCGCTAACTCCTGCCGACAGCCAAAGCGCTAACTCCGGATCGAGGAGACGAGGTGTGACTACGATGACGATCGCCGCCGATTCGACGCCTGAGTCGAATGTTCGACTTAAGCGAGAACTAAAGGCCGCAGAAGCAAAGAAGCGCGCGATGGCGCTGTTGCTGATTGCACCGCTCGCCATTTTTCTGCTGCTGATTTTTGTCGTGCCGATCGGTGCGCTATTGACGCGGGCCGCGCAGAATCCGGAAGTGATGAACGCCCTGCCGCATACGCTGAATGCGTTGAGCGGTTGGGATCGCAAGGCACTGCCGCCTGACGCCGCATACTCTGCACTGGCCGTGGATCTGACGGCGATTGCCGATAGCGATGGCATGGGCGCGCTGGCGCGACGGTTGAACGTGGAAATTCCAGGCTATCGCTCGCTGGTCGCAAAGTCGGCTCACGCGATGCCGTTCGTCGACGACAACAGTAAGCCGTTGACACTCACGCCGGCCCAGACGCACGCGAAGTTCGTCGAACTCGACGAACGCTGGAACCACGTCGCTTACTGGCAGGCGATCGCGAAAAATTCCGGTGCCTACTCGCCGTTTTATCTACTGGCTTCTTTGGACCACAAGCAAGACGGATTCGGTCACATCATCGAGACGGATCCGGATCAACAGATTTATCTTCACGTATTCAGCCGCACCTTCGTGATCGGCGCAGTCGTGACATTCTTCGCGTTGCTGCTCGGTTACCCGCTTGCTTACTGGATTTCGACGCTCTCCGATCGCCGCGCGAATCTGGTGATGATCCTCGTGCTGATTCCGTTCTGGACTTCGATCCTCGTACGCGTGGCCGCATGGATCGTGATTCTGCAAAGCGAAGGGCTGGTGAACAAGGCGCTGATTGCGAGCGGCATTTTGCACGATCCGTTGTCGCTGCTGTTCAACCGCACGGGCGTGTACATCTCGATGACGCACATTCTGCTGCCGTTCATGATCCTGCCGCTGTATAGCGTGATGAAGTCGATCCCGCCGACCTATCAGCGTGCCGCGATCTCACTTGGCAGTCATCCGTTCGCCGCTTTCTGGCGTGTTTATGTGCCGCAAACTTATCCGGGCATCGGGGCGGGCGCACTACTTGTGTTCATTCTGGCGATCGGCTACTACATCACGCCGGCGTTGCTCGGTGGACCGAATGATCAGATGGTCAGCTACTACGTCGCGTACTTTACCAACGTGACGATCAACTGGGGCATGGCGTGTGCGCTCGGCGGTTTGCTGCTTGCCGCGACGCTTGTGCTGTATGTCATCTATGGACGCTTCACGCGTTCGTCCCTGAGCCTCGGCTGATTGGCTGAACGGAGCTTACTCGCGATGAAACTTGCCAAGCCCTTGTTTGCGCCGCATACGTCCTTGATCGAGCGCGTGTGGTATTTCGCGTTGCGCGCGCTTGCCGTGCTGACGCTGCTGTATTTGATCCTTCCGGTGCTGGCGATTGTGCCGTTGTCGTTTTCGTCCAGCACGTTTCTGGTGTATCCGATTCCGGGCTGGTCGCTGCGCTGGTATGCGAACCTGATCGGGTCGGATGAATGGCGCATGGCGGCGAAGAACAGCTTTATCGTGGCGCCTTCGGCGACTGTCGTGGCGACGGTGCTCGGCACGTTGGCGGCGATCGGCCTGACCAAAGCGAATTTCCGCGGCAAGGCTTTGCTGATGGCGGTTCTGATTTCGCCGATGATCGTGCCGGTGGTGGTGGTCGGCGTCGGCATGTATCTGTTTTTTGCGCCGCTTGGACTGGCGAATACGTATATTGGGCTGATTCTCGCGCATGCGTCGCTCGGCGTGCCGTTTGTGGTGACGACGGTGGCGGCGACGTTGCAAGGCTTTAACTACAACCTGGTGCGCGCGAGCTTGTCGCTGGGGGCGAATCCGGTGAAGACGTTCTTTCGCATCACGTTGCCGGTGATCGCGCCGGGCGTGATTTCGGGCGCGCTGTTCGCGTTCGCTACGTCGTTCGATGAAGTGGTCGTGACGTTGTTCCTGGCAGGCGCGGATCAGACTACCTTGCCGCGCCAGATGTTCACCGGTATTCGCGAGAACATCAGCCCGACGATCGCGGCGCTGGCGACGATTTTGATTGTGTTTTCGACGTGCCTGTTGCTTGCGTTGGAATGGCTGCGGGGAAGGAATGCGGCGCGAGCGGTGGCGGCGTAAGCGTCGCGAGTTGCACGGGTAAAATTAAGGTGTCTGATTTCCTGCGTGGGGGAGACCACGTTCTTCTTCACAACGCGCGTCATGTGGCGGAAAACGCTGCTGCAGAGCCACGGCAACCCGCGCTAGCACGTCGTCCCAGTTGCCTCGCTGCGACTGGGTGAAAATGCGCAAGCTGGGATACCAAGGGCTGTCATCCCGGCCGCGCAACCAACGCCAGCAACCCGCGAAACGGTTCAGCAACCACGCAGGCTTGCCCATTGCTGCCGCAAGATGAGCCACTGAGGTATCGACGGAGATCACCAGGTCGAGGTTATCGATTAGCGCGGCGGTGTCCGCAAAGTCACTGAGTTCGTCCGTCCAGTCTGTCAGGCGTTCTTTGCTTGCTGCATCGGGCCGCTTTGCCGGGTCATCGGTCTTTTGCAGACTGATCCAACGTACTTGCGGCAACGTCACCAGTGGCGCAATTTGCGCGGATGTAAGGCTGCGCTGTCGGTCCACCGACAAGTCTGAATTGCCGGCCCACACCACCCCGACACGCGGTAGGTTAGCGTTCGGCAATGAGGCTAGTCTCACGCGCCACCTGGCGGCCTGTCTGCCGTGGGCGTATAGGTAGGGTGTCGTGGCCGGAATGGTGTCGAGCCGGGTGCCGAGCGCCATCGGCAATGACATCAAGGGACAATACCAGTCCCAATCGCGCGGGCCGCCGTGCTTCGTATCGACCAGCGTCAAGCCCGGCCAGCGCGAACACAATGACTGCTTGAACAGGCGCCGCAAGGGTGAAGGGCAGATAAAGCCTACATGCGAAAAGCGTTCCAGTGCCAACGGTAGGTAGCGAATAAACTGCAGATTGTCGCCAATGCCTTGCTCGGCAACCACCACCAGGCGTGCACCACGATCGGGCGCCCTGCCTGTACGACTTATCACGTCCGAATTCTCGCCTTTCCATTGCGGCAGTGGCAGTTGTGGGCGTATTAGGTCGGGACGCTCATGCATGGCCCAGCGGTTTTCGTAAAAAGGCCAAGCTTCTTCATAGCGGCCCGCAGTGAGCAAGATCACGGCAAGAGCGGCGTGAGTTTCGAGATCTGCAGGCGCAAGGGTGTGGGCATACCGGTAGTGACGTTCTGCCTCGTCCAATGCGCCAAGTTGCATGAAGACGTCGCCGAGGGAGGTATGTGCCGTCAAGCGTTCTGGTTCGAGTTCGAGCGCCCTGCGAAAGCTGATTGCCGCATCCTCAAGACGTCCTTGCTGCATGAGTGTCGTCGCCAGGTTGTGGTGGAGCATAGGGACGTCGGGCTGAAGCGCCACAGCCCGCTGGGCGCTTTCTATAGCGCTGGCGAACGCACCCAATTTGGCTTGAACGATGTTCAGAATGTTGTAGTAGTTCGCATCGGGTTGAACCTCGATCGCGCGCTTGATCCAGTTCTGTGCCGATTCGAATTGACCTGACTCAAGCGCCAATACCCCGCGCGAGTACAGGGCGCCCACGTGCTTCGGGTCACAGACAAGGATTCGGTCAAGGAGTGTCTGCTCGATATCGAAGTGGCCTTCCCGATGCGCTGTCTGGGCCTCGCCGTACCAGGTTGCGATGTCATCAGAGTGCACGGGGGAAGGGGTCAGCATAATCGGCGAGCGAGTGTCCGTTTCTTCTTCACAACGCGCGTCGTGTGGCGAGAAGGCCTCTTGCAGAGCCGTGGCGACTCGCGCGAGCACATCGTCCCAGTTGCCTCTTTGCGACTGGTTGAAAAGGCGCAGAGTGGGGTACCACGGGCTGTCGTCCCTATCGTGCAGCCAGCGCCAGCAACCCGCGAAACGGTTGAGCAGCCACATCGGCTTGCCCATTGCTGCCGCAAGATGAGCCACTGAGGTATCGACAGAGATCACCAGGTCGAGGTTCTCGATTAACGCGGCGGTGTCCGCAAAGTCCGTCACTTCATCCATCCAGTCGGTCAGAAGCGCTTTGCTTGCAGCGTCGGGACGCTTTTCCGGGTCATCTGTCTTTTGCAGATTGATCCAGCGTACGTGAGATAAAGCGAGCAATGGGGCAATTTGCGCGAATGTCAGGCTGCGCACCTTGTCCTCCGCCCAGCCTGAATGACCGCCCGCCCACACCACGCCGACGCGTGGCAGGTGGGGCGCCGGCACTGCCGCGAATCGCGCGTGCCAGCAGGCGGCCTGCTCGGGGTCGGCATACAGGTAAGGCACGGCGGCGGGAACGTTGTCCAGACGAGTGCCGAATGCCATGGGCAAAGACATCAAAGGACAATACCAGTCCCAGCCGCCGACATCGGCGGGTACTGCATCGAGCAGCACAAGACCGGGCCAGCGCGAACACAACGCCTGCTGATACAGGCGACGCAAGTTTGGCGGGCAGACATAAGCCACCAGTGAAAAGCGTTCGAGCGCGAGCGGCAGGTAGCGCACAAACTGGAGACTGTCGCCATAGCCTTGCTCGTGAAGGACGAGCAGGCGCGCGCCACGTTCGGGCATGCTGGTCGTGCGATTTATCACACACGGACTTTCGCCTTTCCACTGTGGTAGCGCCACTTGCGGGCGTACTCGGTTGGGGCGTCCATCGGTATCCCTGAAAGCGACCCAGCGGTCTTCGAAATAAGGCCAGGCTTCTTCATAACGACCCGTGGCCAGCAAGAGATTGCCAAGGTTGCTGCGCGCGCTGAGATTGGTCGGCGCGAGCGTGATGGCGCGCCGGTAGTACTGCTGTGCATCGTCGAACGCGCCACGCTCCCTGAAGACAAGGCCCAGGTTGTTGCACGCTTCCGAGTTGTCTGGATCGAGTTCGAGCGTCCGGCGGTAGCTGATGACCGCTTCGTCAGGGCAATCCAGATGGTGCAGTGTCAACGCCATGTTGTAGTGGAATCGCGGAAAGTCGGGATAAAGCGCGAGACCCTGGCGGAGAGTTTGCACGGCACGGTCGAAGTCGCCCACGCTGAGATGAATGGCGTACAGGGTGTTATAGAAGCTCGGGTGGGGGCGAATATCAATCGCTCGCTCGACCCCGCGTTGCGCCACTTGGTTCTGGTTTGATACGAGCGCCAACAGTCCCCTCAGATGCAGGGCGTGGGCATGCTCCGGCTCGTGGCCAAGGATTCGATCGACCAGCGTCTGCACTACGCTAAAGCGGTGCGCATGATAGGCCTCTACAGCCTCCTCGTACCAAACTGAAGGATCGTCTGAGCTCATTGGAAAGGGGGATGGCATAAGCGGCGGGCGAGTGTTAGTGGAGCGGCAAGTTCAACGGCCGAAAGCGGTCAATCGAATTCGCGCTCTCGGAAACGCTTACGAGGAAACTGTTATGTGGGGTGTGTGGAGCGTGGCGGGGCGCGTCCGGCGTGGATTGTGCATGCTTGGGAGCCGCCGATCTCTAGGACGGTTCCGAAATATCGGATCTCTACGGCGCCGCCGACACCTGCCATCCCCCACCCAGCGACTGAAACAACGCAGCCGTATCGGCGAACCGGTCCGCTTGCGCGCGAGTCCGGTCGAGCGCGGTTTGCAACACCTGGCGTTGCGTATCGAGCAGGCCGAACTGACTAACACCGCCCGCCGCATACTGCGCTTGTGCGATATCCAGGCTCGCGTGCGCCTGTTGGGCAGCCTCGTCGCGAGCCTGCAGTTCGTGCGCGTCGTCCTGCAGCGCTGTCAGCGTGTCCGCAACCTGCTGCAGCGCCTGCAGCACCGTCTGCTGATAGTCAGCGAGCGCCGCATCATAAGCCGCCTGTGCAGAACGCTTCTTCGCGCGCAGTTCGCCGCCGCGGAAAATCGGTTGCGTCAGAGTGAGGCCGAAGTTCCAGATATTCAGCCCGCTGACCACGTCCTGAATGTTCGTGCGTTCCGAACCGATCCCCGCCGAGATGGAAAATTGCGGATACAGATTTGCCGTCGCCACGCCGACATTCGCGCTCGCTTGATGCAATAACGCTTCCGAAGCACGAATGTCCGGCCGTTCGCGCGCGAGCGTCGATGGCAATGTGAGCGGCAACGTATCTGGCAGATGCAGCGAATCGAGCGTCAGGTCGGCGAAGTCCGCCTTCGACGGCGGCATGCCAAGCAGGATCGCGAGTTGGTGGTCGGTCTTCGCGAGTTGTATCGCAAGTGGCGGCAACGACGCACGGGTCTGCGCGAGCAGCGTACGCTGGCTGCGCACGTCGAGTTGCGAGACGCCGCCTGCCGCAAGCCGTCCTTCGGTGATCTTGAGTTGCTGGGCCTGGGTGTCTGCGAGGCGCTGCGTCAAGGCGATCTGCTGCTTTAAAGACGCACGCCGAATCGCAGTCGAAACCACATTGCCTGCGAGCGAGAGCCGCGCCGCTTCGAATTCGAACGACTGATAGTCGACTTGTGCCATGAGCGCTTCCAGCGCCCGGCGATTACCGCCGAAAATATCGAGCGCATAGGACACGCTGACCGACGCGTTGTAAAGCGTAAACGGCCCCTGATTGGGCACATTCGGAATGCCGAACGCCGCGATATCGACCCGCTGCCGCACGCCGGATACGGTCGCATCGACAGCCGGGAATGCAGTCGCGCCGAATTGCGCGTTGTAGTTTTCGCGTGCCTCAATCAGCTTCGCGCGGGCTTGCGTGAGCGTGGGGCTCTGTTGCAGGGCTTGCTCGACGAGACGGTCTAGCGCATCGGATTGAAACTGCTTCCACCACATTGGTGTTGCATGCTCAGCCGCGATAAATGCTTGCGATGCTCCAGCCACACCGCTGGCTGTGACTGTCGCAGCAGGTTGCGCTTCACGTGTATAGGTTTGCGTGTCCGGCGCCGCCGGTGGTTGAAAATCCGGCCCGACCGCGCAACCGCACAGCGCGACGACGGACAAGAAAGCGAGCGGTTTCATCGACCGGTCCTCCTAGTCGAGCGTGCGCCGGTAAAAGCGCAGCGCGATGCCCATCACGACGACCATGAACAGCGCCACGGGCCACACCGACGGCCACAGGTCGGCCCAGTCGTTTCCTTTGAGCAGGATGCCGCGAACCAACCGGTTGAAATACGTGAGCGGCAGCAGATTGCCGATGAATTGCGCCCAGCCTGGCATCCCGGCAAACGGAAACATGAAACCCGACAGCAACAGGCTCGGCAGAAAATAGAACACGGTCAGTTGCATCGCCTGCAACTGATTCTGCGCAATTGACGAAAGCGTGATGCCGACCGTCAGATTCGCTGCGATAAACAGCAGCGCAGCAAGATAGATCGCTAGCAGGCTACCTGCGAACGGCACATCGAACACGAAGCGCGCCGCAGTCAGAATGATCGACGCCTGCACCAGCCCGATCATTACGTAAGGCACGATCTTGCCGGTCATCACTTCGATCGGCAGCACAGGTGTGGCGAGCAGGTTTTCCATCGTGCCACGCTCGCGTTCGCGCGTGATCGCGAGGCCGGTCATCATCACCATCGTCATCGTCAGGATCACGCCCATCAGACCCGGCACTACGTTGTATTGTGTGATGCCTTCAGGGTTGTAGAGGCGGTGCACCTGGACGTCGAAAGCGGCCGGAGTGCCATTCAGGTGAGCGAGCGTGCCGGTGATGTCTTTGTCCGCGACCGGTTGCACAAGGCCCGGCAGCGCGGCGAGCGCGGTGTTCGTCGCAGTGGGATCGGTCGCATCGGCTTCGACTAGCAGCGAAGGGCGTTCGCCGCGCAGCAGACGTTTCGAAAAATCCACCGGCACCGACAACACGAATTGCACTCGGCCTTGGGCAAGAGAGCGGCGGCCGGCCTCCTCGTTGGGCAAGGTTTCGACGATGTCGAAATAGGCGGAGTTCTTCATCGCGGCGATGAAGCTGCGCGAAAACGTACTGTCGTCGCCGATGATGACAGCGGTAGGCAGATGCTTTGGGTCGGTATTGATCGCGAAACCGAACAGCGTGAGCTGAATGATCGGCAGGCCGACGATCATCGCGAACGTGATCCGATCGCGCTTTAACTGCAAAAACTCTTTGAGCACGATGCTCCACCAGCGCGACAGCGAGAACAGGGTGCGCGTGCTCACGGTTGCGCTCCGTAGTTGTCGGTGGAGTGGCCCATCAAGTAGATGAACACGTCTTCAAGCCCGGTTTCGATGCGCTCGGCGCGCAGCGCCGTGCCCTCGGTCGCGCGTCTGATGGCGGTTTCGAGCGCGGCATGGTCGATACCGCTGATGTGCAGCGCGGAGCCGAATACGACGGTCTGATCGACGCCGGGCGTCTTGCGCAACTGTTCCGACAGTTTGCTCAGGTGCTCGCCGTAGATGGTCCAGGTCGCGAGATTCTGCGATTCGATCACGTCCTTCGAAGTGCCTTGCGCGAGCAGCTTGCCGTACGCGATGTACGCGAGCTTATGACAGCGCTCGGCCTCATCCATGTAATGCGTGCTGACCAGAACCGAAATGCCCCGCGCGGCGAGGCGATGCAACTCTTCCCAGAATTCGCGGCGCGCGTTCGGATCGACGCCCGCGGTCGGTTCGTCGAGTAACAGCAACTGAGGCTCGTGCAGCATGCAGGCTGCAAGCGCGAGCCGCTGCTTCCAGCCGCCGGACAACGCGCCGGTCAACTGATCCGCACGGCTTTGCAGACCGAGCGATTCGAGCGAGCGGTCAACCGCCTCGCGCCGGTTCGCCATCTGATAGATGCGGGCGACGAAGTCGAGATTCTCGCGAATCGTCAGGTCGTCCCAATACGAGAAGCGTTGCGTCATATAGCCGACGTTGCGCTTGATCTGCGCACTCTCGCGAACTATGTCGTAACCGAGACAGGTGCCACTGCCTGAGTCGGGCGTGAGCAGCCCGCACATCAGACGGATCGAGGTGGTCTTGCCGCTGCCGTTCGGTCCAAGAAAGCCGAAAATCTCGCCGCGCGCGACCTGCAACGTCACGTCGTTCACGACATGTTTATCGCCGAAGTGCTTGTTGAGCTTGTGCACGTCGATCGCGTATTGCGCAGGTTGCGGTGCGGGCTGGTTCATTGCAGGCTCACCGCAACGGGTTGACCGGGGTGCAGCTTGACTGCATCGGCGGCGGAAGGGTGGGCTTCGACCATGAACACCAGCTTCGCGCGGTTCTCGTTGCTGTAGATCACCGGCGGTGTGTATTCGGCTTCGCTCGATATGTACGTAATTTTCGCCGGGACGTCAGCGGTGCAACCGTCGCAATGAATGGAAAGCGCACTGCCTGGTGCGAGCTTGCCGACCACGGTCTCCGGTACGAAGAAGCGTACTTTCACGTTCTGCGGTGGCAGCATCTGTACGACAGGATTGCCGGCCTGAACCCACTCGCCGACGCGATACAGCGTGTCGTAGACGAGTCCTTTCGCTGGTGCGTTGACGCGCTTCTGGTCGAGCTTCCATTGAGCTTGGACGACGGCGGCTTGAGCGGCCTCGATCTGCGCGCTCTGCGCAGTGATTTGCTGCGAACGGCCGGGAAGCAAAGCGACATCCACCTGGTTGCTGAGTTCGCGGACCTGCGCGGCGGCGGCGTCCGCGTTGGCGCGCGAATCGTCGAGCTGCGCTTTTGGAATGCCGCCTGCGCGGTACTGCGCTTCATCGCGCGTGAGTTGCAACGCCGCCTTGCGCGCATTGGCGACGGCTTGAGCGAGTTGCGCTTTGGTGACGTTCACTTCGGGACGGCGCTTGCCGGTCTGGATATCGGCTAGCTGTGCGCGTGCCGCAGCGAGTTGCTGTTGTGCCTGCTGTAATGCGGCAGTCTCGTCCTCGGACTCGAGCGTGAATACCGGCGCGCTCGCGTCAACCGTCTGCCCTCGTGCGACCGCCAACTGCGCCAGCTTGCCGGACTGCGACGAGCCGAGATACACAAACTCCCCCTCGATGTAGCCTTGATAGACATTGTTGTCGCGATGCGAGCAGGCTGCGAGAGCCATCGCCGCGAGCAGCAGACAAACGCAGGCGCTGAACGGACGACTCATGACGGGCTCCCTGTTCCTGTGTCTTTGCGGCTGCGGCGTCCTGATGGAGGCTTCGGCTGCTGCTGTGCTCGTGCGTGTGCTGGCGCCGATGCCGCATGTGGGGCTGGCTGCATGCCGCCGATCAGCAGTGCGATCACATGCCGGCGCAACGCATCGCGCTCGATGACGGGCAGGCCCCGCGCGTTTTGCCAGATCTTTGCTGTGGCGAGCGGCAGCATCACGAGCGCCAGAACTGAGTTGAATAGCAACATCGCTTCCAGGTTGCCATTGACGGTGCCGTCCTGCTGAGCGTGTGCAACGCGGCTACCGAAGCGCTTGATGTTGTCGAACGGGATGCGTCGCATCATTCGTTCACGCAGCAGGCCGCCTTCGTTGACGATCTCGCGCAGCCAGAGCGGCGGCAACCAGGGCATGCGGTCCGTCACGTCAAAGAGGCGCGCGACGAATTCGTGAACCAGCGCGAAGGGATCGCTCGTGGCGTCTTCAACGGCCGGGCGCCAGACGAATTCCGCCGCAGGGGCGAGCCGCTCGTCGGCCACTGCGTCAAGCAGCTTTTCGCGATTCGTGAAGTAGTAATGGACCAGTGCCGATGTGACGCCCGCTTCGCTCGCGATCTGCGCGACCGTCGTGGCCGCGATGCCGCATTCGGAAAAGAGCCGCGTCGCGGTGTCGAGCAAGTGTTCGCGCACATCGAAATCCTCGACGGCCGGGCGGCGGCCGAGTGGCTTCGCGGGAGAACGTGTCGGGTTCATTAATCCAGATTAATTGATGAGTTAGTTAAATTCAAGATGGGTGTTGCTGTATGCAGCCCGCATCAAAGATGACCTGTTCATCTGACAGAACTCTAGGAATCTTCCCATTCCATGCCGCTTTGCGCCTGCCCATACTCAAAACTTCTTAAAAGTGAATACGTTCTTCGCAAGGATTCCATGAAATTTCAGTTAACGCTGCTGGCATGTGCGCTGGCTTTGTCGGGTTGCGCGGGGCAGGCCGCACGAGACCGACTCGGTATCGAAGATCCGACCGTTCTGAAGACGGGCCTTGGGACGACACAAGACGCGGCCGCAGGCGCGCCGACGCCCCAATGGTTGAGCGCCTATGCCCCAATCGCAAGCGGCGGCGAGGCACTCACGGCGTTGCAACAGCAGCTCGACGCATTGCCAGGTGACAAGAACGGTTATTTCCATGCGAAGGCTCAATGCTGGATTAATGCCGGACAGCAGGAGTGGCGCGCCCGTGACCAATGGGGCTTTGTCCAGGAGGCCATCGGCCAGGCGGCGATGATAACGATCGGGCTGCAGGACGGCACGACGTTGTCCGCTGCCAATCCGGAACTGCGCACGGTGTCGACGGTGCGTCCCGACCTGTGGAAGATCGTCAATGTGATCAAGAGCGATCCAGCCACCGCCCGTTGCCCGGAGGCACAACAGCCGCTCGCGTGTGCCGAGGTAGAACTGATCCATGCCGGGCACTACGCATGGACACGCAATTTCGCGGCTGCCGAGAAATCACTGCCGGGTATTCAAACCGAATTGCAGAAATCGGCGGAAGCGGCGTTGCAATGCGCTCCGCAGCAGACAGCTGAGCCAGCGGCCCCGCAAAAAATCACCCTCAGAGCCGATTCGGTATTCCGTTTCAATGGCGGCGACGAAGCCGGCATGCTGCCCGGCGGCAAGGCACAGCTCGACAAAGTGGTAGCGGGTCTGCAGCAGGTGAAGGGCATTCGCCAGTTACACATCAACGGTTACACCGACCGTCTGGGCAGCGACGCGTACAACCAACAGCTCTCGTTGCAGCGCGCGCAAACCGTGCGGGAATATCTGCGCAAGCACGGCGTGACGTTGCCTATAACGGCACAGGGACACGGTAAAGCAAATCCGCTTGCGGAATGCTCGCAGACGAAGCGCGATGAACTGGTGCAATGCCTGGCGCCGAACCGGCGTGTCGAGATCGATTTCGTGCGTGATCAGGGCTAACCCATTAGCCGGCGCGCCCCCTTATTGCTCGCAACCCCATGCGTACCCTCGTCAAACCCATCTTCGCGCGCATGGGCTGTTGGACGATGTGGAATCCTTAGGAAAATAGAAAATGACTACCATTCTGATTGTGGACGATCATCCCGCGCTGCGGCTGGTGATCAAGACTCACCTTTCTCAACTGCTAGGCATCAGCGAGATTATCGAGGCTGATAACGGACAGGTCGCGGTCGAGCTGGCTCGGCAACACACGCCGGATCTTGCGATTCTCGACCTCGATATTCCGCGTATCAACGGGCTCGATGTCATCCCCCGTCTGAAACTGGCGCATCCTCAGATTCGCGTGCTCGTTCTATCGGGTCACGATCCAGCGACCTTTGCGCCGCGCGCGATGCGTACGGGCGCACAAGGTTTCGTCGGCAAGTCGCAGGACATGAAGGAGATTCTGCGTGGGGTCGAGGCCGTACTGGCGGGTTACACCGTTTTCCCGATGTCAACCGGCAGTGGTGGCGGGGGGGCGTCCGTGGCCGGCGAGGAAGACAAGCTCAAACTGCTGTCCGATAAGGAGCTCGTCATCCTGCAAATGCTGTCGAAGGGCATGTCGAACAAGGCGATCGGCGACGCGCTGTTCATGAGCGACAAGACGGTCAGCACGTACAAAAGCCGCATCCAGGAAAAACTGGGTCTATCGTCCCTGGCAGGGTTGATTGAATTTGCTTCGCTGCAAAGACTGATCGATTGAGTTCCGCAGGCTATTAACATGATGAGCCTGTTTGGTTCTCCTGCGGGCGCGCAAGATCGCGCGTGCCGCTTTTCCCTCTCCGCACGTACGGCCTCTATCCGCTACGCGACCGTCTTGGGCAGCCTCTTTGCCTTCACGTTACTGTGCATTGTCTCGATGCGCGCCAATGCTGCGCCCTTGGTGGAAGAAGGCGCCCGCGCGCCGTTCGCTGGCGATCCCCACCCGGTTGCCGCGCTTGCAGCGCGCGAAACGGTGGGCACGGTAGCTCAGCAGGCTGGCGGCGCCAACGCTTACGGCGTTGCTGTCGATACCCATGCCGTCGGCACGGGGCCTGACAATGAAACACACGCCTCGCAGGACACGCTTGCCGTTGAAGTGCGCAATGACGTGACCGCATGGCGCGCGTTGCTCGCCGTACTGCTTGCCCTCGCAGGTCTGACCATCGTTGCGTTCGGCGGATGGTGCCGGGCGCGCACTGCGCTGAAACTCGTCTTCGGGAAGCTGCGGAGCACCGAAACTGAATGGCAGCGCCGGTATGCCGCGGTCGAAGCGCGAGAGCAAGCCGCACGCACTGCGGCAGGCACGCAGGCGTCCGCCGCTGCAAGGCAGGAGCGTGACCGTATCCTGACTACCATGCGTCACTTTGTTGGTGGCCCATTGTCCGCGCTGGCTGGTCTGCTGGCCGGATTCGACACAGCCTTGCTGACACCCGTTCAACGAACCTTGGTAAGAAAAATTCAATCCGCGGTGCGGACATGCGTTCGTGTATTGGAGGACATGCTTTCACGGGCGCCAATCGAACCGCGTGAAATCGTGCTCGACGAAGATTCAACGGATTTGCGCGAACTGATTGATGGCGTCGTTGTGTTGTTCTTACCCGCGGCGGCACAGCGCGGTTTGCGTTTGAGCGTGAGCATCGACCGAACGGTAGCCGCGCGCGTCCTCACCGATAGCGCTCGGCTCGGTCAGATTGTTTTCCATCTGTTGAGCCGTGCTGTACGGGCGACCGAACACGGACAGATCACGATCGCCGTGCGGGCCCAACCACTGAACGTCGGTTCGCAGCGCATTTTCATCAGCGTGAGAGACATGGGTGAGAGGGCCACGCCTTCGGCGCAAACGCAGTTGTCCGGGTTATCTAGTGCAGGCGAACGCGTAGAAGACCAGCCGCACTGCGACGGTGACGCTGGCTTCGTACTCTGCCGGCTACTTACGCAGCGCATGGGTGGCGAACTCACCGTTGAGACTCAGCCGGGTTTCGGTACTTGCGCGACGTTCGCTGCACCGTTCGCCATTGAGTCCTTGCTCTCATTTGCGGAAGAAGAGGCGACCGGCAATGCTCAGGTGCCGCGACAAGCTGTTGCTGCACAGTTGGCGCAGGGCCCGGCGGGCGCGCCAGTTGAATCGTTCGACCCGAACTATCTTGACGCGCTGTCGAACGAAGGCATTGATCTACACACGTTTATTCAGGGTTGGCGCCGTTCGATGATCGATGACCTGGAACGGATGCACTCCATGCGTAACGGTCGCGATGTCGCCTTATTGCGCGCTGCGCTTCATAGGCTGAGTGGAGCGGTGGGGCTGGTCGGCGCCTCCAGTTTGATGAATGCATTGCGGCAAGCCAGCGTCGCACAGCCGGAACCCGAAGCAGACGCAATCGACGTACTTGCGAAGCGCGCTGGGACCTTGATGATGCAACTTGATCAGGCGATCGACCCGCACCGGAGCAACCTGCAATGACTCGACCGCTAGCCTTGATCGAGGGCGATCTGACGATCCCGCTACCGCGGCCATTCGATGGGCTGCCGCCGCCGTTTGGTACGCGTCGGCGTGTAATGCGCGAGGCTGTGCAACAGGCCGTAGAGCAGGTTGCCAAACCGGCACGGGCGTTCCTGTTTCCACCGGGCGCGAAGCACATTCTGTTCTACAAGGCGCCGCCGCAACGCGTGGACAACGGACGTTGGGACGCCGCGCTGGCGGAGGCAAAGCGTTATCTGGAAATGAGCACGACGACCCGTCCGCGCTCGTCGCGCTCGGATCATCTGCTCGCGGCGTCGATTTTCGCCGGTTGCACCATCGCGCTGACATGGTTGCTGGTCACGTGCTCGATGAAAGAAGCGGAGAAGGTGAAAACGGCGTCTGTGACGCCGGCCGTTGCAGCCTGGCAAGCTGAGATTGCCGCCGGGAAGCCTGCAGCCGAGACGGTCGTCGCGAGCGCGGTACCGGCGGCTTCGGCAAGTGTGGACGCGGCGGCTAAGACTCATGTCGCTCAGGCTGTGCCGGTGTCTCCTGCTATGCCGAAGCCGGACGAGCCATTGCCGCCGGTGTCGCCGGCCGCACCCAAGCAGGCCGTGCAAGTGACGGCAGTTGCGTCTGCCGCGCCGGCGGCGGCCTCGGCAAGCCTGGTTGTCGAGACTGGGCCGTTGTCTTCCGTCGTGCCGAAGCAGGTTGCACAGGTTTTACCAAAGCAGACCGTGCAAGTCATTGCACGTGACGGCGAAGCCGGGACGCCACCAGCAAAACCAGCGAAACGGGTCAAGGTGGCGCGCTTGTCTGAGGCTCACGTCAACGAACGTATGGCCATGAGCCGGGCAACTCATCCGGCAACGCAGCCTGCCATTTCGAAGCAGCCTGAGTGGACCGCCGGCGCCTCACGTTTACATGACAACGTTTCGACCGATGACGCGCCGTGGCGGAACTGGTCCGCCCAACAGCACCGTCCGTCGCCAACCATTCGTGCCGCGACGCCGCTCGACAACAGCTGGAACGACCACATGACCCAGCGCCGCATCACCGACGATCCCGCCGCCTTCCACACCGGCGGCAGCCGACAGTAATTTAATCCTTTCCAGCGGATTGCTCGTAGGGCTCCGCGCGGAACGACCCAATTCAATATTGGAGAAATATCGATGCCAGACATCAATCCCGCCGTCGAGGAATGGCTAACCGACCATGCACGCCGCGGCTGTAATCCCCAATCCATGTTTGATGCCATGCTCAAAGAAGGCTTTGAACCGGACATGGCGGGTGGCGCGATTGACGCAACTTTCCAAGGCATCCAGTCAAAAGATCCGCTTCCGATGGGTGTGGAAGCCACCCGGCCAGGCGAGTATCAATACGACGCATGCCCAGTCTCAACGGACAACGTCATTCGCGCCTTCGACCGAGACGTCACCGTGTCGATGCGCTGCGAACGCCCGCAAATCATCGCATTTGACAACGTTCTTTCCGCAGAGGAGTGTACCGAGGTGATCGAGCGCTCGCGACCTCGGCTCAAACGTTCAGTGACTGGCGCTGGCGCCTACAACAGCATTCGCACTAGCGATACCGCTGGGTTCCTCCCAGGTGAGGATAAATTCATTCAGCGCCTGGAGGAGCGTTTCGCTAGCCTGATGAATTGGCCTGTGGCGAATGGGGAGCCCTTGCAAGTCCAGCGCTACAAGGTCACAGGTGAATACAAGCCGCATCACGACTACTACTCACCACAACAACCGGGTGCCATCGCTCGCGGTAAAGATGGCGGCCAACGGGTTGCTACGCTCATCGTCTACCTGAACGATGTGCCCAAAGGCGGCGCCACTCAATTTCCCCTGCTGGGACTATCGGTTGCCGCAAAGCAAGGCGGAGCCTTGTATTTCCGCTATATGAACGAGCTGCGGCAACTGGATGCGTTGACCTTGCATGCGGGGGCGCCGGTACTGGCCGGAGAGAAGTGGATCGTGACAAAGTGGGTCACGGAGCGCCCGCTGGCCAGTCGCACCGGGCGCTGACGAATGAGCGTCAATTAGCGGCGTTGTTAAGGTGAGGCTAGCTTACCTGCTGCTTTACACCCGCGTGCCTAATCCAACAAGGGTAAGTAGTAGTTAGCCAAGCCCAAACCGCCGTCTAACGCGCAAATAAAAAAAGCCCGGCCAAAGCCGGGCTCTCAAATCGGCTGCGTCCTTCCACAAGGACGCAGCACCTGCAAAACAACCTGCAGTTACTGCATACGCTACCTAGTACCTTAAGCAGCCAGCAGCGAACGCAACACGAACGGCAGAATCCCGCCGTGCTTGTAGTAGTCCACTTCGATCGGCGTATCGATACGCAGCAGAACCTGCACGCGCTTCTCCTTGCCGTCCTTACCGCGAATCACCAGCGTCACTTCTTGCTGCGGCTTGAAGTCAGCGCCTAGGCCTTCGATGTCGTACGTTTCTTCGCCGGTGATACCGAGCGATTGCACGCTATCCGAGCCCTTGAACTGCAGCGGCAGCACGCCCATGCCGACCAGGTTCGAACGGTGAATCCGCTCGAAACTGCGTGCGACCACGGCCTTCACGCCCAGCAGTTGCGTACCCTTAGCAGCCCAGTCACGCGAAGAACCCGTACCGTACTCTTCACCCGCAAACACAACCGTCGGCGTGCCCGCGTCGATGTACTTCATCGCTGCGTCATAGATCGACTCTTGCTCACCGCTCGGCTGGTGAATCGTCAGGCCGCCTTCAACACGCGTGCCGTCTGCCTTCGCCGGGATCATCAGGTTCTTGATCCGGACGTTCGCGAACGTGCCGCGCATCATCACGTCGTGGTTGCCGCGGCGCGAGCCGTAGCTGTTGAAGTCGGCCTTCTGCACGCCGTTTGCCTTCAGCCACTTGCCTGCCGGCGAGTCTTCCTTGATCGAGCCTGCCGGGCTGATGTGGTCGGTCGTGACCGAGTCACCGAAGATGCCCAGTGCGCGTGCGCCCTTGACCGGAGCGATGCTGTCGGCCGGCGTCATCGAGAAGTCCTTGCCGAAGAACGGCGGCTCAGCGATGTAGGTCGACTTCGGCCAGTCGTAGACCTGGCCTTCTTCGCCTTCGATCTTGCTCCACAGGTCGCCCTTCTTGGTCAGCGATGCGTAGTTCTTACGGAACGCGTCGGCGTCCAGCGCGAACTTGAGCAGTTCGTTGACTTCTTCGCTGGTCGGCCAAATGTCGCCCAGGTAGATGTCCTTGCCGCCCTTGCCCTTGCCGACCGGTTCGGTCATCAGGTCGCGCGTGATGTTGCCGGCGATCGCGTAAGCCACAACTAGCGGCGGCGAGGCCAGGAAGTTCGCGCGGATGTTCGGGTGAATACGCGCTTCGAAGTTACGGTTGCCCGACAGCACCGCAGCCGCGACGATGTCGTTCTTCGTGATCGCTTCGTTCAGTTCCGGCGTCAGGTCGCCCGCGTTACCGATACAGGTCGTGCAACCGTAAGCGGCCAGCGTGAAACCGAGCTTGTCGAGGTACTTCATCAAGTCGGTCTTCGTCAGGTATTCCGTGACGATACGCGATCCCGGAGCCAGCGAGGTCTTGATGTGCGGCGCGACCGTCAGGCCGGCTTCCACAGCCTTCTTGGCCAGCAGACCAGCAGCCAGCAGCACGCTCGGGTTCGACGTGTTCGTGCACGACGTGATCGCGGCGATCAGGATGTCGCCGTTCTTCACGTCGACGCCGTTGCTCGTCGTGTATTGCGCGTCGAGGTCTTCCGACTTCTTCGCAAAGCCGTTTTCTGCCACCGGCTTCGAGAACAGGTCGCTGAAGGTCGACTTCACGTGACCGATTTCGATACGGTCTTGCGGGCGCTTCGGACCTGCCAGCGACGGCGTTACCGTGCCGAGATCCAGCGTGACGACCTTCGTGTAGTCGATCTGGCCAGCCTTCGGAATACCGAACAGACCCTGCGCCTTGAAGTAGTTTTCGAAGGCGGAGATTTCTGCGTCGGTGCGGCCCGTGCCCTTGAAGTAGTCGATGGTTTTTTCGTCGACCGGGAAGAAGCCCATCGTTGCGCCGTATTCCGGCGCCATGTTGCCGATCGTTGCGCGGTCCGGCAGCGACAGCGACTTCGTGCCTTCACCGAAGAACTCGACGAACTTGCCGACAACCTTTTCCTTACGCAGCAGTTCCGTCACGGTCAGGACCAGGTCGGTCGCCGTCAGGCCTTCGCGCAGCTTGCCCTTCAGTTCGACGCCCACCACGTCCGGCGTCAGGAAGTACACCGGCTGGCCGAGCATGCCGGCTTCAGCTTCGATACCGCCCACGCCCCAGCCCACCACGCCGATACCGTTGATCATGGTGGTGTGGCTGTCGGTGCCGACCAGCGAATCCGGGTAGTACACGGTGTCCGCGCCTTCGGCCTTCTTGTGCACGCCGCGTGCGAGGTATTCCAGGTTCACCTGGTGAACGATACCGACGCCCGGCGGCACGACCTTGAACGTGTCGAATGCCTGCATGCCCCACTTCATGAACTGGTAGCGCTCGTTGTTGCGCTGGAATTCCAGTTTCATGTTCAGATCGAGCGCGTTCTTTTCGCGGAAGTGATCGATCTGCACCGAGTGATCGACCACCAGATCAACCGGGACCAGCGGTTCGATCGACTTCGGATCCTTGCCCATGTGTTTCGCGACACCGCGCATTGCAGCGATGTCGGCGAGCAGCGGCACGCCGGTAAAGTCTTGCAGCACGACGCGCGACACGACGAACGGGATTTCGTCGACGCGCGCAGCGGTCGGCTTCCAGTTCGCGAGTTGCTCGATGTGTTCTTCGGCGATCTTCTTGCCGTCGTAGTTACGCAGCACCGATTCCAGCACGATACGGATCGAAACCGGCAGGCGGTCGATCTTGATGTTCAGTGCCTTGCCGAGTTGCGGCAGGGAGTAGAACTTGCCTTTGCCGGAACCGCTGTCGAATTCCTTGAGCGTTTTGTGGAGGTTGTGGGCCATGGTGTTTTCCTTGGTTTGATCGCGGAACTACAGTACTTAACTAGATGACGTACAAATCGACGTATTCATTGACCGGCATGGCTTCGAGCCTTGCCTGATCCAGCGACACATCGAGAATCGCCAGTTGTTGCTTGACCGGAAAGCGGCGCGCGAGGTTGGTCTTGAGCTTCTCGACCAGCAACGGAATCCCGTCTTCGCGACGACGCTTGTGACCGATCGGGTATTCGACTACAACTTCGTCGAACGTCGACCCGTCGTTGAATTCGACCGTCAGTGCATTGGCGATCGAACGCTTCTCTGGATCGTGGTAATCCTTCGTGAACTGCGCGTCTTCGACACACTCCATCTTGGCGCGCAGCACATCGATACGCGCGTCCTGCGCGATCGAATCTTCATAATCCGAGGCCGTCAGGCGGCCATGGATCAACGGCACGGCGATCATGTATTGAATGCAGTGATCGCGGTCGGCCGGATTATTCAGGGGACCTTTCTTATCGATGATGCGGATCGCGGCTTCGTGGGTGCGGATCGTGATCTTGCTGATGTCTTCGAAGCGCTTGCCTGCGTTCTGCAATTGCGCATGCAGCGTCATCGCCGCTTCCACCGCCGTCTGCGCGTGGAATTCAGCCGGGAACGAGATCTTGAACAGCACGTTCTCCATCACGTACGAGCCGTACGGGCGTTGGAACTTGAACTCATTGCCCTTGAACAGGACATCGTAAAAGCCCCACGTCTTCGCGGTCAGCACCGACGGATAGCCCATCTCGCCGGTCTTCGCGATCAGCGCGAGCCGCACGGCACGCGAAGTCGCGTCGCCCGCGGCCCACGACTTGCGCGAGCCGGTATTCGGCGCGTGGCGATAGGTGCGCAGCGCATGCCCATCGACAAACGCCTGCGATACTGCGTTGATCAACTCATCGCGCGTCAAACCGATCAATTGGCCGACCACAGCGGTGGAAGCCAGCTTCACGAGCAACACATGATCGAGCCCGACCTTGTTGAACGAGTTTTCGAGCGCGATACAGCCTTGAATTTCGTGCGCCTTGATCATGCCGATCAACACGTCTTTCATCGTCAGCGGCTTCTTGCCCGCTGCGATGGCACTGCGCGAGAGCCAGTCGGCCGTCGCCAGAATCCCGCCGAGGTTATCCGACGGATGGCCCCATTCGGCAGCCAGCCAGGTGTCGTTGAAGTCCAGCCAGCGGATCATTGCGCCGATGTTGAAGGCGGCCTGAACCGGGTCTAGCTGGAACGACGTGCCCGGCACCTTCGCGCCATTGGGGACGATCGTGCCCGGCACGATCGGTCCCATCAGCTTGGTGCAGGCCGGGTAGGTGAGCGCCTCGAGTCCGCAACCGAGCGTATCGATCAGGCAGTTACGCGCGGTGTCCAGCGCGAGCGGGCTGTCGATCGGGAAATCCAGTACGTAATCGACGATATCGACCAGGACTGGGTCCGGGTCGGGTCGCACGTTGGAAATCGGAGCGGACATCGGGGAGCTTTCCTGATGTAACGGATTAGTTGGTCTTGTTGATCGCGTTCGATTGCGTCGGGGCCGGTGCGCCTTGCACCATGGCTGCCGTCTTGCATTCGTCGGCCAGACGCGAGCTGTCCTTATCCGAGAACAACATCGCCTTCGTCGGGATCACGACCAGGTCCATACCCGTTGCTGCGTCGTGGAAGCGGTCCGCGCCCGTGGTGGTCGCTTCGCGCGGGAGATTGTAGTTTTTGTTCGCCCAGTGAACCGTGACGATCTGGTCACGCTTCATGTCGCCCTTCAGGTCGAATGCCAGACCTTCGTTGCACGACCACTTTTCCGCGCCTTCCGGTACCGGATCAACCTTCGCTTCCTTGGCCGGATTCGGTTTGCGCTTGATCAGGCGCTTCGGTTGCGGCTTCTTCGGCACAGCCTTGGCAGCCGGCGTGGTTGTGGTTTGTGCAGCGGCGTCCGTCGCAACGGTCAGCATCGTCGTGGACAAAGCGCCGATTACGGCGGCAATCAACAGCTTATTCATGGAGGAGAACCTTTCTATCTAATTTCAGTTGAACAGTACGCGGGCTACCGGTCCTGGCGACCGCGAGGGTTGAACTGCACGCGCTATGAAAGCGCACAGCGACCGCTATTTTCTCCTATTTAGCGGCACGTACTTCAAATTCTCGGGACCGGTGTAATTTGCGCTCGGACGGATGATCTTGTTGTCGATCCGCTGCTCGATAATGTGCGCGCTCCAGCCTGCGGTGCGGGAGATCACGAACAGAGGGGTGAACATCGCCGTCGGCACGCCCATCATGTGATACGAAACGGCGCTGAACCAGTCGAGATTTGGAAACATCTTTTTCACATCTGCCATCACTGTTTCAAGTCGCTCGGCGATATTGAACAGCTTCAGGTTGCCCGCTTCCTTCGACAGCTTCTTCGCGACTTCCTTGATGACCTTGTTGCGCGGATCGGAGATCGTGTACACCGGGTGACCGAAACCGATCACCACTTCCTTGTTTTCGACGCGCTTGCGGATATCGGCTTCGGCCTCATCCGGCGTCTGATAGCGCGACTGGATCTCGAACGCGGCTTCGTTCGCGCCGCCGTGTTTCGGGCCGCGCAGCGCACCGATTGCACCGGTAATCGCCGAGTAGATGTCCGATCCTGTGCCCGCGATCACACGGCCGGCGAACGTCGACGCGTTGAATTCATGCTCGGCGTACAGGTTCAGCGACACGTGCATCGCGTCGACCCATGCCTTCGACGGTTCCACACCGTGCAGCAGGTGCAGGAAGTGACCGCCGATCGAGTCGTCATCGGTTTCGACTTCGATGCGCTTGCCGTTGTGCGAGTAGTGGTACCAGTACAGCAGCATCGAACCGAGCGAGGCCATCAGCTTGTCGGCGATGTCGCGTGCGCCCGGCAGGTTGTGGTCGTCTTTCTCAGGCAGCACGGTGCCGAGCACCGACACGCCAGTGCGCATCACATCCATCGGGTGCGCGGCGGCCGGAATCCATTCCAGCGCGGCTTTGACGTTCGCGGGCAAACCGCGCAGCGCCTTGAGCTTCGTCTTGTAGGCGGTCAGCTCGGACTGCGTCGGCAGCTTTTCGTGGACCAGCAGATATGCGATTTCTTCGAATTCGCATGCACCGGCGATGTCGAGAATGTCGTAGCCGCGGTAGTGCAGATCGTTGCCGGTCTTGCCGACCGTGCACAGCGCGGTGTTGCCAGCCGTCACGCCGGACAGCGCAACGGATTTCTTCGGTTTGAAGCCGCTTTTAGGTTCGTTCTCGCCTTGTGCACCGGCGGTTTGCGTCGTCTCGCTCATCTCCCGCAATCTCCTTTGTGCCTGCTCATTGTTTCCGCTTGAACCACGCATTCGACGTCTGTTTCCTGCTGCGCGAGACGTTGCTCTGATTCGCTTGTACGGCGCCATGCGAGGGCGCCTCCCAGCGCTGCCACGCCGGCTGGTGCATTGGCCATCGTGCTCATCATGCGGCTTGCCCGTTAGCGCCCACTATCGTGAAGAGCGGCGCAGCGTCTTGCGGGACGGCGCGGCCGGTGGATTGCGCGCGACGTAGCACTGACCAGTAGTAGCGATAGCTCGCCCGGTCGTGCAGCGTGTCGTGATAGCGCGTCGGTCCCCATTGCGCCGACTGTGCAGCCAGCAGAATTTCGGTAGCAGTGACGATTTCTTCGTCGCGCGGAGCAAATGCAGCGACGATCGCTTCGATCTGCGCCGGATGGATGCTCCACATGCGCGTGTAGCCGAACTCGTTGCGGGCGCGGGCGGCGTCGTTTGCAACCACGCTCATGTCGCGCACTTCGGTGCTGACGTTATGCGACGGCACCTTGCCATACGCGTGGCAGGCCGCCGAAATCTCAAGTTTCGCGCGCCGCACCAGCGGATGATCGAACTGGCCGGGCGAGCGCATGGCGGTATCGGGAATCGCGCCGTCGTGCGCGGAAACGAAGTCCATCAGGCCGAAGCTCAACGCCTCGACGCCGGGGAGCGAAGCCAGATCGAACACGCGCGTCAACGCGCCATGCGTTTCGACCAGCAGTTGCACGGGCACAGGCTGCGCAATGCCGAGTTCGTGCCGCGTCGCCTCGATGAACGCGACCATTTCGGCGGCATCGGGGACGTTGCGGATCTTTGGCAGGGTGATGTAAGCAGGCGCTCGCTTTGCAGCGCGCAGAATGAGGCGGACGTCGTCACGCCAGTGCGCGTGATCGAAGTCGTGAATTCGCACGCCGACGCGGCCAAAGCGGTCATGCTCGCTGCCCAGCAGCGACGCGACCAGCTCGGCGTGTTCCGCTTCGCGGCCGACCTGCGCGCCGTCTTCACAATCGAGCGTGATGTCGAACACCGGGCCGAGTTGCTGCTGCAATGCCAGTGATTTCAGCATCAGCTTCTCGCTGCCGGCGTAGTGATCGCAGGCAGGCAGCACAGCGGGCGGCACTTCGCCGTCAAACAGCACTTCGGCGGGTGTGAGGGCGCGCATCTTCGGCGTCAGGATTCTGGGTGGTCGGGTGGGTAAATCGGATTCGGACGCGTTCTGCTCGGCGATCAACAAGCCATGGGGCAAAGCGCGTTCGAATCAGAGGCGAATACTGGCACGACAAATTGCGACGTGAACCGCAATTTCGCGGGACGTACCAGCATTCGCACGTAAAAAACCGGAACCCGCCGCGATGAAGCCACGGAGTTCCGGTTCGTCTGCATCTAGCGCTTAGCCGAGCAGGTGTTGAACGCCTTCGCGCTCTTCGAGCAGCTCATTCAGCGTGCCGTCCATCTTTTCGCGCGAGAACGCGTCGATTGCCAGACCTTCAACGCGCTTGTACTCGCCGTTTTCGCACGTAACCGGCACACCGTAGATGATGTCTTCCGGAATGCCATACGAACCGTCCGACGGGATACCCATGGTGACCCACTTGCCGTTCGTGCCGAGCACCCAGTCGCGCACGTGGTCGATTGCAGCGTTAGCTGCCGACGCTGCCGACGACAGGCCGCGCGCTTCGATGATTGCTGCACCGCGCTTGCCGACGGTCGGGATGAACGTGTTGCGGTTCCATTCTTCGTCGTTGATCAGCTTGGTCAGGTCTTGACCTTCTGCCGTTGCAACGCGGAAGTCCGGGTACATGGTCGGCGAGTGGTTGCCCCACACAGCCAGCTTTTCGATCGAAGCGACCGGCTTGCCCGACTTGGCGGCCAGTTGCGACAGCGCGCGGTTGTGGTCGAGGCGCAGCATGGCGGTGAAGTTCTTCTTCGGCAGATCCGGCGCCGACTTCATCGCGATGTAGGCATTCGTGTTGGCCGGGTTGCCGACCACCAGCACCTTCACGTCGCGGCTGGCGACTTCGTTCAGCGCTTTGCCCTGAACCGTGAAGATTTCGGCGTTTGCCGACAGCAGGTCTTTACGCTCCATGCCTTTCGAACGCGGACGTGCGCCGACCAGCAGGGCAACGTCTGCATCCTTGAATGCAACCTTCGGGTCGTCAGTGATCACGACACCCGACAGCAGCGGGAATGCGCAATCATCCAGTTCCATCACGACGCCTTTGACGGCGCCTTGCGCTTGCGGCAGGTCGAGCAGTTGCAGGACAACCGGCTGGTCCTTACCGAGCAGATCGCCATTGGCGATGCGGAACAGTAGGGAGTAAGCGATTTGACCTGCGGCGCCGGTGACGGCAACGCGCTTTGCGGGCTTAGCCATTGAGAAATCTCCAGGACGATGCGTTAGACGCTAGGGAAAACGCCATTCTATATGCGCGTTCAGCGAAGCGTTGTGAAACACGGCGGAATTCACTGTTCGCGTACGGCCTCGGAATGTGCCGAGGCTGTGCGGCGCGCTGCGGCAAGACCGCCATGCCGGAAACCTGTACTGCCGGGCGGGGAGCGGGGCATCTTGGCGCCGGGTAGCCGCTGCACGATGCGGGCTCCTGCAAACAGCGCGTTTCGGCAAGCGTCTGACCAACGAATGGCGGCGAATCGAAACCTGGACTGCGTGGGAACAGCATGGCGCAGAGTGGCTGCCGGTGCGCTGCGGCGCTGTATTGCACAGTGCAAAACAGCCGCCGAAAAACCCGCAAACCCTTGCTCGACAAGGAGTGTAGGAGCCGTCAGACACAAAGTCAACATTATCTTATGTCTTATATAAGACATATCTGTTGCGGGGAAAACCCTAGACGCGGCCCGGCCCTTTATGATGAAATGCGCGGATGACTTCGAACCAGGCGAACACCGCGAATCCGAACGGCCAAGGGGCCACGGGCGAGGGTGTATCCGCTGCCACGCCCGCTACGTCGCCCACTTTCAGCCCCTTGTATCAGCAGATCAAGGGCTTGATTACGCAGAGCCTCGAAACCGGCGAATGGAAACCTGGCGAGATCATTCCTAGTGAAGTCGAATTGGCGGCCAGATTCAAGGTCAGTCAGGGAACAGTGCGCAAAGCGATCGACGAGCTTGCCGCCGACAACCTGCTGGTGCGCCGCCAGGGCAAGGGTACTTTTGTTGCAACGCACAACGAAGATCGCGCCCAGTTTCGCTTCCTCAGATTACTGGCCGATGACGGCGCCGAACATCCGCACGTCAGCCGCCTGCTTGAATGCCGGCGTTTGCGCGCTTCGGCGGACATCGCCCGGCAACTCGATCTGAAACCCGCCGATCCGGTGGTGTTGATCAAGCGCTTGCTGCAGTTCGACGGTGAAGTCACCGTACTCGACGAAATCTGGTTGCCCGGCGCGGTGTTTCGCGGGCTCACGCTCGAGCGGTTGTCGGAGTATAAAGGTCCCCTCTACGCAATGTTCGAGACGGAATTCGGCACACGCATGATCCGCGCAACGGAGAAGATCCGCGCGGTCGCAGCCGAGCCTTCAGTCGCTGACCTGCTGCATGTGCCGGCGGGTTTTCCGCTGCTGTCGGTTGAACGCGTCTCCTATACATATGGAGACCGGCCGGTTGAGGTGCGCCGTGGTTGGTATGTCACAACCGGGTATTACTATCAGAACGATCTGAGCTGAATCGGGATGAAAAAGGGCGCCGCGTCCCACACGCGCGCCTGTTTGAAGGCGCCTTTATCGCGCACGCTGTAACGGACCTGTGGTGGTTTTCGCTGCAGCGCGATATAAAAAGGCGCTAAAATTGCGGATTAGTGTGACTACATAGTAGGGGTCTAGCATGGCTGAAGCCGTAAAAAAACCGAGGCCGGAATTCCGGAACATCGGTATCGGGCAGATTTTGACGGCATACCGTCTCCCGCTAGCGGGGCGTGTGTCGATCTTGCATCGCTTAAGCGGTGGGCTGCTTTTTGTTTTTCTTCCGTTCCTGCTGTACCTCTTCGATCAGAGCCTGACTTCCGAACTTAGTTTCGAAGTCTTCAAGGGCTTCCTCTCCAACATCATCGTCAAGCTCATCACGCTCGTTCTCGCGTGGGCCTTCCTGTTCCACTTCTGCGCCGGTGTCCGTCACCTGTTCATGGACACGAGCCACGGTCTCACGACTAAAGAGAAGGGCAAGCAAACCTCCATCGTGGTGCTGGTCGTTTCGTCGCTTCTGACGATTGCTTTCGCGCTCAAACTCTTCGGAGCATTCTAAAAAATGGCAGCTAATAACCGAATCGGTCCGAAGCGTCTCGTCGTCGGCGCACATTACGGCCTGCGCGACTGGCTCGCCCAGCGCATCACCGCCTGCATCATGGCCGTCTACACGGTGATCCTGCTCGCGTGGTTCTTCGGCGCGCGCGATTTTTCGTATGACGGTTGGGCCTCGATCTTTGCAACGCAATGGATGAAGCTCGCCACGTTTGTCACGCTGCTGTCGCTGTTCTATCACGCGTGGGTTGGTATCCGCGACATCTGGATGGACTATGTGAAGCCCGTTGGCACGCGCCTGTTTCTTCAAGCGCTGACGATCGTCTGGCTGCTCGCATGTGCGGGCTACGCTGCGCAGATTCTCTGGAGAGTGTAAAAGAATGGCTGCAATCAAGAATTCTCTGCCGCGTCGCAAGTTTGACGTGGTTATCGTCGGCGCAGGCGGCTCGGGGATGCGCGCTTCGCTGCAACTCGCGCGCGCCGGTCTGTCGGTTTGCGTGCTGTCCAAGGTGTTCCCGACGCGTTCGCACACGGTCGCTGCCCAAGGCGGCATCGGCGCCTCGCTCGGCAACATGAGCGAAGACAATTGGCACTATCACTTCTACGACACGATCAAGGGTTCCGACTGGCTCGGCGACCAGGACGCGATCGAGTTCATGTGCCGTGAAGCACCGAACGCCGTGTACGAGCTCGAACACTTCGGCATGCCGTTTGACCGCAACGCTGACGGCACGATTTACCAACGCCCGTTCGGCGGCCACACCGCCAACTACGGCGAAAAGCCGGTGCAACGCGCTTGCGCGGCCGCTGACCGTACGGGTCACGCGCTGCTGCACACGCTGTACCAGCAAAACGTGGCTGCCAAGACGCAGTTTTTCGTCGAATGGATGGCGCTGGATCTGATCCGCGACGCCGACGGCGACGTGCTTGGCGTGACCGCGCTGGAAATGGAAACCGGCGACGTTTATATCCTCGAAGGCAAGACCACGCTGTTCGCTACGGGCGGCGCGGGCCGGATCTTCGCAGCATCCACGAACGCGTTCATCAACACCGGTGACGGCCTGGGCATGGCTGCGCGTTCGGGTATCGCACTGCAAGACATGGAATTCTGGCAATTCCACCCCACCGGCGTGGCCGGCGCGGGCGTGCTGATTACCGAAGGCGTGCGTGGCGAAGGCGGCATTCTGCGTAACTCGAACGGCGAGCGTTTCATGGAACGCTACGCACCGACGCTGAAGGATCTGGCGCCGCGCGACTTCGTTTCGCGTTCGATGGACCAGGAAATCAAGGAAGGCCGCGGCGTGGGTCCGAACAAGGACCACGTGCTGCTCGACCTGTCGCACATCGGCGCTGAGACGATCATGAAGCGTCTGCCGTCGATCCGCGAAATCGCCATGAAATTCGCGAACGTCGACTGTATTAAAGAGCCGATTCCGGTTGTGCCGACCATCCACTATCAGATGGGCGGTATCCCGACGAACATCAACGGCCAGGTCGTTGGCACGTCGCGGGATCACAAGGAAGTCGTCAACGGTTTCTACGCAGTGGGCGAATGCTCGTGCGTGTCGGTGCACGGCGCAAACCGTCTCGGCACGAACTCGCTGCTCGACCTGGTGGTGTTCGGCCGCGCGGCCGGCAATCACATCGTCAAGCACGTGAAGGACATCAAGGAACACAAGCCGCTGCCGGCCGACGCAGGCGATTTCTCGCTGGCGCGTCTGAACAAGCTGGACAAGTCCACGTCGGGCGAATACTCGCAGACCGTTGCTGCCGACATCCGCTCCACGATGCAGGCGCACGCCGGTGTGTTCCGCACGTCGAAGCTGCTGGCCGAAGGTGTCGAGCGGATTCGCGAAGTGGCTGACCGTGTCGACAACATCTACCTGAAAGACAAGTCGAAGGTGTTCAACACGGCACGTATCGAAGCGCTGGAAGTGGAGAACCTGATCGAAGTGGCCCGCGCCACGATGGTTTCCGCCGAAGCGCGCAAGGAAAGCCGCGGCGCGCACGCGCAAGACGACTTCGAACATCGCGACGACGAAAACTGGCTGCGCCATACGCTGTGGTTCAGCGAAGGCGATCGCCTCGACTACAAGCCGGTTCAAATGCAACCGCTGACGGTCGAATCGGTACCGCCGAAAGCGCGTACCTTCTAAGGCACAAGTCAAAGGAATTCAGAAATGGCCAAGCGTACATTTGAAATTTACCGCTACGATCCGGACAAGGATGCGGCGCCGCGCATGCAAACGTACGAGATCGAAATCGACTCGCACGAACGCATGCTGCTCGATGCACTGCTCAAGCTGAAAGCGATGGACGAAACTTTGTCGTTCCGCCGTTCGTGCCGCGAAGGCGTGTGCGGTTCGGACGCGATGAACATCAACGGCAAGAATGGTCTGGCCTGCTTGCAGAACATGAACGACCTGCCGCAGAAGATCGTGCTGCGTCCGCTGCCGGGCCTGCCCGTCGTGCGCGACCTGATCTGCGACTTCACGCAGTTCTTCAACCAGTATCACTCGATCAAGCCGTACCTGATCAACGATACGCCGCCGCCGGAAAAGGAACGTCTGCAGTCGCCGGAAGAACGCGACGAGCTCGACGGCCTGTACGAATGTATTCTGTGCGCTAGCTGCTCTACGTCGTGCCCGAGCTTCTGGTGGAATCCGGACAAGTTCGTCGGCCCGGCTGGCCTGTTGCAAGCCTATCGTTTCATCGCGGATAGCCGCGACGAAGCGACGGGTGAGCGCCTCGACAACCTGGAAGATCCGTACCGTCTGTTCCGTTGCCATACGATCATGAATTGCGTCGACGTCTGCCCGAAGGGCCTGAACCCGACCAAGGCGATTGGCAAGATCAAGGAATTGATGGTTCGCCGCGCTGTTTGATATGAACAGCCCCCACGCTCCCTATCGTTCGCTGCCCCCCGAGGGGGCGGTCAGTACGCTTGGGGCGGCCCGGCGCGTACTGACATGAACGAAACATCGCATCAGTCCGACCCTCTCCGCCGCGCGCGCCTTCGCTGGCGCGCGCGGCGGGGCCTGCTGGAAAACGATCTGATCTTTGAACGTTTTTTCAGCCGATATGAGCATGACCTCAGCGATGCCGATGTAGGCGCTCTCACGCGCCTGCTCGAGCTGAGCGATAACGACCTGATGGACTTGCTGCTCGTTCGCAAGGAACCGGAAGGCGAACTTGCCGACCCGGATGTGATCCGGGTGCTGGAGCTGTTGCGGAATGCTTGAGCGCCGCTAACGTCTTGAGCGCCGCTTGTCCGTTGTTCCAAGGCGTGCAAATTATCGAAACCCTGTTTCCATACTTCGATTGAGGATGTGCTATGACCCCGTCAGATGTTAAAGCCACGCTATCGTTCAGCGACAATTCGCCGAGCGTTGAAATGCCGATTTACAAGGGCACTCTCGGCCCGGACGTGATCGACATCCGCAAACTGTACGGCCAGACCGGCAAGTTCACGTACGACCCGGGCTTTATGTCGACGGCGGCGTGCAATTCGGCGATCACGTACATCGACGGTGACAAGGGCGAGCTGCTGTATCGCGGCTACCCGATCGACAACCTCGCGCAAAACGCCGACTTCCTCGAAACCTGCTATCTGCTGCTGAAGGGCGAACTGCCGAACGCGCAGCAGAAAGACGAGTTCGTGAACACCGTCACGAAGCACACGATGGTGCATGAGCAAATGCACTTCTTCTTCCGTGGCTTCCGTCGCGACGCGCACCCGATGGCGATTCTGGTCGCTGCAGTCGGCGCGCTGTCGGCGTTCTATCACGACTCGCTCGACATCAACAATCCGCGTCACCGTGAAGTGTCGGCCATTCGCATGATCGCGAAGTTGCCTACTCTCGTCGCGATGGCGTACAAGTACAGCATCGGCCAGCCGTTTGCGTACCCGAAGAATGACCTGTCGTACAGCGCGAACTTCATGCACATGATGTTCTCGAACCCGTGCGAAGAGTACAAGGTCAACGACGTGCTGGTGCGCGCGCTGGACCGTATCCTGATCCTGCACGCTGACCACGAACAGAATGCGTCGACGTCGACGGTTCGTCTGGCGGGTTCGTCGGGCGCTAACCCGTTCGCGTGTATCGCAGCCGGTATCGCTTGCCTGTGGGGCCCGGCGCACGGTGGCGCGAACGAAGCCGCACTGAACATGCTGGAAGAAATCGGCTCGGTCGACAATATTCCTGAGTTCATCAAGCAGGTGAAGGACAAGAACTCGGGCGTGAAGCTGATGGGCTTCGGTCACCGCGTCTACAAGAACTACGATCCGCGTGCGAAGCTGATGCGCGAAACCTGCCACGAAGTGCTGGAAGAACTGGGTCTGCACGACGACCCGCTGTTCAAGCTGGCTATGGCGCTGGAAAAGATCGCACTGGAAGACGAATACTTTGTGTCGCGCAAGCTGTACCCGAACGTCGACTTCTACTCGGGCATCGTGCAACGTGCACTGGGCATCCCGACGTCGATGTTCACGTGCATCTTCGCGATGGCACGTACGGTCGGCTGGATTGCACAGTGGAACGAAATGATCGCCGATCCGGAACAGAAGATTGGCCGTCCGCGTCAACTGTTCATCGGCGATACGCAACGTGAAGCGAAGCCGATTGCGCAACGTTGATCGGGGTTGAGTTTGCGTGGTTCGTAGGGTTGTGATTGCTGCGAACCAGTGCGGAATCAGTTGATAAAAAACGCCCCAACGGGTTTATCGTTGGGGCGTTTTGTTTGCGGCGATAGATCTCGAGCGTCAGGCGTTGAGGACGAAGCCGTCAAGCCGCGGACTAGGTGTTGTCCGGTGTATGTCCGGGCTCCTCCCTCAACTCATTCTCCTCGTCCAGAACGGCTTTCGCTTCAGTTTCGATGGCGTCGAAAATCGCTTCAGGCACGAGGTTGGCGAACCGCTTCCGGCGATTTTTAGACACTTTCCCAGCGTTATCGAGACACATCATGACCAGCGTCGAAAGCGTACTGCCGCGCACGTCATATCGCTGATTTACCGCGCGCAGCACTTTGTCATACCGTTGCAGAAAGAGCGTCTCCTGACGAAGCTCAACTTCCAGTGCGAGGTCGGCCATTCTGGCGACGAACTCGACCGCCGGAGTCGCGTCCCAGAACTGATAAATCGACACGTCGCCTTGAAATTTGAAGTCGTATTTCATTTCGTCCAACCAGCGGACTTTCCAACGTTCGCGGATTGGTTTTGAAAAATCCCGCAAGGCTTCCAGGTAAGCCTGCTCCTCTCGTTTCATGGCAATCGATACCGGCAGAAGCAGGCCGTTCTCGAGTTTGCCCGACGAGCAGAGCGCGTGATGAATCAGGAAGCGTGAGAGCCGGCCGTTACCATCCATGAACGGGTGCAGGAACACGAAGCCGAACGAGATGATGCTTGCCGCAATGATCGGGTCTACTTGGGTGGGCGCGGCGTTGGCAAATGCTAGCCAATCTGCCGTCAGATCAGTCAGCATGTCCGGCGGTGGCGGCACGTATGTCACGCCCGCCGCTCCCCGCAGGCCGCTTTGCAGATGGTTTTGCTCCGCGCGATAAGACGCGGCTTGATCCAGTGGATTTGTTACGCAGATGTTCTGCAATTCGACGAGATATTCTTCGCTGAGTGGATGACGCTCATGTGCTTGCCGCAGAAGCTTGACGAAGCGCTGAGCCTTGTCTTCGGAGGGCGCTTCCTTCTCGATAGCGAACGAATCTTGTGTCTCGTGGAGATAAGCCCAACTGAGCGCCCGGTCTTGCATCTCTGCTGGCAGCGACGCCATGAACTCGCGCGCCCGTGTGAGAACGTCTGACTCGAGGAGTTGAGTAATCGTTGGCGTGCGTGCGACCGTTGCGCAATAACGCATTGAACCAAGGCCGTTGAAGTCGACCCTCCAACGTGCATTACGCACAGAGGGACCTGTGTAGTACTGGGTGGGATCAAACAAGGGGATGACAGCGCCACCGGCAACCGGTGCGCCTTCGAGTTCTTTACCGGTGAATGTCTCCCAGAGAAATGCGGCTTTCCGTATATAGCCACCGCTAGGCGAGCGGCGCAGTTCCGCCAGGAGATCCTCGGCACTGATGTTCGGCAATGTTTGGGCGAGAACCGCCAAATTGGTGCCTTCGTGCTTCAAAGCAAAGAGCACGTGGTCAAGATAGGCTCCATCTGCCGGCGCCATGTTTTTGGGAACGGACAGACAGTCGTTGATGTTGGTCAGCCGCGTGACCGGTTTCACGAGGGCTGGCCGCTTGAGCTCCAGCGCGCTCAGGTTCAATTGCTGGCGCAAGTACTCGTAACCGACGGCTGACATGAGTGTCCCGAAAAATTATCCCAAACGTGCAGTTTACAAATATTTTTTTATATCGGCACAGTTTTTTTTACAAAACGTCGTATGACTGAAGATTTTTTTACGCTGAGGCGCTGCCATCGCATGGCCAAAAATTTGTCGTTCAGGCGCAGTTCAGCGTTTTTTTTGTATCCCAACAAGTTTTTTGTTCGAAATCCGTCTTTCTCGCAAATTTTTTTACCAGCCCGCGGTTGCACTCGGGGAAAGCCAAACATATCGCGAATACAAAGGCTTGGCGAAGTTGAACCACTTGTTCGCGGGTGTCAACCGCCGGAAATTCCCGGGCAACGAGCCGCGTTTCAAGCTTCGTATTGCCCCATGCAATCCCTTGCCGGGTAACACCCATACAGGTATCGCCACTACCACCCAACTCCCTGTTTTTTATCGGTTTTTTGCATGATTCATGGGCCCAAAGCCGGGTTCTGCGTGGCATAATCGACCGACACAGTCAGCCCGCAGTCATTACTACTCCGCATACCATGGCACAGACTCTCTACGACAAATTGTGGAACACACACGTGGTCCACACGGAAGAAGACGGTACGACGATTCTCTATATCGACCGTCACCTGCTGCACGAAGTCACCAGCCCTCAGGCGTTCGAAGGCCTGAAACTGGCTGAGCGTCCGGTGTGGCGTATCAGCGCGAATCTGGCGGTGTCGGACCACAACGTCCCCACCACGGATCGCAGCCACGGCATTGCCGATCCGGTGTCCAAGTTGCAAGTCGATACGCTCGACACGAACTGCGACGCCTACGGCATCACGCAGTTCAAGATGAACGATCTGCGCCAAGGCATCGTGCACATCATCGGGCCGGAGCAGGGCGCAACGCTGCCGGGCATGACCATTGTCTGCGGCGACTCGCACACGTCCACGCACGGCGCGTTCGGCGCGCTGGCGCACGGCATCGGCACCTCGGAAGTGGAGCATGTGCTGGCTACGCAAACGCTCTTGCAGAAGAAGAGCAAGAACATGCTGGTGAAGGTCGAAGGTCCGTTGCCGCGCGGTTGTACCGCGAAAGACATCGTGCTCGCGATCATCGGCAAGATCGGCACGGCAGGCGGCACCGGCTATGCGATCGAATTCGGCGGTTCGACGATTCGCGCGCTGTCCATGGAAGGCCGCATGACGGTCTGCAACATGGCGATCGAAGCAGGCGCGCGCGCCGGCATGGTCGCTGTGGACGACACCACCATCGAATATCTGAAGGGCCGTCCCTTCTCGCCGGCAGGCGTCGAATGGGATCACGCGGTCGAGTACTGGAAGCAGTTCAAGTCAGACGAAGGCGCGCAATTCGACCGTGTAGTCGAGCTGAACGCCGCTGAAATCGTGCCGCAAGTCACGTGGGGCACGTCGCCGGAGATGGTCACCGCCGTGGACGGCCGCGTGCCGGATCCTGAGCGTGAAAAGGACCCGGTCAAGCGTGACGCAATGGAGCGCGCGTTGAAATACATGGCGCTCGAACCGAATGCGCCGATCGAATCCATCAAGCCGGATAAAATCTTCATTGGGTCGTGCACCAACGCGCGCATTGAAGACATTCGCGCTGCGGCATACGTCGTGAAGAAGCTCGGCCGCCGCGTCGCACCGAACATCCGTCTGGCCATGGTGGTGCCGGGTTCGGGTCTGGTGAAGGCGCAAGCGGAACGCGAAGGCCTCGACAAGGTCTTTACGGATGCCGGTTTCGAATGGCGTGAGCCCGGTTGCTCGATGTGTCTCGCAATGAACGCCGACCGGTTGGATCCGGGCGAGCGTTGCGCGTCCACGTCGAATCGTAATTTCGAAGGTCGTCAGGGCGCCGGTGGCCGTACCCACCTCGTGAGCCCCGCGATGGCTGCCGCAGCGGCTATCGAAGGGCATTTCGTCGATATTCGCAAGCTTGGATAAACACGCATGATGAAGAACATGAATCGCACCACTCTTTTGCGGCGTTTCGCACTCGGTACTCTGGCTGGGCTATTGCTGGGTCTGGCTGGCTGCAACACGGTGCACGGATTTGGCGAGGACATGTCGCACCTCGGCAATTCGATCAGCAATCACGCTGACAAATAAGCGGTTTTTGATTTTTTGCCGGCGATGCGCGTGGCGACTTTCCGGCCGCCACGCGCATCGCCCGGTCTTGAAACAGGCGCAAGCGTCATGGATAAATTCATCGTACACACCGGCGTCGTGGCGCCGCTCGATCGTGAGAACGTCGACACGGACGCGATCATTCCGAAGCAATTCCTGAAGTCGATCAAGCGCACGGGTTTTGGTCCGAACGCGTTCGACGAATGGCGTTACCTCGACCACGGCGAACCGGGTCAGGACAATTCGAAGCGTCCGCTGAACCCGGATTTCGTGCTGAATCAGCCGCGCTATCAGGGCGCATCGGTGCTGTTGGCGCGCAAAAACTTCGGTTGCGGCAGCTCGCGTGAGCATGCGCCGTGGGCGTTGGAGCAGTACGGTTTCCGCGCGATCATCGCGCCGAGCTTCGCCGATATTTTCTACAACAACTGCTTCAAGAATGGCGTGCTGCCGATCGTGCTGACCGAACAGCAAGTCGATCACCTGTTCAACGAAACCTACGCGTTCAACGGCTTCAAGCTGACCGTCGACCTGGAAGCGCAAGTCGTGCGCACGTCAGACGGTAGCGCCGAGTATCCGTTCGAAGTGGCGGCGTTCCGCAAGTACTGTCTGCTGAATGGCTTCGACGATATCGGCCTCACGCTGCGTCACGCTGACAAGATTCGCCAGTTCGAAGCAGAGCGGATCGCGAAGCAGCCGTGGCTGAATCACCGCATCGTCGGATAAACAGAAAAATCATCAAGGAAACTCGCATGAAGATCGCAGTCTTGCCGGGCGACGGCATCGGTCCCGAAATCGTCAAGGAGGCCGTGAAGGTCCTGAACGTGCTCGGCGAAAAGTTCGAACTCGAAGAAGCGCCGGTTGGCGGCGCGGGTTACGAAGCCAAGGGCCATCCGCTGCCCGACTCGACGCTGGCGCTGGCGAAAGAAGCCGATGCGATCCTGTTCGGCGCCGTCGGCGACTGGAAATACGACTCGCTCGAACGCGCGCTGCGCCCGGAGCAGGCGATTCTCGGTCTGCGCAAGCACCTGCAATTGTTCGCGAACTTCCGTCCGGCAATCTGCTATCCGCAGCTCACTGGTGCTTCCTCGTTGAAGGAAGAAATTGTTTCGGGTCTCGACATCCTGATCGTGCGCGAACTGAACGGCGACATCTACTTCGGCGCGCCGCGCGGTGTGCGTTCGTCGCCGGATGGGCTGTTCGAAGGCGCGAAGGAAGGCTTCGACACGATGCGTTATTCGGAACCCGAAGTGCGCCGCATTGCGCACGTCGCGTTTCAGGCCGCGCAAAAGCGCCAGAAGAAACTGACGAGCGTGGACAAGGCGAATGTGCTCGAAACGTCGCAGTTCTGGCGGGACGTGATGATCGACGTGTCGAAGGAATACGCGGACGTCGAGTTGTCGCACATGTACGTGGACAACGCGGCGATGCAACTGGTCAAGGCGCCGAAGGCGTTCGACGTGGTTGTGACCGGCAACATGTTCGGCGACATTCTGTCGGATGAAGCCGCCATGCTGACGGGCTCGATCGGCATGCTGCCGTCGGCCTCGCTCGACAAGAACAACAAGGGCTTGTACGAGCCGTCGCACGGTTCGGCGCCGGATATCGCCGGCAAGGGCGTGGCGAATCCGTTGGCCACGATTCTGTCGGCCGCGATGATGCTGCGCTATTCGCTGAACAAGGCGGAACAGGCGGATCGCATCGAAAACGCGGTGAAGAAGGTGCTGGAACAGGGCCTCCGCACTGGCGACATTCTGACGCCGGGTTGCAAGCAGGTCGGCACCGTGGCGATGGGCGACGCAGTGGTCGCCGCGCTGTAACGGCCTTTGAAACAGCAAGTGGTAACGGTTGTAGTTAGGCAGTCAAACGGCCTTTAAAACGCGAATTGGCCTCAAAACAGGCCGATTCGCGCGTAATACGGACGATAGCGGCAGACGATCACGTCGCCAGATTCCGGTTTTCGTGTATATTGTAGCGATGGCGCACATAGCTCAAATCTCCTCGATTTCGAAACTGCACGGCAAAACGGCCCGTGTGGTTGAGTTCGCCATTACCACCACAAAAGCGATTACCCCGAAAACGATCACGAAACGCTGATCGTCCGTCGTGCCCGCTCATCTTCCCCGCGCGGTCACTGCGGGCAAAGATGCGGGGAAGTTTCCATTCGAAGGGTATGAAGTCATGAACGTAGGTCTCGTAGGTTGGCGCGGTATGGTCGGCAGCGTCCTGATGCAACGTATGCAGCAGGAAGGCGATTTCGACTTGATCGAACCGGTGTTTTTCAGCACCAGCAACGCGGGCGGCAACGCGCCGTCGTTCGCCAAAAACGAGACCAAGCTCAAAGATGCGACAAGCATCGAAGACCTGAAGAAGTGCGAAGCGATCATCTCCTGCCAGGGCGGCGACTACACGAATGAAGTGTTCCCGAAGCTGCGCGCAGCGGGCTGGAACGGCTACTGGATCGACGCGGCTTCGTCGCTGCGCATGAAGGATGACGCGGTCATCATTCTCGATCCGGTCAACCTCGACGTGATCAAGAACGCGCTGGTCAAGGGCCAGAAGAATTTCATCGGCGGCAACTGCACGGTCAGCCTGATGCTGATGGCGCTGGGCGGCCTGTTCCGCGAAAACCTCGTCGACTGGATGACGGCCATGACGTATCAGGCCGCATCGGGCGCGGGTGCGCAGAACATGCGCGAACTGCTGCAGCAAATGGGCACGCTGTACGGCGCGGCCAAGGAAGACCTGGCGGATCCGTCGTCGGCGATTCTCGACATCGACCGCCGCGTGCTGAGTGCAATGAACAGCGACCGTATGCCGACCGACAACTTCGGTGTGCCGCTCGCCGGCTCGCTGATTCCGTGGATCGACAAGGATCTCGGCAACGGCATGTCGAAGGAAGAGTGGAAGGGCGGCGCGGAAACCAACAAGATCCTCGGCAAGCCGGCCATGGGCACGCCGGGTTCGATCCCGGTAGATGGCCTCTGTGTGCGGATCGGCGCAATGCGCTGCCACTCGCAGGCGCTGACCATCAAGCTGAACAAGGACGTGCCGCTGGACGAAGTGAACAGCATCCTCGCCTCGGGTAACGACTGGGTCAAGGTTGTGCCGAACGAACGCGAAGCGTCGATGCGCGATCTGTCCCCGGCCGTGGTCACGGGCACGCTGACGGTGCCGGTTGGCCGTGTGCGCAAACTGGCGATGGGCGGCGAATATCTGTCGGCCTTCACGGTCGGCGATCAGCTGCTGTGGGGCGCGGCAGAACCGCTGCGTCGCATGCTTCGCATTGTGCTCGACAAGTAAAGTAAACTACGCGCTCACGACGCGTAGAAAACTCAAAAAGCGTCGCGCTTGCGCGGCGCTTTTTTCATTGTGTGCTCCGATTATCTTGTCTCTTTCCAACCGCAAAAAAGGGCTGCGCGCTGACGCGCCTGGAGTCCCGATGAACCTTCGACTCTCTTCCCTTCGGGCTATGTCTATGCATCAAGGTACGGGCCGGCTGATGGCCGTGGCCGCCTTGGCGTTCGCGCTGGCGGGCGCCGGTATGGGTAGCGCGGTGGCAGCGCCGGGCGACGCCGCGAGCGCGCCTGAGGGCGCTTCCGTTTCTTACGCCGCCGGGAGCCAATACACGGTGCGCCCCGGGCAGTCGTTGAACGACGTGGCGATTGCCGTCACGCAATCGCACGACAAGGGGACGCTCGCACGCGCTTCGCGCGCGCTGTTCGATGCGAATCCGAATGCCTTCATGAGTCATGACCCGAGCCGGATGCGCGTCGGTGCGCTGTTGACGATCCCGGCTCTCGATGCAACCGGTGCTCCGGCGGCTTCTGCGCCGGTTGCGGGGTCTGCGTCTGCCGCGCCATCGGCCACTACGGCTGCGCCGGCTTCCGCGCCGAACGCGGCGGCGGTTGGTGCTGCTGTCGGCGCCGCGAGCGGTGTGGCGCAGGTCAATGCCGCCGCAGCGAGCGCGGCAAGCGCTGCGGCTCAGGCTGCCACGCCTGCGGTTTCAGGGACGGCCAGCTCGACGACGGCTGAAGCAAACTCGGCGACGCCGGCTAGCTCGGCAGCGGCCGGTGCGGCCCCCGTAGCAGGTTCACAGGCTGCAGGCGTGTTGCCGGCCAGCGGCGCACATGTCTGGTCGGGCGCGATCCAGCCCTCGGCCAGTGAGGCTGCCGAAGGGGCGTCGGCGGCTGCCACAGCAGCAGCGACGGCCACCGCTCAACCGGCATCGCAACCGCGTGCGCAGGTTTCCAGCTTGCAGCAATTGCTCGCGCTGAAAAACCGCGTGCTGATGGAACTGCAGAAACATGGCATCGGTGGTACGCCGACCGCGCCGGTGCCGCCTGCTACAAATGGTGCGCAACCGGCCGCCGGTGTTTCGTCCGCGGCAGCCGTTTCCGGTCATGGCAGCGCGCCGGTTTCCACGGCGACCGATGCCGGCATCTCGCAGACGAATTTGAGCATCGCGGCGGCGATCGGCGCGGCGTTGGTCGTGTTGCTGGCGGCTTTGCGTCTGAGTCGACGTAAGCGCGTTGCTGTTGCCGCGACAGGCGGCTCGCTGGCGGAGGACGCAGCGGCGGCTTCCGCGCGAGCGGCTGGGTCGCAGGATGTCGATTCGACGCGCGAAGCGTCGGACGTGAGCGGCGAAGCGGCGGCCGGGTACGCGGCGGTAGTGGCGCCGACTGACCACGAGATCGCTGGGGATGAAGCGGCGGCGCGAGAAGTGGCGGAACGCGTGGCAGCAGAGCGCGAAGCGGAAATTCGCGCGGCGACTGCGCGTGAGGCAGCAGAACGAGAAAATGCAGAGAGCGCGGCGACCGAACGCTTGGCGGCGGAACGTGCAGAAGCGGAGCGCGCTGCGGTAGAAAGCGCAGAAGCCGAACGCGTAGCTGCGTCACACGCTGCTGCGGAGCGCGCCGAAGCCGAACGCGCGGAGGCAGACAAAGCCGCGGCTGAGCGTGCGGCAGAAGATCACGACGCGGCACAACGCGCCGCAGCAGAACACGAAGCCGCTGCCCACCAACCTCACACAGGCTCGCCCGCACAAGACCACGATGCGTTCCAACGCGCGTCGCAGGAAATCCACCCGACGCCCGCGCCGTTCGAAGCTTCGCAGCCGAGCCCGGACACCGAATCGATCGGCCAAAGCGCTCCCACGACCGAACCTCTTCCCTCGGCCCATCACGAGAATCTCGACGGGGCAACCACGGCTGCGAGCCTCGCAGCCGCCGCGGAACTCGGTGCCGAAGCATTGCCGCTGACTCCACTTGAACCGGTCGACGAGAGTTTCCAGCAAGAGGTGCCTCCGCACCGTCTGCAATGGGACGACGAACCGGCATCGAGCGCGCCGGCCATGCCGTTGGCAGAGCCGACGAATGAGCCGCTTGCAGAGTCACGGAGCCATCAGGACACCCCACCGCCGCCGGTCATCGATTTCACGCGGCAGCAGGCTGAACCGCGCACGAGTTCGCCGTTCAGCCAGCCGCACGGCGAGACGTCGGCGCATCCGGTGCCCGATACTTCGGTGCCGGCAGTGCCCGCAGCCCAACAGGGCGCGGCTCACGTCGAACCGACGCATCAACCGTCTTACGAAGCGCATCCGCAGTCACATCTGCACGCCGAACCCGCAACGCCAGCAGGTGCACCGAACTTCGAACCGACACCCGTCGCGCCAGTTCAGTCCGCGCTATCCGCGCCGACCGAGTTCCCGCGCGATGCCCTCGATGCCTTCAACAGTCTGAACATGCCATTGCCGCCGCGCGTCGAATCGACCGACGACGCAGCCGTGAGCGCACCCGCATCGCAGTCGACACAGCCGGTTGCCTCCCCCGAAACCAGGGCGCAACAAACCGTAGCGCCGCACGATCCGGACGACTTCCCGCACGTCGCTGACGAAATCGCCGCCGGCACCGCAGGCCACGCAGCCGTCGCGGGCCTGGGCGCTGCCGGCTTCGGCGCGCTGAAGCTCGATTTCGACCTGGAGTTGCCGCCGAGCCCAGCTCAGCCGTTGCCGGCCTTCACGCGGGCCGATCTCACTCGCATCGCCCGCAACAAGCTCGATCTGGCCGCCGAATATATCGACCTCGGCGATCTGTCCGGCGCGCGCACGCTCATCAACGAAGTGATCGAAGCGAACGATCCGGCCACGCGCACCGAGGCGCGCGCGCTGCTCTCGACGCTCGCGCCGTTGTCGTGAAGCGTATTGCATTAGGCGTTCAGTACGACGGCTCGGCATTCTGCGGCTGGCAGTCGCAGCCGCACGGCAAGACCGTGCAGGACGAGCTCGAACGGGCGTTGCGCGAGTTCGCGCAAACGCCTGTGCAAACCATTGTGGCTGGGCGCACCGATACCGGCGTGCACGGCCTCGGCCAAGTCGTGCACTTCGACACCGAACTCGATCGCACGGACTTTTCGTGGATTCGCGGCACCAACGCCTTCCTGCCGAAGACGATCGCCGTGCAATGGGCCAAGCCGATGCCCGACGAATTCCACGCGCGGTTTTCAGCGTTCGAACGGACCTATTACTACGTCCTGTACGTCCATCCGTTCCGTTCGCCGATGCAGGATACGCGGGCCGGCTGGGTACACACGCCGCTCGACGTCGACGCCATGCGGGCCGCGGCCGCTCATCTGATCGGCGAGCACGATTTTTCAGCATTCCGTTCGTCGCAATGCCAGGCGAAAACGCCGGTCAAACATCTGTATCAGATCGACATGCGGCAACAGGGCGACTTCGTTCATTTCCGGTTTCGGGCGAACGCGTTCCTGCACCACATGGTGCGCAATCTGATGGGCTGTCTGGTCGATATCGGCCGGGGACGCCATCCGGCCGAATGGATGGCCGAGGTTCTTGCCAGCCGCGATCGCGATTGTGCCGCGCCGACCTTCATGCCTGACGGCCTGTACCTGGCGCAGGTGGGATATCCTGAGCAATTCGCCGTGCCCGCGCCGCAGACCGGCAGCGTGCCGTGGAGTACCGTCTGGACCGAGCAAGCGCAAACATGAAATCAACTGAAAATCTGGCAGCCGAAGCAAACGCCGGCGCGCAGCAGCATGCCGCGCCGCATCGCACGCGTATCAAGTTGTGCGGACTGTCGAAGCCGGAAGACGTGTCGCTGGCGATCGACCTCGGCGCCGACGCGATCGGCCTCGTGTTCTACCCGCCGAGCCCGCGTTCGGTAAGCGTTGCGCAGGCAGTAGAGCTGGTACACGACGTGCCGCCGTTCATATCGGTAGTCGGCTTGTTCGTGAACGCAACGCCGGACTGGATTCGCGAAGTCGCCAGCAATGTCGGGCTTACGCTGCTGCAGTTCCACGGCGACGAAACCGCTGAGCAGTGTGAATCCCTCGCCAGTGTTGCGGGTTTGCCTTGGTTGCGCGCTTTGCGAGTCGCAGCGGATACTCAGCCGGCAGATTTGGTAAAATCAGCGCTTAACTATTCAGCAGCCAGCGCCCTCCTGTTCGACACCCATGTCGAAGGCTATGGCGGCGGCGGGAAGGTTTTCGATTGGTCACTTATTCCAGCAGAGCTCGCGCGTCGGGCCGTTTTGAGTGGTGGGTTGAACGCGCAAAACGTCAGTGATGCGATCCATCGCGTGCGCCCGTACGCGGTCGATGTCTCGAGCGGCATCGAAGTGCCGGGCGCCAAGGGCGTGAAAGATCACGCCCGGATGGCGGCGTTCGTACGCGCAGTGCGCGCAGCGGACGCTGAATGATTCAGGCGGCGCGGTTTTCTCATAGAAAAGCCGTGCGCCACACTGAGAAGAGTGATCACCATGTATAACTTGCCTGACGAAAGAGGCCATTTCGGCCAGTATGGCGGCGTGTTCGTCGCCGAAACGCTGGTTCACGCACTCGACGAGCTGCGTGCCGCGTACGAGAAATTTCAAAAAGACCCGGAATTCGTCGCCGAATACGAGCGCGAACTGAAGCATTTCGTGGGTCGTCCGTCCCCCATTTATCACGCACAACGTTGGAGCGAAATGCTCGGCGGCGCGCAGGTTTTCCTCAAGCGTGAAGACCTGAATCACACCGGCGCTCACAAGATCAATAACGTGATTGGCCAGGCGCTGCTCGCAAAGCGCATGGGCAAGCCGCGCGTGATCGCGGAAACCGGCGCAGGCCAGCACGGCGTGGCGGCCGCGACCATCGCGGCGCGCTTCGGCATGGAATGCGTGGTCTACATGGGCGAAGAAGACGTACGCCGCCAGGCGGCCAACGTGTACCGGATGAAGCTGCTCGGCGCAACCGTCGTGCCCGTGACGTCCGGCTCGCGCACACTGAAAGACGCGCTCAATGAAGCGATGCGCGACTGGGTGACCAACGTCGAAAACACCTTCTACATCATCGGCACGGTGGCGGGGCCGCATCCGTATCCGATGATGGTGCGCGACTTCCAGCGCGTGATCGGCGACGAGTGCAAGGTGCAGATGCCCGAACTGGTCGGTCGCCAACCCGACGCCGTGATTGCGTGCGTTGGCGGCGGTTCTAACGCGATGGGTATCTTTTACCCGTACATTGACGACGCTTCGGTGCAGCTAATCGGCGTCGAGCCAGCGGGTGACGGGATCGAAACCGGCCGGCACGCAGCCTCGCTGATCGCCGGCACTCCGGGCGTGCTGCACGGCAACCGCACGTATCTCCTGCAAGACGAGAACGGTCAGATCATCGAAACACATTCGATATCGGCCGGTCTGGACTATCCGGGAGTCGGCCCCGAGCACGCGTGGCTAAAAGACAGTAATCGCGCGCAATATGTCAGCATCACCGACGAAGAAGCGCTCAAGGCGTTCCACGACTGCTGCCGCATCGAAGGCATTATTCCGGCGCTGGAGTCCAGCCATGCGCTGGCCTACGCCGCGAAGCTCGCGCCGACGCTGCCCAAGGACAAGGTCCTTCTGGTCAATCTGTCGGGCCGCGGCGACAAGGACATGCATACGGTCGCTGAGCGATCGGGCATTCAGTTCTGAGCGCCGCGACGATGCGCGACGAGTTCGACGAGCCGCAACCGGCGCTTGAAACCAGCCCGGCCGCCGAGGTAGTGGCGGCCGAGGCGCCTGCACCCTTGTTAGCGCAGGTGCCCGCCGGCATCCGGCTGTTGAACCGCGATTTTCTGACCGATGTGGCGAACATCCCCGACGGGTCGATCGACCTGATCCTGTGCGATCCGCCTTATGGGCTCGGCAAGGATTATGGCAACGACTCCGACATGCGCTCCGGCGAGGATTTCCTCGCCTGGACGCGTGGCTGGCTCGAGCTGGCTATTCCGAAGCTCAAGCCGTCGGGTTCGCTGTATATCTTCTGCACGTGGCAGTACGCGCCGGAAATCTTCAGCTTCCTGAAGACAAAACTCACGATGATCAACGAAATCATCTGGGACCGGCGTGTGCCGAGCATGGGGGGAACGGTTCGCCGGTTCACCTCGGTGCATGACAACATCGGCTTTTTCGCGGTGTCGAAAGATTATTTTTTCGATCTCGATCCCGTCCGCATCCCGTACGATGCCATCACGAAGAAGGCGCGTTCGCGTAAATTGTTCGAAGGCAGTAAGTGGCTGGAGCTTGGCTATAATCCGAAGGACGTCTGGTCGGTATCGCGGCTGCATCGGCAACACGCCGAGCGCGTCGATCATCCGACCCAGAAACCTCTGGAAATTGTCGAGCGGATGGTGCTGGCAAGTTGTCCGAAGGGCGGGCGCGTACTCGACCCGTTCATGGGCAGCGGCACCACCGCAGTCGCTTGCGCCCGGCAGCAGCGCGAATTCGTCGGCTATGAGATCAATGAAAGTTACTGTGCGATAGCACGCGAACGCGTTAGCGCGGCCGCGTCGGCGCCTGCTGCCGCTCGCAAAAGCCGCAAGAATGCGGCCAAAGCTGAGCAGCAAACCGAGGCGCAATAAGCGCGCAGTAGCTTAAAAATCCGAGAATATTCCATGTCCCGTATCAAGAACACGTTTGCCGCGTTGTCCGCCCAGGGTAAGAAAGGCCTCATTCCGTTCATGACGGCCGGCGACCCGGATCCGGCGCGCACAGTTGAATTCATGCACGCGCTCGCCGCCGGCGGCGCCGATGTGATCGAACTGGGCGTACCGTTTTCCGACCCGATGGCCGACGGCCCGGTGATCCAGCAATCGTCCGAACGCGCGCTGGCGCATGGCGTGTCGCTGCGCCATGTACTGGCCGACGTGAAGCGCTTCCGCGAAACCGATGACAAGACGCCGGTGGTGCTGATGGGCTACGCCAATCCGATCGAGCGCATGGGCACCGAAGCGTTCGCCAAGGCTGCGAAAGAAGCCGGTGTAGACGGCGTGCTGGTTGTCGACTACCCGCCGGAAGAGTGCGTTAATTTCTCCGAACAGATGCGATCTGCCGGCATCGATCCGATCTTTTTGCTGGCGCCCACCTCCACGGATGAGCGCATCGCGGAAGTCGGCAAAATCGCCAGTGGTTACGTCTACTATGTGTCACTGAAAGGCGTGACCGGCGCGGCAAATCTGGACGTTTCCAGCATCGCGAGTAAAATCCCCGCCATCAAGTCGCGCGTACCCCTGCCGGTGGGCGTCGGTTTTGGCATCCGTGACGCGCAAACGGCGCGTTCGGTGGCCGAAGTGTCCGATGCCGTCGTGATCGGCAGCCGTATCGTGCAATTGCTCGAACAAGCGGCGCCCGAAGCCGCCGCCGAGACGCTTACGCGCTTCATTGCCGAAGTGCGCGAGGCGCTCGATAGCGTCGCGACTGCCCGATAACAGTTATTTTTTGTCTCCTGTAGTGTGAGCGGCGGGTTCGTCCCGCCGTTTGCGCAACCGGTTGACCCAGAGGGATTCAATATGAGCTGGCTCGATAAGCTGCTGCCGCCGAAAATCAAACAAACCGACCCGAAGAACCGCAAGGGGATTCCGGAAGGCCTGTGGATCAAGTGCCCGTCGTGCGAAGCCGTGCTGTACCGCAATGACGTCGAGGCCAATCTGCACGTTTGCCCGAAGTGCGACCATCACATGCGCATCGGTGCGCGTGAGCGGCTCGACGGCCTGCTCGATCCGGAAGGCCGCTACGAAATCGGCCAGGAAATCGTCCCGGTCGACGCGCTCAAGTTCAAAGACAGCCGCAAGTACCCGGACCGCCTGAAAGAGGCGATGGACGACACCGACGAAACCGACGCAATGGTCGTGATGGGCGGCGCCATCCACACGCTGCCAGTGGTGGTCGCGTGTTTCGAGTTCTCGTTCATGGGCGGCTCGATGGGTTCGGTGGTCGGCGAACGTTTCGTGCGGGGCGCTCAGAACGCGCTCGAACAGAAGGTGCCGTTTATCTGCTTCACCGCTTCGGGCGGCGCGCGGATGCAGGAAAGCCTGCTTTCGCTGATGCAGATGGCGAAGACCACCGCCATGCTGACCAAGCTAGCCGAAGCCAAGCTGCCGTTCATTTCCGTGCTGACCGATCCGACTATGGGCGGCGTGTCGGCGAGTTTCGCGTTCCTGGGTGACGTGGTGATCGCCGAGCCGAAGGCGCTGATCGGCTTCGCCGGCCCGCGCGTGATCGAACAAACCGTGCGTGAAAAGCTGCCGGAAGGCTTCCAGCGCGCCGAATTCCTGCTGACGAAGGGCGCGGTCGACATGATCGTCGATCGTCGCAAGCTGCGTGAAGAAATCGCGCAATTGATGGCGCTGTTGAGCCATCAGCCGGCGGACGCAGTCGCGTAAGCCTTTGCATCAATACGGGGCCGCGCCTGAAAGGGCGCCGCAGCCGTCCGAAAAGCAGTCGAAAAATAGCGCGCCGCGAGAGTCATCAAGCGGCGCGCTGTCATTTCCGGGATAATCACGATCTCGCAACGCAGCAAAGATTCGCTCGATGACCACATTCCCCACCCTCGACGCGTGGCTCACGCACCTTGAATCCGCGCATCCTGTCGGCATCGACATGGGATTGGGACGCATCTCCCAGGTACGTGACGCGATGCAGTTGTCGTTCGCGTGCCCGATCATCACGGTCGGCGGCACTAACGGCAAGGGTTCGACCTGCGCGATCCTCGAATCGATTTTGCTGCGCGCGGGCTTCACGGTTGGCTGCCACACGTCGCCGCATCTGTTGACCTTCAACGAACGGGCGCGCGTGAACGGCGAAATGGCGAGCGACGCAGACCTGCTGCCGCATTTCGAAGCCGTCGAAGCCGCACGCCTGAGCCTTGCCGAACCGATCACACTGACTTACTTCGAATTCACGGCGCTCGCGATCATGAGCCTGTTCGCCTCGCGCGGACTGGACGCGGTGATTTTCGAAGTCGGCCTGGGCGGCCGCCTCGACGCGGTCAACATCCTCGATGCGGATTGCGCAATCATCACCAGCATCGATATCGATCACACCGAGTATCTCGGCGACACGCGCGAGAAAATCGCCTTCGAAAAAGCCGGCATTTTCCGCCCCGGTAAGCCGGCGATCTGCGCCGATCCGGTGCCGCCTCAAACATTGATCGATTACGCTGAAAAGATCGGCGCCGAACTGTGGCTATTCGGCCGCGATTTCCGCTACGAAGGGCAGGCAGGCAGCGAGCGCCAGCAATGGAGCTACGTGGGCCCGACCATGCGCCGTTCCGCGCTCGCCTACCCGGCATTGCGCGGCGCGAATCAGTTGATCAACACGTCGGCGGCGCTGGCCGGTCTTGAAGCGCTGCGCGATCGTTTGCCGGTCTCGGCGCAGGACATCCGGCTCGGCCTCGCTAACGTCGAATTGCCGGGGCGCTTCCAGGTGCTGCCCGGCAAGCCGGCCATCGTGCTCGATGTCGGCCACAACCCGCACGCCGCGGCAGTGCTGTCGCAAAACCTCGGCAATATGGGCTTTTTCCCGTACACCTACGCCGTGTTCGGCGCGATGCGCGACAAGGACATTGCCGGCGTGCTGACGCATCTGAAAGGCGAAATCGACCACTGGTGCGTGACCGATCTGCCGACCCCGCGTGCGGCTTCGGCGGGAGAACTCGAGGCGGCTTTGCGCGAGCAGGGCGTGAGCGACGGCAATGACAGCAGCGTGACGCGCTACGCAACACCAGCAGAGGCTTTCCAAGACGCGCTAAAACGAGCGTCAGAGAATGATAGAATCGTGGTTTTCGGCAGTTTCTATACGGTAGCAGGCGTAATGGCCTACCGTAAATCGCAGCAACACTGAACGGGCGCCAGGCTCGAACCAAGCGATTCATGGGAATTTTCTCGTTCGGCAAGAAAGACGACGCGCCCAATCGGCGCGGCGCAAACACCAGTTCCACCCGGGCCGCCCGTGGCGAGCGCGTGGAGCGGCGAACCCGCCGCACGGAGCGCACCGTGGATGCCGATGCGATGCTGCTCGACCCTACGTTGCCTGAAAAGCAGCGTGCGCGACGCAGACTCGTCGGCGCGGTCGCGCTGGTGGTTGCAGCGGTGGTGATCCTGCCCATGGTGCTGGATTCGCATCCAAAGCCCGTCACGGACGACATCTCCATCGACATTCCAAGCCGCCCCGCGCCGAAGGTCGCCACCAAGACCGAAGAAGACACGCAGGCCGGCGTAGCACCGGATAACCCAGCGCCTGACGCGGCACTCGCCGCTTCCGGCCTTGCGCCGACAACGGCAGCCACGCAAGGCCAGTCCAGCGCCGCTAAACAGCAGAGTGCGGCTACGAGCGCAGCGCCCGCCGCCAAACCGGCTGCGAAACCGCAAGCACCCGCCGCCGTTGCCGCCAATACGTCACCTGCAGCGCCTGTAGCGCAAACGCCTGCCAAACCGGCCAAAGCACCCGCCACGCAAAGCGCGGCGAACACTCCGGCCCCGAGCGAAGACAGCACGAATACGGCCGCCGCAAGCGCGGACGCCAATTCCGGCACACCGGCATCGCCGCCCGGCAGCCGTTTCGCTGTCCAGTTGGGCGCATTTGCGAACGACGCCAATGCCCGTACTTGGGCCACCAAGTTGAAAGCGGCCGGTGTGCCCGCATATACCGAACATCGGAAGCAGGCCGACGGCTCAACGCTCACGCTATTGCGCGCCGGTCCGTTCGCCGACCGTGCAGCGGCTAGCGCCGCGATTGCGAAGGTTCGTGAGGCCGGCTTGACGTCCGGCGCGAACAGCGGCGCAGCACAGTAAGCGAGCGATGTTCACTGCCTTCGACTACGCTGTAATGGCGGTGATCGGTTTGTCGGCCTTGCGCGGCACATGGCGCGGCTTTTTGTCCGAGATATTCGGGCTGATCGGCTGGATCGCGGCGTTTTTCATTGCTTGCCGCTTTGTTGGTTATGTCGTGCCGTTTATCCCTGCCACGTGGCCGGGCGGCGCGCTGACCCAGTGGCTTCTGGCGTTCGCGCTGGTGGCGATCGGCGTGGTGCTGGTCGCAAGCGTGCTGAACGCGCTGCTGAGCCGCATCGTGCAGGCAAGCGGCTTGAGCGGCGTGGACCGCTCGCTCGGTTTGATGTTCGGCCTCGTGCGCGGGGTCGTTCTGGTGCTGATTCTGGTCGCCCTCGCAGGCTTGACCGAACTGCCCCAACAGGAATTCTGGCGCAACGCCTTGCTTCGGCCCTATGCGGTCGAGGGCGTGCACGTAATGAAACCGCTGCTTCCCGAGACGCTCGCTGCCTACGTCCGCGTGTGACGATCAGGTGAACGGTTAGAGGAACGCAGCAGGACTCCGGCGCAATCCGGTTGCCTCTACGTAGTCGCGTACCCTCGCGCAGCATCGCAGGCACCGGCCGCCGTTACGAATTTCGTACCTTTGAAGGACATGCCATGTGCGGCATCGTAGGCGTAGTTTCCCATTCTCCGGTCAATCAGTTGATCTATGACAGCCTGCTGCTTCTGCAGCACCGCGGTCAAGACGCCGCCGGCATCGCGACAGCGAACGGCAGCAATTTCCACATGCACAAGGCCAACGGCATGGTGCGCGACGTGTTCCGCACGCGCAACATGCGCAGCCTGCCCGGCACCACCGGTATCGGCCAGGTCCGCTACCCGACCGCCGGTTCTGCATCGAGCGAAGAAGAAGCCCAGCCGTTCTATGTGAACGCGCCGTTCGGCATCATCCTCGCGCACAACGGCAATCTGACCAACTGGCAGCAACTGAAAGATGAGATGTTCCGCATCGATCGCCGCCACATCAATACCAATTCCGACACCGAAGTGATGCTCAACGTGCTCGCGCACGAATTGCAGCTATCCAGTTCGAGCCTGCAACTCGATCCGGCCGCGCTGTTCAAGGCGGTGTCGGGCGTGCATCGCCGGGTGCGGGGTTCGTACGCGATCGTGTCGCTGATTGCCGGCTACGGTTTGCTCGGCTTCCGTGACCCGTTCGGCATTCGCCCGCTGTGCCTCGGCAAGCAGGAAACACCGGAAGGTGTCGAGTGGATCCTGGCGTCGGAATCGGTTGCGATCGAAGGTATTGGTTTCGAATTTGTGCGTGACATCGCACCGGGCGAAGCCATTTTCATCGACCTCGAAGGCAATTTGCACTCGCAGCAATGCGCGACGAATCCGAGCCTGAACCCGTGCATTTTCGAACTCGTGTACCTCGCGCGTCCGGACTCGGTGCTCGACGGCGTGCCGGTCTACAACGTGCGCCTGCGTATGGGTGATTACCTCGCCGAGAAGATCAAGCGCGAATTGCCCGACGTCGCGATCGACGTCGTGATGCCGATTCCCGATTCGTCTCGTCCGGCCGCGATGCAGGTCGCGAAGAAACTGGGTGTGGAGTATCGCGAAGGCTTCTTCAAGAACCGTTACGTGGGCCGCACCTTCATCATGCCGGGCCAGGCGATGCGCAAGAAGTCGGTGCGCCAGAAGCTGAACGCAATGGGCATCGAGTTCAAGGGCAAGAACGTGCTGATCGTCGACGACTCGATCGTGCGCGGCACCACTTCGCACGAAATCGTGCAGATGGCACGCGATGCCGGCGCGAACAAGGTGATCTTCGCTTCGGCGGCGCCGCCGGTGAAGTACCCGAACGTCTACGGTATCGATATGCCCACGCGCGGCGAACTCGTCGCACATGGCCGCACGGATGATGAAGTCGCGCGCATGATCGGCGCGGACTATCTGGTTTATCAGGACGTCGACGCGCTGAAGCAGGCGGTGCGCGATATCAACCCGGCGCTGAAGGAATTCGAAGCCTCTTGCTTCGACGGCAACTATGTGACGGGCGATGTGACCACCGAGTACCTCGACCGCATCGAAACCGCGCGTCTCGCACCGTCCTCGCAATCGGATCGCGACGCCGCGAGCGAAGCGGCCGAGGGTGGCCCGTCGCGTTCGCAACTGCATCTGCAGTTGTCGGTTGGTTGAGTGATAGCGCTCGCGTCGGTGGCCCGCTGCACGCCACGTCGCGAGCGTGTTAGCATGACGGCTTGCGTCGATTTGATCTCAGCTTGCGGACGCGGGGCAACCCAAAACAGCTAAAGCGAATGGTGGAAAAGCCGCAGTCATCCGCCTCCGCTCCAGCTTTCCCCCGCACATGAAGCCCGCTTATGCCGACGCAAAAGCGGGCTTTTTTGTTGCTGCCGTTTGGCGTTGTTGGGCTCGTTTAACGTGAGCCGTAGACGCTGAACCCAGCCATGGAACATTGGAAACCAGAACCAACATGGACGACTCCCTGAACTTCGACACGCTGGCAGTCCGCTCGGGCACAGTGCGCAGCGACTTCAACGAACATTCGGAAGCGATTTTCCTGACCTCGAGCTTCGTCTTCGCGAGTGCCGCGGACGCCGCCGAAAAATTCAAGAATTCCGAAGACAACTACACCTACTCGCGCTTCACGAACCCGACCGTCTCGATGTTCCAGGACCGTCTGGCCGCGCTTGAAGGCGGCGAAGCGTGCATGGCCACGGCTTCGGGGATGGCCGCGATCATGTCGGTGGTGATGTCGACCTTGCAGGCCGGCGACCATCTGGTTAGCTCGCAAGCGCTGTTCGGTTCGACGCTCGGCATGTTCTCGCAGATTTTCAGCAAGTTCGGCATCACGACGACCTTCGTCGATCCGACCAATCTGGACGCGTGGAAAAACGCCGTGCGTCCGGAAACGAAGATGTTCTTCCTCGAAACGCCGTCGAACCCGCTGACCGAAGTCGCCGATATCGAAGCGATCAGCAAGATCGCGAAGGCGGCCAATGCGATCTTCGTGGTCGACAACTGCTTCTGTAGCCCGGCTTTGCAACAGCCGTTGAAGCTCGGTGCGGACGTCGTGATGCATTCGGCCACCAAGTTCCTCGACGGCCAAGGGCGTGTGCTCGGCGGCGCGCTGGTCGGCTCGAAGCAGTTCATCATGGAAAAGGTGTTCCCGTTCGTGCGCAGTGCGGGGCCGACCTTGTCCGCGTTCAACGCATGGGTGCTGCTCAAGGGCATGGAAACACTGTCGCTGCGCGTCGAAAAGCAGTCGGCGAATGCGCTCGAAATCGCGCGCTGGCTGGAAACGCATCCGGCCGTGAACCGCGTGTTCTACCCGGGGCTCGAATCGCATCCGCAGCACGCGCTGGCCATGCGTCAGCAGAAGGCGGGCGGCGCGATCCTGTCGTTCGAACTGAAGGGCGACACGCCTGAGCAGATGCGCGCGAATGCCTGGCGCGTGATCGACAGCACGAAGATCTGCTCGATCACCGGCAACCTCGGCGATACGCGTACCACCGTCACGCATCCGGCTACGACCACGCACGGTCGTGTGACGCCTGAGGCGCGCGCAGCGGCGGGGATCAGCGAAGGTTTGATCCGTCTGGCAGTGGGTCTGGAAAACGCCGGCGATATTCGCGGCGATCTGGAGCGTGGTTTAGCGGGTTAATAGCGCTAGGCGAGCGCAGCAGGAAACGCGGGCCGCCTTTTCAGGCGGCTCGCATGTTGCACAAACTCAATGGCGCAACGCGCGCCACTGACCGGGCGCCAGCCCGAAACGCCGCGTGAATGCGTGCGTGTAAGCGCTCTGATCGCCGAAGCCGATTTCCAACGCGATATCGCTGAGCGACAGGCGTGGATCAGACAGCAAACCAAGAGAGGTATCGAGCCGCAAACGCTGCAAATAGCGATGCGGTGTTTCGCCGAAGGCGTCGATAAAAAGCTGATGAAAGCGCCGCATGCCAAAGCCGCAATGGGCGGCTAGGTCGGCGATACGCAGCGGTTCCGACAGATGGGCGCGCAGCCAGCGGTCGATGCGCGCGAAGTCGAGGCCGGCGCCAGATGCCTGCGCCTCGGCCACCGTGCCGGTATCGGCCACTAACGCAGCGCCCAATCGCGCCGCCGCGTCCCATTGAAAACGCCGCGTATCCAGATCGTCGCCTTGCGCACCGCCTGCGGCGTGCGCCGCAATCCGATGCGCGAGTTGCGTGAGCGAGGCATCCACCGCCACGGCCCGCGCGCGGTCGAACAGACGCTCCGGCACGGCCAGCGAAGTAGCCGGCAGATCCAGCACCAACTGCCGGTTCTCGCCGACGCCCGCATAGTCGTGCCGTGCACCCGCCGGGATGAGCCAGGCGGAGCCGGCGTCGATCTGATGCGCGACGCCGTCTACCGCCATCACCATCGCGCCGTCGAGTCCGAGCACGACCTGGTGAAAGTCGTGCACGTCCGATGCTTCGATCGCGCCGTAGCGGCGCAACGAAACGCTAGGAGCGGTGACGGCGGCGTGACTCATCGGTGAAGCCCAATTACAAAATACAAAACAGCGCAGCGAAAAACTTAGACGCCGAGCAGTTCGACTTCGAACACGAGCGTTGCATTCGGCGGAATCACGCCGCCTGCGCCACGCAGGCCGTAGCCGAGTTGCGGCGGAATCGTCAGCTTGCGCGTGCCGCCGACCTTCATGCCTTGCACGCCTTCGTCCCAGCCCTTGATGACCATGCCGCCGCCCAGCACGAACGCGAACGGGTCGTTGCGGTCCTTGCTCGAGTCGAACTTCTGGCCGTCGGTCAGCCAGCCCGTGTAGTGCACGCTGACGGTCTTGCCGGCCACCGCTTCGGCGCCAGTGCCTTCAACGATGTCTTCGTATTTCAGGCCGGATTCGGTAGTCACAGTCGACATGTGTCGCTCCTTAGATCAAAAACGTAAAAACCGACATTGTAGGCGTGTTGGGCTCGCATCGCCGAGGATTGCCGTGTGGCATGTGGTTTGCGTTCAGGTTAGCCATCCGGCCAGGCTGGTTGCGCTGGACGGCATGCCTATAATGGGGCTTCGTTTGACATTTGATGCACCGCCTGAGAGGGTTCGATCGTGACAACGCCTTCCACCGGGACCGCCGGCGCGACGCCGGTTCCTTCCGGCTTCGCCGTATCCGAACGCACCGCACGTCTGCGTGCGGAGACCGCGCTGTTTATGCGCGATCACGTGCTGTCGCTGGTGTCGCATGACCTCCGTGGCCCGCTGAACGCCATCCATAGCTGGGCGTACGTGCTCGAGCGCAAGCTCGATGCCAACGACCCGAATTCGCAACGCGCCGTCACCGGCATTCGCAACGGCGTGGAACAGCAGGTGAAGTTGCTGGAGACGATTGTCGACGCCACGCGCGCCGAGACCAAATCGCTGGAACTGGCTCTTGCGCCGTTTTCGCTGCATCCGCTACTCGATGAAACCGTTGACGAAGTCCGTTCCGGGTTGGCGCGCGCACGTGGCGTCGAGGTCACGGTCGAGTCGCACCTCTCTACCGAGCAGCTCAACGGCGACCGTGAGCGCCTGGCCGCAGCGTTGTGGCTGATGCTCACGTTTGCCGTCGAGGCGAGTACGGAGGGCGCCGCGGTCACGCTGGCCGCACGCGCGGACGCCACCAGGTGGTACGCCACTGTCACCTTCAATCAAAGCGCCGCTGCGCTGGACGATCCGGCGGTGCCGCATCTGCTGGAGGCCTTTGCCCGCAAGCAGGCGCGCGAACCGCGCGAAGCCAAACGGATCGCGTGGGTATTCGCGCTGTGCAAGCGCGTTGCGGAAGCGCACGGCGGCAGTTTCGAGCAAAGCGACGCGCCTGAGAGCGAAGCGGTGACGCTCGCGCTACATGTGCCGCTGAGTGCAACGACAGCAACGTGAGCGGCAGGTGTCGACGCGCGTTCCTGCACGCGATTAACTTTCAGCTTGCTTTCGCCATTTATACTGACAACTTTTGTTGCCGGAGCCCGTCGCTTTGATCCAGGTTGTCGCCCTTATCGGTGCATTGTTTCTCGTTGCCCTCAACGGTTTTTTCGTCGCCGCCGAATTCGGTCTGGTGAAGCTGCGGCAGACGCGCGTGCAGAGCCTCGCGGCCAAACACGGTATGCGTGGGCGTTTGCTGGCAAAGGTGCATGGTCGGCTCGACGCGTATCTGTCGGCCTGTCAGCTCGGCATTACGCTGGCGTCGCTTGGGCTTGGCTGGATTGGTGAGCCGGCGTTCGCGGAACTGCTCACGCCGGTCTTCAGCCTGCTCGGCGTCGAGTCGGAGAAGCTGATCCACGGCATCTCGCTGTTCTTCGCTTTCTCGTGCATTTCGTTCCTGCACATCGTGGTGGGCGAGCTGGCGCCGAAGTCGCTGGCGATTCGCGAGGCGGAGAAAGTTTCGCTGTGGGCCGCTACGCCGCTGTACGGTTTCTACTGGGCGATGTATCCGGCGATCTGGGTGCTCAACACGAGCGCCAACGCGGTGTTGAAGCTCGCGGGCCTCGACGCGGACCACGGCCACGACTCGCATTACTCGACCGACGAACTCAAGCTGATCCTGCGTGGCCGCCGCGCCAACGTCGCGACTGAACTCGGTGCGCCAGATGGCGCATACAGCCAGGACGAATGGAACACGATTGCGCATTCGCTGGATTTTTCGCGCATGACCGTCTCGGATCTGATGCGGCCGTCCTATGAAATGGTCGGCCTGCGGCGCGATGTGCCGTTGCGCGAAAACATGCAGGTCGTGGCGCGGCACCGCTTTAGCCGCTATCCGTTGTTCGAAGACGCGTCCGGCGAGCGCGTGGCGGGCATGATCCACTTGAAGGATTTGCTGCTGGCGCGGCACGCGGGCAGCACGCTCGACGACCTCTCCAAATATGCGCGACCCGTGCAGTATGTGAAGCCGGAGATGCCGGCGCTCGAACTGTTTCGCCGCTTCCGCAAGGGCGCACCGCACTTCGCACTGGTTGGTCACAAGAACTCGAAGCCGATCGGCTTTCTGACGCTGGACAATCTGCTCGGCGCGCTGGTTGGGCAGATCCATGACGAATTCCGCCAGGGCGACGCCGACTGGACGCGTATGGACGACGGCACGCTGATGGGCAAGGGCAGCTTGCCGGTGGTGTCGTTGGAACGCGCGCTCGGAATCGACATTGACGAGGGCAAGGCCGAATCGGTCGGCGGTCTCGTGATTCAGGCGCTCAACGATTTGCCTACCGAAGGGCAGCGCGTCGAGTTCGATCGCTTCGACGTGGTGGTCAAAAAGATGAAGGGGCCGCGCATCGTGCTCGTGCGCGTTTATCCGAAGACCTATGACGACGAAGGCGGTTGAACGGCTTATTTGCTGAGTCCGTCTCAGGTCCACTGAAACATTGCTCTGCATACGATCTTCAAAAGATCTTCTAAAAATCACAGATCAACTACGTGGCACGCCGTCCTCCACCAACACCGCGATAGGCATCGCGCTCAACGCATCGCGCAGATAAAGCAAACCGTTTTCGTCGACCTTGGGCGCCGCCGGACTCAGCCAGTCGAACAGCGCCCGCGCGGCCAGATCCGCGGGCATTTCGATCGCCGTATCGCCCCATTTGGCCGGATCGACCATCGGCAAATCGCCGCCATTGCCTTCTGCGCCGAGCAACCCGGCAGCAAGCCGGCTCGCCACCACCACAGCCCACGCATTCCCATGCCGCCGTGCAAACGCGACCACATTGGACGCATGCGCACCGCGCACTGCAAGCGGCAGATACGCACTCTGACTCAACAACTCCGGCAAATGCGCGCGCAACGCCAGCATGCGCTGCACTACCGAGAGCTTTACCCGGCCATCGTGCCAGTTCGCCAGAAACTCCGAAGGCGGTGTTTGTGCGAGCCACGCCTCACGCCTCGCAAAATCGACGGGCCGGCGATTGTCGGGATCGACCAGGCTGAAGTCCCACAACTCAGTACCCTGATAAAGATCGGGAATCCCAGGCGACGTCAGCCGCAACACGGTCTGCTGCAAACTGTTGAGCGCACCGGCGCGTCCAATCCGCGCCACGAACGCGGACAACTCGCGCAGGAAACCATTGCGTCGCTGCGGCGCCAGGATATCGAACAGGAAATCGCGGCAGCCGGCCTCATAGGCTTCGTCGGGGGCGAGCCAGTTGGTCTGCAGCTTCGCTTCCCGTAGCGCCTTCAATTGCCATTGCGCGACGCGCTCAGCCAGTTCCTTGACGCCCGCTTCATCGTCCGGCTTTAAATCCGGTGGCCAACTGCCCACCAATGTCTGGTACAGCATCGCCTCGGCGGCGGGGCCTGGCGCCCAATCGTAGCTTGTGTCGTGGCTCACGCTGCTGATCGGCTTACCGTCGAGCGCACGGCGATGCGGCGCGTTCAAGGTCGACCACGCACGCAACGTCGTGCTCCAGTCATGAAAAATCTCGCTTAACACCGCAAGCCGCGCACGCACGTCTTCGCCACGCTTGTGATCGTGCGTGGCCGTGGCGAGCATCGCGTGAGGAAAGCGCTGCGAACGTTCGAGATTCGCCGCATGAAATTGCGCGACCGACAGAGCAAACTCGCCCGGGTCCGAGCCGACTTCGTTGCGCGATAGCAAGCGTCCGTAGCGATAGCACGCTGTATCTTCAATCGCCTTTGCGGCGACCGGTGCGGTCAATTGCGAAAACAGCGTCTGCGCAGTGCGCCGCGCGGAACCTGCATGACTTGGCGGGGCGCCATTCGAACCTTGCTGTTGCGATTGCGCATTGCCGCGTGCGTTCGGCACCTCTTCAGCACTGCCGCCAAGCCACGCGTTCACGCGGTCGAGCACCACGTAGTCCGCGCGCGAAAGCGTCTCACTCGCGCCTGCTAGCGCCTGCTCGAAATACACGTTATCGGCAGCGCTGCGCAGCCCGTTCTGTGGATAGACCCGATACACCGGAAAATGCACGACCAGTTCGGCCAGCACGCGCCGCAGCGCGGTGAAGGTGAAATCGCGCGTGGTCAACGAATCGCGGGCAATGCGGTGCAGCGCGCGCGCCGCGCGGTCCAGTTCCGCCGAGAGGTTTTCCGCGAGAATCTTGCGTCGCGCGGCCAGGGCTTCGTCGGTGAAGCGAGGGCTGCGGCCGGTGAGTTCGGCCCAGGTCTGCGCGAGCGGTTCGGCGCCGGCCGGATCGTGCAGCAGTGCGCCCACGTCGTTCATGAAATCGTAGCCGGTCGTGCCGTCCACGGGCCAATCGTCGCGCAGCGGCTCGCCGCGGCCGAGAATCTTTTCGACGACCACATACGGCGCGGTGTCGCGCAATTCGGTGAGGCGCTGCCGCAGGCGCTGACAATACTCGCGCGGTTCGGCGAGGCCGTCCACGTGGTCGATCCGCAAACCATCCACCACGCCTTCCTGATACAGACGGAAAATCAGCGCGTGCACCGCCTCGAACACTTCAGGCCGCTCCACACGCACACCGGCCAGCGTCGAAATGTCGAAGAAACGCCGCCAGTTCACTTCGTCTGAAGCAGTGCGCCACCACGCGAGGCGGAAGTGCTGCCGTTCGATCAATCGATGCAAACGGTCACGCGTCACCGGGTCTGCGGTCGAATACGATTCCAGCACCAATTCGATCGCCGAGCTGCCGCTTTGCGCGACGAATTCGCGCAGCATGTCGCGTCCTTCGGCGGCGCGCGGCTGATCGGCAGGCTGCGTCGTCAGGCCCTGGAAACGTTCGGCCAGTGCGGCGAGATCGGCGCGGTCCGCGCTTTGCAGAATCGCCGCGTAGTCGATTGGGCACACCGGAAACATATGCGGCCCGTAGCCGATATAAAAGCGCCCGCTGTCGGCCGCAAAATGCAGCGCAATCCGGCCGGCCGCGAGTTCCTCGCCGTACGGCGCGCCAAGTGTCGGCGCCAGCACCTTGCCGCGCAAGGCCGGATCGGGCGAATGCCAGTCGACATCGAAGTGGCGAGCGTACGCGCTGTGCCGGCCCCATTCGAGGATATCGAGCCACCACGCGTTGTTCGAGCCGCCGACGCCCATATGATTCGGCACCACGTCGACGATCAACCCCATGTTGTGCGCGCGCAGTTTGTCGGCGAGGCGTTTCAAGCCCGCTTCGCCTCCGCATTCAGCGTTGACCTGGGTGTAGTCGACGATATCGTAGCCATGCATCGAACCCGGCTCGGCGGTGGTGATGGGCGACGCGTACACGTGGCTGATGCCGAGCGCGGCGAAGTAGTCGACATGCTTGGTGGCATCGTCGAAGGTAAAGCCTCGATGGAACTGGAGGCGAAGCGTGGAGCGCGGGACGGTCATGGCGTATCAGGCTCCGAAGAAACGTTGGAAGCAGCAGGAACGGTGGCGCCGCGGCGCGCGCGGTCGACCGCCAGCAGGCGATCGCTGAAGGTGCCGTCCTCGAACAATGCGTCGATGGGCAAGATCACGCGGCGGCGCCAGTTCGGATGCTCGTCGATCGAGCCGGGCAGATTCGGTTGCTCGACCAGTGCGAGCAAATCTTCGAGCGGGAAAGTGACGAGCGGCCCGGGCGTGGCGGCTACGAAGGCGAGCGCTTCATCCACGGGCGCCTTGTCGGGCGGCGGCGCGTCCACGTCCGGCGCGGCGACGCCGGCTTGCTGGAACGCGCGCCATAACAGCGCGCGATCGGCGGCGCGTTCTTCCTGTGCCACTTCCTCCGCGTCGCGGCCATCGGCGCGCGCCATCGTCTGACCGATCCGGTTGCGCCACGTGATGTCGCTGCCGCGCCACCAGCCCGCCACGGTCGGCAGATCATGGGTCGTGGTGGTGCCGACAGCGTTGCGGTCCCACGCCTGCGGCGGCTTGAAGCCCCTGCCGCCTTCCGCGCCTTCGAACCACAGCACGCGAATGCCGGCGAGACCGTGCTCGTCGAGCCGCTCGCGAAAACCGGGCGGCACAGTGCCGAGATCTTCGCCGATCACGATCGCGCGATGCCGCCATGATTCGAGCGCGATCAGCCGCAGCAGGTCTTCGAGCGGATAGCGCAGATAGGCGCCGTTGCGCGCGCTCTCGCCCTCGGGCACGAGCCACAGGCGCCGCAAGCCGAGAATGTGGTCGATGCGGATGCCGCCCGCATGCGCGAACGCCGCGCGCAGCATGTCGATGAATGCGGAGAAGCCCTGCGTGCGCATTGCGCGTGGCGAGAAGGTAGTGAGCCCCCAAGCCTGTCCGGCCTGGTTGAACAGATCGGGCGGTGCGCCCACTGAAATGCCTTGCAGCATGTCGTCGCGGTACGACCATGCATGGCTGCCGGCACTATCGCACCCGACGGCGAGGTCGGCGATCAGGCCGACCGCCATGCCGGCGTCGCTCGCTGCATGCTGCGCGTGCGACAAGCCCTTGGCGGCGAGCCATTGCAGAAACAGATGAAAGTCGACTTCATGCCGATGCGCTTCGGCAAAGGCTTCAACTTCCGGACTGCGTGGATCGCGCAATGCCTCGGGCCAGTTGCGCCAGTGGCCATTGCCGCCTTCCTGAGCCAACTGCACCGCCTGTAGCGCTTCGAAACGCGCGTGGTCTTCGAGCGCACGGCCGGCACGTTCGCAGAAACCGTGAAATTCGAGCGCACGCGGCGTGTCGTGCGCGCGTTCCTGGGCGCAGAAATTCTCGTACAGCGCACGCAAAACCTTCAGCTTCAGCACGACCGCGTTCGGCCAGTCGATCAGTGGCAAGTCTTCGAGTGCCGGCCATGCTTCGGTGGCCTGCGCGGCCTCGAGCGCGGCGCGCGCGGCTTCGGCACCGAACACCGCGGTGGGGTCGATATGCGTGACATTCAGCCACAAACGCGACGACGGCGAATACGGACTGAAGCGATTTGGCTCGGCGCTGAACATCGCGTGCGTCGGACTGACGGCGAGCGCATGCGCGCCACGCTTTGCGCTTTCAATCGCCATTTGCGCGAGGGCCGTATAGTCGCCGATGCCGCCATCGCCCGTGCGGCGCAAGCCGTATAACTGCGCGGCGATACCCCACAACAGCGGCGTTTGCGTCGTGGTGCCGTCGTGCAGCGTGCGCCATGCATCGGCGACGGTATAGCAGCGCGACGGCGCGACGGCCAAAGTCATGCGTTGTTCGTTGATCACCAGCGTGTGATAGCCGGGCTCGTCGATCGGTGTGAGCAACGCTTCCTCGCCTTTAGGCGCCGTGAAGCGACCGTCGATGATCGAGCCGCTTTCGAGTTCGATCCGGTAGTGACTGCCGGATTTGATCGCCGCGGCAGGCAGCGCGATGCCGCGCTCGACCTCCGCCGTCATCAGCGGGGGCAGTTTGCGGCCGGAGAGTTCCGCTTCGAGCGCGGCGGCGCTGTGCCGGATCTGCGTGGCGTTACCGCACGGTAAACCCATCCGGTCGAGCAGCACGGCGAGTGTGCTCTCGGGTACGTGTTGCGTCGTATGGTGCGCATCCCGCCACTCGACTTCGAAGCCAGCGCGCGTGGCAAGGGTCACGATCGTATCGTTTGGACGGCGGGTGGCACTCACGCGTTGTGCTCCTGTTGGCCGGCGATGCGGGCATCGTGGCCGATGGCATAGTCGCTGACGTCGCCGGTCACCCACGCGACGAACGCGAATGACGGCAACACCTTGGCGTCGATCTGCTCGCGCACGCGCGGCGGCGTTTCGAAAATCACTTTGCCGGCAGGCAGATCGGGGAACGCCACGTTCTCCTTCGAGAGATTCAACGCAATCGACAAGGTTTCGCCATCGGTGAGTTTCCAGCGGGAAATCAGCGCATTGGCGTCGCCGCCGTTTGTGGCGGTCAACACGGTCGAGCCACACGCTTTGGCATGTTTCAGACGCGGCGTGATCAGCTTCGCCCGCACGGCGAGCGCGGATTTGTAGAAGTGCATCCACTCGAGGCGGTCTTTCGCGTTTGCATCCGCAGCGGCGCCTTGAATGGGCTCAGGCGGCGACGAGGCCGCAAAGGTCTGCACGTCGTTCGGATCGGGAATCTGCGCGCGACGCTTTTCATCGCTGAACGCCGAAAAGCGTGCGAATTCGCGACGCCGCCCTTCGCGCACGGCGTCGGCGAGCTCGCCGGTGTAGTCGGTGAAAAACAGGAACGGCTGGGTCGAGCCGTATTCCTCGTCCATAAACAGCATGGGGATATGCGGCGACAGCAGCAGCAAACCGGTGGCGGCGCGCAAGGCATCGTCCGACGTCAGCTTGCGCAGGCGCTCGCCGAATGCGCGATTGCCGATCTGATCGTGATTCTGCAAGAACATCACGAACGAGGTGGGCGACAGATGCCGGCTCGCTTCGCCACGCGGCGCACCGTCGTGAATCGGCGACGGGTCACCTTGATACGCGAAACCTTCCGACAACACGCGCGCAAGGCGGCGGATCGGCTGATCCTCGTATGCGTGGTAATAGCCTTCCGTTTCGCCCGTCAGCAGAACGTGCAGCGTGTTGTGCGCGTCGTCGTTCCACTGCGCGTCGAAATGCGTTTCAAGCAGGCTCGCACTGTTGTGTTCGTTTTCCAGCACCAGATGCACATGCCGGCCGTGCTGCACTTTCGCGCGGATATGGTCGGACAATTCGCGCAGCCACGTGTGATTGTCGATGGCATGCACCGCGTCGAAACGCAGGCCGTCGAGACGATATTCGTTGATCCAGTAGACAGCGTTGTCGATGAAGAAATCGCTCACTTCACTGCGGTCGAAATCGATCGCCGGGCCCCACGGCGTGTGCGTGCCTTCGCGGAAAAACGAGCGGGCGTATTGGTGCAGATAATTGCCGTCCGGTCCGAAATGGTTGTAGACCACGTCGAGAAAAACCATCAGGCCGAGACCGTGCGCGGCGTCGATCAGCGTTTTCAGTTCTTCGGGGCGGCCGTACGCGGAATCGGGCGCATATGGCAGCACGCCGTCGTAGCCCCAATTGTGGCGGCCGGGAAAGTCGTTTAACGGCATGAGTTCGATGGCCGTCACGCCGAGCGCGACAAGCGTGGGCAGACGTTTCTGCACGCCCGCATAGCCGCCCATCGCGCCGACGTGCAACTCGTACAACACCGTTTCTTCCCACGGGCGACCGTGCCAGTTCGTATGTTCCCAGTGGTACGCGCGCGGGTCGATCACTTCGCTCGGCCCGTGCACGTCTTGCGGCTGGAAGCGTGACGCAGGATCGGGCACCGCATGCTCGCCATCGAGCCGGAAGCGATACAGTGTGCCCGCGCCGCTCTCGACGGTGGTTTCGAACCAGCCGTTGCCGGCAGGCGTCATGTCGTGCGCGCCCTGGGCCGGTCCGTTTTCGATCTCCACCTGGACCGTCTTGCACGAAGGCGCCCAGAAACGGAACCGCGTGCGCGGCTTCGCGCCCGTAGCGCCTAGCAACTGTGCGCTGAACGGCAGGCAATGCGCGTGATGATGCGCGTGAGGATCAATCGGACTTTCGGACATGATTCATCACCATTCGATGTTACTTTCGCCTACGTGGTCGGCGACGTATCGCTGCTCGGCGGATGCGCACCCGGATCGGGCGGCAGCGCGGTCAACAGCCGCGGCCCGTGCTGCGCGCCGGCTTTCCAGCCCGCCTGCCAATCCGCTTCGCCAATGGGCTGCGCCGCCAGCATCACGAGGCTATGCGCGGCCACTTCGACCTCCGGCACTGCCAACCGATGCGGCGCGCTTTCCGGCTCAGCCGTATCTAGCAGCACATGCCATTCCAGGTGTGGCGCGGGCGGTGTGAAACGCCGTGTTTCGTCCGCAGCATTGAGCATCATCAACAATACTTCCGTTTCGTCATTCAAGCCTGGACCCGCGCGCCGCAACGTGAACGCGCGGCCTTCGGGGTCCTGCCAGGCTTCGATAGTGAGCGGATCGCCGTGTTCATCGAACCAGCCGACATCGAACAAGCCCGGCAACACTTCGCGATCGCCGAACAGAAAGCGCGTTTCGCGCAGCAGCGGATGCTGTTTGCGCAGCGCGATCACGCGTGCGACGAACGCGGTCATCTGACGGCCGTCGGGCGACTCCGCGCGCTCCCAGTCAAGCCATGATAGTTCGTTATCCTGGCAGTACGCATTGTTGTTGCCGTTCTGCGTGCGCAGCGATTCGTCGCCTGCCAGCACCATGGGTGTGCCGAGCGCCATCAGCAACGTGGCGATCAGCGAGCGGGCCACGCGTTTGCGGGTTTCGAGGAGGACCGGATCGTCGGTCGGGCCCTCTACACCCCAATTGCGACTGCAGTTTTCGTTGTGGCCGTCGTTGTTGTCTTCGAGATTGGCCTCGTTGTGCTTGTGTTCATACGCGGTGGTATCGGCGAGCGTAAAACCGTCATGCGACGTGACAAAGTTGACCGATGCCCACGGTTTCCTGAAACGCCGGTTGAACAGATCCGCGGAACCGGTGAGACGCGCTGCAAGATCGGGACGCAGGCCCGCGTCACCGCGCCAGAAGCGGCGCACTGTATCGCGGAAACGATCGTTCCATTCGGCGAAGCCCGGTGGATGGTTGCCGAGTTGATAACCGCCAGGGCCGATGTCCCATGGCTCGGAAATCAGCTTGCGTTGCGACAGGATCGGGTCCTGGCGCAACGCGTCGAAGAAACCGGAGCCGGGATCGAAACCATGCTGCTCGCGGCCGAGCGTCACGCCGAGATCGAAACGGAAGCCGTCGATATTGAACTTCGTCGACCAGTAGCGCAGCGAATCCATCACCATCTGCAGCACGCGCGGATGCGGCAGGTTCACGGTATTGCCGCAGCCGGTGTCGTTGATATGGTGGCGTTCGTCGCCGGGAATCAGGCGGTAGTAGCTCGCGTTGTCGAGGCCGCGCCATGAGACGGTAGGCCCCATCTCGTTGCCTTCGCAGGTGTGGTTGTAGACCACGTCGAGAATCACTTCGATGCCGGCCGCATGCAACTGACGCACGGCGATGCGCATTTCATCAAGCCGGTGCGAACTCAGATACGACGGCTCCGGCGCAAAAAATGCCGCGGTGTTGTAACCCCAGTAGTTGCGCAGGCCGCGCTCCACCAGAAAGCGGTCGTTCAGAAACGCATGCACGGGCAGCAATTCGACGGCGGTCACGCCGAGCTTCAGTAAATGCTCGATGAATTCCGGCGACGCCAGCGCGGCAAACGTGCCACGTTCGTGCTGGCGCAAATCGGGGCGCAACATCGACACGCCGCGCACATGCGCCTCGTAGACGACGGTTTCGCCCCACGGCACATTCGGGCGCTTGTCGTGCGACCAGTCGAAGGCTTCGTCGATCACGACGCACTTTGGCATGGCCGGCGCCGAGTCGCGCCGGTCGATGGACAGGTCGGCGCGATTCGAATGCACACGGTAACCGAATAGCGCATCGGACCAGCGAAACTGCCCGACCAGTTTGCGCGCATACGGATCAAGCAATAGTTTGTGCGGATTGAAACGATGTCCGTGCTGCGGCTGGTACGGCCCATGCGCACGAAAGCCGTATGCCGTGCCGGGGTGCGCATTGGGCAAATAGCCGTGCCAGATTTCGTCGGTGCATTCGGGCAGCGTGAAGCGCCTGATCTCCTTGCGACCGGTGGGATCGAACAGGCAAAGCTCGATTTTCTGCGCATTCGCCGAGAACACCGCAAAGTTGACGCCGAGGCCATCCCAGCTAGCGCCGAGCGGATAGGGCGAGCCGGGCAGAAGCCGGTCGGGCATTGCATGCGACATGATTCCCCTTCCTTGTTCTGTTTTATGAACGCTATCGTGGGACTTCATGCAAAGGGCGCGCGGCCTGGCCGCCGCGCGCCCGTCTTACAACACTTCTATCAATCTGCGCGCAAAACGATCGTTGCCAAAGGTGGCAGCGTCAGCGCAGCGGAATGCGGCCAGCCGTGGCTCGAGACGTTGTCGGTGTGGATCAGCCCGCCATTGCCCATGTTCGAGCCGCCGTACACGCCGGCATCCGTATTCAGCACTTCTGCCCAGCGGCCGGCGCGCGGCATTCCCATCCGGTAACCGACCCGTGGCACCGGCGTCATATTGCACACCACCACCAGTTCGCGGCCTTCGCCATCGGTGCGGCGGTAGGCATACACGCTGTTGCCGTTGTCGTCGCCAACTAGCCATTGGAAGCCGCCCGGCTCGCTGTCGAGCAAATGCAGCGCGGGCTCGTGGAGGTACAGATGGTTCAGGTCGCGCACGAGCTTCTGCACACCGTGATGGTTCGGATCGTCGAGCAGATGCCAGTGTGGCGACGTGTCGTGATCGAATTCCGCCATCTGGCCGAATTCGCCGCCCATGAACAGCAGCTTCTTGCCCGGATGCGTCCACATGAAGCCGAAGTACGCGCGCAGGTTGGCGAATTTCTGCCATCTGTCGCCGGGCATCTTGCCGAGCAGCGAGCCTTTGCCGTGCACCACCTCGTCGTGAGAGAGCGGCAACACGAAACGCTCGGAATATGCGTACACCATCCCGAAGGTCATCATGTGGTGATGGTATTGGCGGTAGACCGGGTCCTCTTCCATGTAGTGCAGCGTGTCGTGCATCCAGCCCATGTTCCACTTGAACTGGAAGCCGAGGCCGCCATCTTCGAGGCGTGCGGTCACGCCCGGCCACGCGGTCGATTCCTCGGCGATCGTGATCGCGCCCGGCACGCCCGGCACATAGCCGACTTCATGATTCAGCCGCTTCAGAAATGCGATCGACTCGAGATTTTCGCGCCCGCCGTGGATGTTCGGCACCCACTCATCGGCGGCGCGCGAATAGTCGCGGTACAGCATCGAGGCGACCGCATCCACACGCAGACCGTCGACGTGATAGCGCTTCAACCATGCGAGGCCCGATGCCACCAGGAACGCGCTCACCTCGTTGCGGCCGAGGTTGTAGATCATCGTGTTCCAGTCCTGGTGATAGCCTTCGCGCGGATCGGCGTGTTCGTAGAGCGGCGTGCCGTCGAAATCGATCAGGCCATGCACGTCGTTCGGAAAGTGCGCCGGCACCCAGTCGAGAAGTACGCCGAGGCCGGCCGCGTGCGCCTTGTCGACGAACAGGGCGAACTGCTCGGGTTTGCCGAAGCGTGCCGACGGCGCGAACTGTCCGAGCGGCTGATAGCCCCACGAACCGCCGAACGGATGCTCGGCGATCGGCATGAACTCGACATGCGTGAAGCCCATGCTTTTCACGTACGGAATCAACCGCTCGGCGAGTTCTTCCCACGTGAGGCCGCGCTGGCCCTCTTCGGCGACGCGCAGCCACGATTCGGCATGCACTTCGTAGATCGAGATCGGCGCGCGCGAGGTCTGTTTGGCGGCGCGCGACTGAATCCAGTCGTGATCGGTCCATTCAAATCGCTCGATCTCGTCGACATGCGCGACCACGGACGCGGTGCCTGGTGGCAATTCCGTTTGCATCGCGCACGGGTCGGCCTTCAGCGGCAACGGATGGCCGTCACGGGCGAGCAATTCGTACTTGTAGCGCGTGCCCGGGCCGACGCGCGGCACAAACAATTCCCACACGCCTGCCTGATGGCGCAGCCGCATCGGATGACGGCGACCGTCCCACGAATTGAAGTCGCCGACCACCGAGACGCGCCGCGCGTTCGGCGCCCAGACGGCGAAGCGCACGCCTGGCACGCCGTCCACTTCCATCGGACGCGAGCCGAGGCATTCGAGCACCGCGTACGGGTCGCCACCGGCCAGACGGCCCAACGGCTCGTCGCCGAGAACGGGGCCGAACGAATACGTGTCTTCGATTTCCTGCACGGTCCCATGCCAGTCGATGCGCAGGCGATAGGGCGCGGCAGAGGTGATGCGGCCGGCAAACAGCCCCGGCCTGAGTTGCTCGAGCTCGCCGAGCGTTGCGCCGTTGGCGCGTGAAATGACGGTGACGTGCCTGGCGTTCGGCAGCAGCGCGCGCACCACCGGACCCGCGTCCGTCCGATGCATGCCGAGCTGCGAGAAAGGATCGGGGTGACGCGCTTCAACGAGCGCGTCGATATCGAGGGGTTGGAGGCCTGCGGCCGGATCGTGCTCACTCATAGTCGCCCTCGGCCGGATTAGGCGATGCGGCGGCGTTTGGCGCCTGGGTTGATGGATCGTGCTGCGGGCTGCCAGTGTCACCGAGCAAGCGGCTGGTGAGCGAGGCGAGGCCGCGTACCGGCAAACTGAGCCACGTTGGACGATTCGCCGCCTCGTAACGGATTTCATAAGCGGCTTTCTCGATCAGGAACAGATCGAGCAAGGCCTGTTCGGCTTCGGGCGCTACCAGTGGCGTCGGCGAATCCGCGATGGCGGCGCGGTATTCCTTGAGGAACGTCTCGGTAGCATGCGCACGGAAACGGTCGAAGAGCGCGCGCTTGCGATCGGCGGTTTGCTGTGGCGCGCTTTCCATCGTGGACTGCGCCGCGGCGCTCGCATACGACAGCGAGCGCAACAAGCCGGCCACGTCGCGCAATGGATTCGACTTCTGACGCCGTTCCTCCAGCGTACGCGCGGGTTCGCCTTCGAAGTCGATCAGATACGCGTCGCCCTGCGCGACCAGCACCTGACCCAGATGGAAGTCGCCGTGAATGCGGGTACGCAGCGCGCCCGCATCGCCCGACACCAGCTTGCTGACCGCAGCGACCAGCGCGGCGCGACGGTCGATCAGGCTTTGTGCCAATGCCTGGGTGTCCGGATCGCTCATCTGTTCGATGCGCGGCGCGAGCAGATCGAGCGCGCCGGCGAGCATGGCTTGCGTGCCGGCGACCCACGCCTTCACCTGCTCGGCGCTGGCGAGTTCCGGTGCGAATGCCGGGTCGTCGGAAGGTGACGCAAGCGCCATGTGCAGTTCGCCAAGCCGCTTACCAATGGTGCCGGCCAACGCGCTGTAACCTTCCATGAGAATCGTTTCGTTGTCGCGGTCCGGCGATTGCCCGTCCGTATCGACGGCGATCGCGAGTTCGTCCACCGAGCGGCGCAGGTAGTCCAGCGACCAGTTCCAGGCGTCGCCCTGATTGTCGATATAGCCTTGCAAGATAGCGAGTGTATGCGGCACGCCTTCGGGATCGACGCGCACCACTTCACCATACAGCGGCGCGGTGTTCGCGTAGCCGAGCTGGGTCAAATAGCGGCTGATTTCCGCTTCCGGATGAACGCCGCTCACCAGACGCCGCACCAGTTTCAACACCGCGGCATCGGCGATGATCAGCGAGCTGTTGCTTTGCTCGGCCGCCAGCCAGCGGATTTCGGGCCGCTCACCGATATCATTGAGTTCGGAGAAACGCTCGGTGGGGAGGAACTTGATCTCGCTCTTCTGTACGGTCGGCACGACGGCGCGTTCGCGCAGCTTGCGCATCACGCCATGAGCGAAGATGGGCAGTGCGAACGCGTCCGTCAGATGACCGACGTTGCGGCCGCGGCGCACGCGCGCCAAGGCGAGTTGCATGAACAGCGGCGTGGTGGTCTCGCCGCCCCACGTGATCGCGATCGGCACGACGTAGCGTTCGGTATGATCGCCCACGTCGGCTTCGATTTCGGTGAACGCGAAACCGCCGTTGGGGATCGTCGTCAACGCGGCGAGGCGCACCGCGTGCATCTTCTGATCCTTTGAGGCAAACCAGCGGCGCCGGCTCAGCCAGGACGGCAGCACTTCGGATTCGAGCAGCCGGACGTTTTCCGGCGTCGGGCCGACCTGACCCTCGCGGATCACGATCGTGACGAACTCGGGCAGCGGTTCGGAATGCGCTTGCGCCCATGTCGGACGCTGGCCACTCGAGCAGAGCATGAACCACAGGAAACCGTACGGCGGGAAGGTCAGCAGATAAGTGAGCTGGCCGATTGCCGGGAACACGGAATCGGCAGTCATTTCGATCGGCACCGAGCCGTTGAACTCGGATAGATCGAGTTCGACCGCCTGCGGTGCGCGCGACAGATTCGCGACGCACAGGATCGGGGGTTCGTCCGGCAATTCGCGCAGATACGCAAGGATCTTGCGGTTTTCCGGCTTCAGGAATCGGATCGTGCCGCGTCCGAAGGTTTGTTTCGCACGGCGCGTGGCGAGCATGCGCCGAGTCCAGTTCAACAGCGAATGCGGATCGCGGCTTTGCGCTTCGACGTTGACGGCGTCGAAGCCGTACAACGAACCCATCACCGGCGGCAGCACCAGTTGTTCGGGATCGGCGCGCGAGAACCCGCCGTTACGATCCGACGACCACTGCATCGGCGTGCGCACGCCGTCGCGGTCGCCGAGGTGGATGTTGTCGCCCATGCCGAGCTCGTCGCCGTAATAGATCACGGGCGTGCCGGGCATCGACAGCAGCAGCGAATTGATCAGCTCGATGCGGCGGCGGTCGCGTTCCATCAGCGGTGCGAGCCGGCGGCGAATGCCGAGGTTCAGGCGCGCCCGGCGATCGCTCGCATAGGTGTTCCACAGGTAATCGCGCTCTGAATCCGTGACCATTTCGAGCGTCAGTTCATCGTGATTGCGCAGGAAAATCGCCCACTGATTCGTTTCCGCGAGGTCCGGCGTCTGCCGCATGATGTCGGTGATTGGGAAGCGATCCTCGCTCGCAATCGACATATAGATGCGCGGCATCAGCGGGAAGTGGAACGCCATGTGGCATTCGTCTTCGTCGCCGAAATATTCCTTCACGTCTTCCGGCCACTGGTTCGCTTCGGCGAGCAGCATGCGGTTCGGATACTCGGCGTCGATGGTCGCGCGGATCTTCTTCAGTACTGCGTGCGTTTCCGGCAGGTTCTCGTTATTGGTGCCTTCGCGTTCGACCAGATATGGCACCGCGTCGAGCCGCAGCCCGTCGATGCCCATGTCGAGCCAGAAGCGCATCACCTGCAGCACTTCCTTCAGCACGGCCGGATTGTCGAAGTTCAGATCGGGCTGGTGCGAGTAGAAGCGATGCCAGTAGTAAGCGCCCGCGACCGGATCATGGGTCCAGTTCGACGGTTCAGAATCGATGAAGATGATCCGCGTTTCCTGGTACTTCTGATCGGTTTCGGACCACACATAATAGTTGCGATGATTCGACCCCGGCTTCGCGCGACGGGCGCGTTGAAACCACGGATGTTGATCGGACGTATGGTTGATCACCAGTTCCGTAATCACGCGGATGCCGCGTGCGTGCGCTTCCTGAATGAAGCGCTTCACGTCCGATAGTTGACCGTAGTCGGGATGCACGTTGCGGTAATCGGCAATGTCGTAGCCGTCGTCGCGCCGCGGCGACGGATAGAACGGCAGCAGCCAGATCGCATTCACGCCGAGCTCGGCGATGTAGTCGAGCTTCGCGATCAGGCCCGGAAAATCGCCGACGCCGTCGTTGTTCGCGTCGAAGAACGACTTGATGTGCACCTGATAAATGATGGCGTCTTTATACCAGAGCGGATCGTCGCTGAGCGCGGCGGGTTTGCCGCGCCGCGATGTCCGCACTTTCGCCGCGCCGGCGGCTGTGCTCGCATGGATCTGCGACGTGCTTTGGGCTGGATCTTCACGCTTCATGTCGCACCTTCCGTAGGGGTTGGGTTGCCAGCGTCGTCTGCGTGATAGTCGCTGTCGGCATCATCCGGGCGTTCAGCGGGTAGGCCGCCGAGCGGCGCGATGCGCCAGATCGAAAACGGTTGGCCTGAACCGAGGCGGACGTGCTGCCAGCGGCCGTGCCATTCGAAACGCGCACCGGTCATCTGATCGGTCGCTTCCAGCGCGCCATGGTCGTGCAGATTCCAGTGGTTGAAAGTGTCCCACGACAATTCGATATCCGCGCCCTGTTCGTTGAAGGGGTCGAGATTGATCGCGACCAGGATCACGTTGTCGCGTGCTGCGGTCGCTTTTTCGAAGAACAGGATCTTGTCATTGTGCGCCGTGAGTAACGTGAGGCCGAGATGCGTTTGCAATGCCGGGTTTGCGCGGCGAATCCGGTTCAACGCAGTGATCTCGCCGACGATGTTGCCGGGCCGGTTCCAGTCCCACGCGCGTAGTTGATACTTTTCGGAGTCGAGATATTCCTCGCTGTTCGGCAACGCAGCGGCCTCGCACAATTCGAAACCGCTATACACGCCCCACAAACCGGCGAGTGTGGAGGCCAACGCGGCCCGGATCAGAAAGCCCGAACGCCCCGACGACTGCAAATGCCGCGGGTTGATGTCCGGTGTATTGACGAAAAAATTCGGCCGGTAGAAATCACGCGCGCTGGTTTGCGTGAGTTCGGTCATGTACTCGATGAAGTCGCGCTTCGACTCGCGCCACGTGAAATACGTGTACGACTGCGAGAAGCCGATCTTGCCGAGCCGGTTCATCATGCGCGGCCGCGTGAAGGCTTCAGCGAGGAAAATCGTGTCGGGATAGCGCGAGCGCACATCGTCGATCACCCATTCCCAGAACGGCAGCGGTTTGGTGTGCGGATTGTCCACACGGAAAATGTGCACGCCCGCCTCGATCCAGAACAGGAAGACGTCGCGCAGCGCGAGCCACAAATCGGGCTTGGCGTCGTGCGCATAGAAGTCCGGATTGACGATGTCCTGGTACTTCTTCGGCGGATTTTCCGCGTAACGCAGCGTGCCGTCGGGACGCCAGGCGAACCACGTCGGATGCTCCTTCAGCCACGGGTGATCCGGCGAGCACTGGATCGCGAAGTCGAGCGCGATTTCGAGGCCGTGCGCGTGGGCGGCGGCCAGCATCTGCTTGAAGTCGTCGAGCGTGCCGAGTTCGGGATGCACGGCAGTGTGGCCGCCCTCGACCCCACCGATCGCGTACGGGCTGCCGACATCGCCCGGCTGTGCGGTCAGCGTATTGTTGCGGCCTTTGCGATTGGCGACGCCGATCGGGTGGATCGGCGGGAAGTACAACACGTCGAAACCCATGTCGCGGATGCGCGGCAGTTTCGTGACGACGTCAGCGAAGGTGCCGTGACGCGATTCATCGTCGCTCATCGAACGCGGGAAGATTTCGTACCAGCTTGCAAAGCCTGCCGCGGTGCGTTCGGCGTCGATCTTGTAGACGATTGGATCGCGGCTCAGGAACGGGCGGTGGCGCGCGGCGGTCATCGCCTTCGCGGTGGTCGGCGCCAGCAGCAGTGCGAGCTTGGCCTCGGGATCGGCCTTGGTGAAGACCTTGACGATATGTTCGAGCGGCTCGCTTATCGTACCTTCCGCGGTTTCCACTTCGGCGAGCACCAGGGCGAACAGATGCGTGGCTTCGTCGAGTTCGAGTTCGACGGTTTGGCCCGCCTTCAGCTTCTTCTGAATATGCTCGACCAGCGACGCAAAGTCGTCGCGCCATGCGATCACCGTAAACTCGTGACGGCCCATGCGCTCCAGCGGAATGCGCGCTTTCCAGATATCGAGGCCGGCCGGCTGTGCGGGGCTCATCGGTACTTCGTGCCAGGCGGTTTCGTCAGCGGCGCGCCAGACGACGGCGGCGGCGATCTTGTCGTGGCCTTCCGCGAAGATCGCGGCGGTGATTTCGGCGCGCTCGCCCACCGTGCGTTTGGCGGGGAAGCGTCCGTTATCGACCGCGGGTGTCACGCTCTCGATCGCCACGCGCGGCGCGCTGATCGCTTCGAGCACCGTCTTGCGGCCGCTGCGCTTGCTGTTTGCCTTGTCGATCGGCGGCGCGAGACGGATCGGTTCATCGGCGACCCCGCGGAACAAACTGACGGCGCCGGGTGCGAGCGTGAACGGCGTCAGCGTGGCGGGCGTGGCATGCGCGGACGCGTCGAGCGGGACGAAGCGCGTGAAGTTGCCCGGTACGCCCGTGAGGAAGCGGGCTGGATCGACGCGCACAGGCGCACCGAGTTCGGGGTTGATGGCGATCAGGATCGCTTCTCCGGCGTCGCGCAGATCGGGCGCGTCGGCGCGCAGCAAGACGGCCGCGGGCGCGCCGGGCCCGCTTAGCGGGCGCAATTCGCCGTTGGCGTGCAGCGTTTTTGTATTGCGCGCCACGTCGTTCACATGGCTGATCTGTTCCGAGAGATCGAATCGCTTCGACCGGCAGGCCAGCGCAAACTGCGCAGCGTCGCCGCGCGTCTGCGACATGGGCTCGGTGATGCCATATTCGAAGCCCATCGGCATCATCCAGCCGGTGCCGGTCGAGGCCGACGCGAACAGCGCGCGCCGGTAGGCCCGCTCGACGATGGCGGCGTCGTGCGCCTCGCTGAGATCGGCAGCGAGGCGGGTGCCGTAAGGCGCTTCGGGAAAGGCGATGGGTGCGGCGATGCGGGCGAGCGCGGCATGCTCTTCCACCATCCAGCCGGCGCGGAAGTCCCACCAGCGCACCGACGAGAACACGCTGTCGAAGCCCGCGCCAGCGAGGCCGAGCAAATCGCCACGCGCGAGACCCGGCGTCGCGGCGAGGAAGCGCACGTCGGGATGCTTCGCCCGAACCGCTTCGCCGAGTTGCCGCCAAACCGCGGCCGGCACGCGATGCGGCGAATCGAACCGGACGCCGCCGACACCGGCGTCGGCCAGCGCCAGCAGTTGCTGCGTCCACCAGCCGACTAACGCAGCGCGGCTGGCGTCGTCGTTGAAGTTGGCATACGCGACGTTGTCCTCGTGATGCACATGGCGCGGATCGAGCCGCGCCTCTTCAGACTCGAATGGGTGGAACCAGGCGGCATGTTCGGCGTACAGCGCGCCATCGGCGGCCATCCGGTCGATCACCAGATCGACCAGCAAGGTCAGACCGTTCTGGCGTGCGGCGTGCGCGAGCGTACGGATCGCCTCCGTGGCGGGTTGCTGAGTCTCGAATGCCGGATGCAGCCGGCCGTGGTTGCCAACCACCTGTGCGTGACCCGCGCGGCCCGGCTCGAAGAGGCCGCCGATCAGCGCGTGATCGAAGCCCAGTCCGGCTGCGTGAGCGAACTGCGCAGGCCATGCATCGAGCGGCCCGACGAGAAGTGAATGGAAAAAGTAAATCCGCGGCGCGTACCCGTTTGGGGATTCCATCGGTCGTTTCCAGATTCGTCCTGCTGCGGTGTGGATGCAATTGACATGCGATCACAGCGCTCATTGGGCTTCCAGAGCCGGATACCGCGCGATGCGTGAAGCGAGGGCGCGTACTGGTCAATGTAGTGCAAAGATCGTCACGCCGCTGGCCAGTAAGGGGTGCTTTGACGCCAGGCGTCGATGGCACGGGGCCGGCCAGAACTATTCGCAAGACGCAGCAAACGTTGTGCCAGTGCGTTCTGGACCGAAGCGGAAGGGTGGCGGAGCGCGCGCCCTAAGGGGAGGCGCGACGGACGGGCGGACGCGATGGGAGCGCGGCGGCGGGTGGTTTGCGTGTAAAACGGACGGGCGTCGCCCGGGTTTTACACGGGGTGGCGCGACGCGGGCGCGGGGGCCGCCGGGGCCGCAAAAGGCGAAGTGGCGGCCGGCGGGGCAAGCGTCGAGAGGGAAAAGATTTTTAAGGAAGCACGGCCGGTCAAGAGCCGAGCAAGCCCGCTGCGATGTTCACGCACAAGCCGAGCACGGCGACATTGAAGTAGAACGCCAGGATCGACTGCGCGAGCGCGGCGCGGCGAATCGACCGCGAGCGCAACACCACGTCCGAGGTTTGCGAGGCCACGGCGATGGTGAACGAGAAGTACAGGAAATCCCAGTAGTTCGGCTGGAGCTTGTGGTCGGGAAACAGCAGGGGGGTCTCCGGTGCATCCGGGTCGTAGTAAAGCCGCGCGTAGTGCGACGTGAAAATGGTCGGGATCATGAACCAGGCGCCGAACATCGTGAGGCCGGTCAGCAGGTAGTGCCATGCAGTCGAGGCGCCGGCCGTGCCCTTCGCCGAGGCCAGTTCGAGCACGATCGCGGCAATGCTGGCGACCGTTGCGACGCAGATCACGACCAGCACCACGCCCGCGTTTTCATCGTCGCGCTGCGCGAATTCGCGGACACGGCCTTCGTCGGCGGCGGCCATGTGCACCCACATGAGCAGGAGGTAGATCCACACCGCGGCATCCCAGCCGGCAAGAATACGCACCATGGGGCGTGCGTGTTCCGGAAGCAGCAGCGCGGCCACGACGCCGACGGCGAGGCCGATCAGCATGCGGGGTCGATTGCGAAGAACCTGCGGATAATATTTTAGGAGCATGAGATATAGGGTGAAGGGCCGTCTGTGCCGCGGATTCTACTCGCGCTTCGGGCACCATTTGTCGAATGGGGGAATCACAGGCTATAGTCTTTCGCAACGGCCTTGCGGGCCGCTTTCAGTTGAAAGGCGATTGGCAGGCGGCGGGTTTTTCGCCGCGCGTGCCGCGCAGTCAGGCTGTTTTCACAAGGCTGTCATCGGCACGTAATGCGGCTCGCATCGGCATCATGCAGCCACACAAGACCGCTTAAGCGGCGCCAGACCAGGTTTGGGGTAGAGAAATCGACGCAGCGCGCCAAAGGCATCACGCTACGGCGGCGTTGTCTGTTGAGAACAACTCACGATCAACTCACCATCTGGAGCCCCCATGACAGATGTTCCTGAGAATAAAGATGCGCACCATGACGTGACGCATCTGGCCAGGTTTTCGTCGTCAACGTCGCCAAAGTCCTCTTCGCCGCTTTCTTCGCCGGGATCCACTCGCTCATCTTCGCTGCATGCATCGTTTTCGGCCTCGCGCAGAGCCTGGGTGCTAGGCGCATGCGCAACGGCCGCGGCGCTCGCGTTTGCCGGGGCAGGCCGCTCGCTCTCGTGGATCGCGCCGGCGCTCGCTGACACCGCGCCCGCCGGTGGCGGACTCGATGCCTTCCTTGCGCTCTCGCAGCGTCTCACCGGTCACACGGGCTTCGACGCCGTGCTCGGCAAACGCGTCTACGACGCCCTCGCCAAATCCGACAGCCAGTTCCCCCAGAACGTCGCCGCGCTCAACACGTGGCTGCAAGGCCATGGCGGCGTGCCGTCCGATACGGTCACTCAGGCCTTGCAGGTCGATCAGCCGGCGCTCGCGAAATCCGTGAGCGCGATCATGCGCGCGTGGTATCTCGGTCTCGTGGGCGACATGCCGCATGTGGATGTGGTCGCTTATGAAAAAGCGCTGATGTTCGAGCCGGTCAAAGACGTGCTGACGATTCCGTCCTATTGCCGCGACGTGCCGTTCTACTGGACGCAGAAACCGGTGAGCGCCTGACCGATGTTCCTCTCACGCGTGCCTTGTCGTCGCATGGCCTGATTGAGCCGTTCGACGAAACGCCGGCACGCGAGATCAGCAAGCAAAGATAAGCCAGTAAAAGAGGGCAACAATGGCAAACTCAAATTCCGCCGACATCGTCGTGGTCGGGTCGGGCGTGGCGGGTGGACTGGTCGCGCATCAAATGGCGCTGGCCGGCGCGTCGGTGATTCTGCTCGAAGCCGGGCCGCGCATTCCGCGCTGGCAGATCGTCGAGAACTTCCGCAATTCGCCGGCCAAGTCCGACTTCGCGACGCCCTATCCCTCCACGCCTTACGCGCCGCATCCCGAGTACGCACCCGCCAACAATTATCTGATCCAGAAAGGCGACTATCCGTATAACTCACAGTATGTGCGGCTGGTCGGCGGCACGACGTGGCACTGGGCTGCCGCTGCTTGGCGGCTGTTGCCGTCGGACTTCCAGTTGCACAAGCTGTATGGCGTGGGACGTGATTGGCCTTATCCGTATGAAACGCTGGAACCTTGGTATTCAGCGGCTGAAATGCAATTGGGCGTTTCTGGTCCGGCCAGTACGATCGATCTCGGTTCGCCGCGCTCCAGGCCCTACCCGATGAGCGCGTTGCCGCTGTCGTACATGGATCAGCGCTTTAGCGACGTGCTCAACGCACAGGGCTTCAAGGTTGTGCCCGAACCGGTGGCGCGCAACAGCCGTCCGTACGATGCGCGGCCCACCTGCTGTGGCAACAACAACTGCATGCCGATCTGCCCGATCGCCGCGATGTACAACGGCGTGGTGCACGCAGAGAAGGCCGAACAGGCCGGCGCGAAGCTGATTCCCGAGGCGGTCGTGTACCGCGTCGAAGCGGACAACAAAGGGCTCATCACGGCCGTCCACTACAAGGACCCGAACGGCAACAGCACTCGCGTGACCGGCAAGCTGTTCGTGCTCGCCGCGAACGGCATCGAAACGCCCAAGCTGATGCTGATGTCGACTTCCGACAAATTCCCGCACGGCGTTGGCAACAGCTCCGACCAGGTGGGCCGCAACCTGATGGATCATCCGGGCACGGGCGTCACCTTCCTCGCCAACGAACCGCTGTGGCCCGGACGCGGGCCGATGGAGATGACCTCGATCGTCAACTTCCGCGACGGCGCGTTCCGCTCCGATTACGCGGCGAAAAAGCTGCATCTGTCGAATGGCGTGCCGACCATGAGCGTGACCGCCGATCTGCTGAAACAAGGCCTCACCGGTGCCGAACTCGACCGGCAGATTCGCGACCGCGCGTCGCGCACGCTGAATATCAACAGTTTTCACGAGCATCTGGCGGAGCCGCAGAACCGCGTGGTGCCCTCGGCGGATCACAAGGATGCGCTCGGCATTCCGCAGCCCGAGATCTACTACTCGATCAACGATTACGTGAAGAAGAGCGCGGCGAACACGCATGAACTGTATGCGCAGATCGCCTCGCTGTTCGGCGGCGCCGAGGTCTCGTTCGACGATACTTTCGCGCCGAACAATCACATCATGGGCACCACCATCATGGGCAGCGATCCGGAGGATTCGGTTGTCGACGCGGATTGCCGTACACACGATCACTCGAATCTGTTCATCGCCAGCAGCGGCGTGATGCCGACTGCTGCCTCCGTGAATTGCACGCTGACGATCGCCGCCTTGTCGCTGAAACTGGCCGACAAGCTCAAGCGTGAAATCTGAGCCCTGAACGGAGAGCCACAATGACGAAGAACACCTCTCGCGTGCAGCCGGCCGATGCGCTTGCCCAGCGTGCGCGTCGTCGGCACTTCCGGGTGGCGACGCTGGCGGCCGTCTTTTCGCTGTTTGCGCTGTATGTCGCCTGGCACGAAGCGCATGGGCCGACCGCACGACATAACGACGAGCTGCCGATCACGCAGGCCCACGCGGACAACGCTGCGCAACCGGACAATGCGGCGGCCACACCGACGGCGGTGGCCAGCAACGATCTCGTGAAACGCGGTGAATACCTTGCGCGCGCCGGCGATTGCGTCGCCTGCCACACGGCTGACAAAGCCCGCCCGTTCGCGGGCGGCCTGCCGATCAACACACCGTTCGGCACGATCGTGACACCGAACATCACGCCCGACCCGGATACCGGCATCGGCCAATGGAGCGACGCCGATTTTCTACGCGCGATGCATGAAGGCGTCGGCAAGAGCGGCGAACGGCTCTATCCGGCCTTCCCATACGCGGAGTACACCAAGGTCACCGATCAGGACGTGCTGGCGATTCGCGCGTATCTGAACACGCTCACGCCGATCCACTACGCGCCGCCGAGCAACAGCCTGAAATTCCCCTTCAATCTGCGCTGGCTGATGGTGTTCTGGAACCTGTTCAATTTCGACGAAGGCCGCTTCGTGCCCGATCCGAAGCAAAGCGCCGAATGGAATCGCGGCGCGTATCTGGTCCAGGGCCTTGCGCATTGCGAGGAATGCCATACGCCGCGCAATTTCACGCAGGGCTTGAAGACGAGTTCGCGTCTCTCCGGCGCGGTGCAGGCCGGCTGGCATGCGTACAACATCACGTCGGACAAGAACAGCGGCGTGGGCAACTGGAGCGATGACGAGCTGGTGGCGTATCTGTCGACCGGCGCAGCGTCTGGTCGAGCCAATGCGGCGGGCCCCATGGCCGAGGTGGTGACCGACAGCACGCAATATTTGACGCACGAGGACGTCCGCTCGATCGTCACGTATCTGCGCTCGGTGCCGCCGATCAACGGCGGCGAATCGCGTCCGCGCGACCAGTGGGGCAATCCCGCCGTCGACGATGTCACCGCGCTGCGCGGCACCAAGATCAACGCGGTGAACGGTGCGCAACTGTTCATCGCCAATTGCGCGACGTGCCATAACTGGACCGGTCAGGGTGTCGGCGCCAGCGCGCCGGGCGCGTATCCGTCACTGATTCACAACTCGGCGGTCGGCGCGAGCGACGCCAACAATCTGGCGATGGTGATCCTGCACGGCGTTAGCCGTACTACGAAACAGGCTGACGTGTTGATGCCCGCGTTCGGCACCCAGCTTACCGACGACCAGGTGGCGGCTATCACCAATTACGTGACCAAACAGTTCGGCAATCCGCAGTCCACGGTAACGGTGGATCAGGTCGCCAAGCTGCGTGCCCAGCAATAATGAGTGCGCGAACGGCGCGTTTTCCGGTAAGTTCTGCCGGAGGCGCGCCGTTTTTGCGTCGTTTCTACGTCATTCGAACGATGCGGGACGTCAGGATAAGATAGGCAACGCGCATACGCACTTGCGGATGCCGCACTATCATGAGCGAATGGATTCCGTACTCGTCAACTCCGTCCAGCATCATCCGGCCAATCGGAGCGGCCGCGACTTTGTCGTCGGCGATTTGCACGGCTGTGTCGATGCGCTGCGCTATCTGCTGCGCGACATCGCGTTCGATCCGGCGCGTGACCGGCTCTTTTCGGTCGGCGATCTGGTAGACCGCGGTGAACATTCCGAGCAGGCTTTGGCCCTGCTCGACAAGCCGTGGTTTCACGCGGTGCTCGGCAATCATGAAGATACCTTGTGCGCTGTCGCCGATGGGCGCTTGCGGCGCCAGTGGTGGTATGGCATCGGCGGGATATGGGCGGCGAGTTTGTCCGACGAACGCTTGCAGCACTACGCCGAACGTCTGCGGCCACTGCCGCTCGTACGCGTGGTCGGCAGCGGTAAGGAGCGCTTTAATATTCTGCATGCCGAATTCTTCGGCACGGACGCCGAACTCGACGCCGGGAATTTTTCCGCCGAAACGCGCCAGCAATTGCTGTGGGGGCGGGATCTGGCCTTGGGCAATGGCGATCCGCAGCGGCAGCATGGGCTTTCGCTGACCTATTGCGGCCATACGCCGATGCGCGACATCCAGCAGATCGGCTCGCAGATTTTCATCGACACCGGCGCGTTCGGGCCCGGTGGCAAGCTGACCATCGTGGAGCCACAGGCATTGCGGCGCTGGTCGATCTCGGTTGAGGCGGCGCGGGAGAGCGGGGCGGCGGCGTTGGCCCTACCCTGATTGTTTCGAGTCTCTTAGCTCTTAGCCCACCTGATTGAGCTCGAACACGATATCGATGCTCGTGCCATTCCAGTTGTATTCCAGATACGCCGCGTGATGGCAATCGCGCAGCAGCGTGGTTCTGAACGCGGCGAGGCACTCGCCTTCGTCATCCCGCACCGATGGATACACGATGCCCGGCGCACCACCCTCGCGCACGGCACGGCCGAGCGATTGTCCGGCGACATAGTCGTCGGGCGACAGCACCGCGAGATCGAGCGATGCGTCGTCGCGGATGTCGACCACGTTGCCTTGCGCCACGACGGTGTAGAGCCGCATCTGCTGCCGCATGGGTGGCTCGGCTGTCGCCTCCAGAAATTTCCCTGTGTGGTAGCGCGTCTCCGCGATCGCAGTGGCACGCGAACGGGCGCAATAGAACACGCCGTACGTGCCGTCCGAGAAACGGCTGCCGAGTGGATTCAGGTGTGTCAACGCGGCCATGATCGGCCCATAGCCCGGACCGAACCGGCGCTCTTCGCGTGGCACGAGATCGAGTTCGCCGACTTCGGTGCGCAGGCGGTCGTTGGTCATCGCTTCGAGCGCGTAGAGCGCGTCGAAATCTTCGGGCGATGCGACCCGGTCGAACAGATTAACGGCCGGAAAGCGCGTTGGAATCACGCGATACGCGGGCGACCAGTCGAGCGGCGCGCTGCGCCAGCGGTGCTGCCAATGCGGTTCTGTCACGCCCAGCCGCCTCGCATCGCGTCGAGATACTGGCGCACGGCCACGAGATCGCTGATGTTGCCGGCCAGCATGCGGTCCAGCGCGCGGCGGCCGCCGAACGGCGGCGCGCTGTTGGGGCGCTTGATCCAGGTGTCGGCGGCGCTGGGCTGCGGCAGCAGGATCTGCAGCGCCTTATAGATGCCGAGTAGCAGCGACAGGCGTTCCAGCGTGTCGCGCCCCAGACGTGCGGTTCCCGGCGCGGATTTCCATTTGAAGTAGGTGGAACGGCCCGGCGAGCCGAGCAACACGATCTGCTCCTCGGCGCTCAAGTCCCAGTCTCGCGCGATGTTGAAGAACGCGCGCAGGCCTGCCGCCGACATTTCCGTGAGCGTGGGTTCCGAAACCGGCCGGCGGATGGGCGGTTCGGGCTGGGTGACGCGGGCGGCGTGAGCCATGATGGGGTGAGTCCTTATCTGTACTTATTGTTGATATTAGTCTAGAAATGGATTTTTGCAAGAGAATATAATCCCGACTCGTTATGAAGTCGAAGATCAGGAGAAGCAGGAGATGTGGGTTCGAGCAGTAGCAACGGCAGTTGCAGTGTGGTGCGTGTCCGGGGCGGCAATGGCCGCTGGTTATGCGGAAGTGTGGAATCCGCCCGAGTCGACCGGGCATGCGGCGAAGCACGCAAAGAAAACGACGGGTGCCGCCAAGGTCAAGTCTACCGCCGGCGCGAAGACGGGTTCGAAGCAGGCGGCGAAGGGGCAGCATGGGGCGCAACGGGTCGCGTCGGTGTCGAAGAGCGGTGCCAAGCCGGCAGCGCACGGCAGCGTGAAGAAGGTCGCCGCCAGGAATGTTGGCCACGGTGGCGTGGTGAAGGGCGCGGGCAAACCTAAGTCGAAGGCAGCGGTGGTGGCGCAGGGTAAGAAGCCGCACGCACAACTCGCTCAGGCGAAATCGGGGCAGGGCCGGATCATGCACGCCGACCTGGTTCAAGGCCATGCAGCGCATGCCAAGGTGGTCAATGTGACGGCGAAAACCAGCGTGGCCAAACCGGCCGTGGTTCACACGAAGGCGCCTGCCAAGGCCGCAAACGTAGCGGCAAGTCCCGCGGCGACCGCGCCCGCTAATCTGGCGACCGCCAGCAGCGGGTCGTTGCCGCCGATTCTCCACTGACCCTCTGTTCTATTCAGGCGGCGCGTTTGCGTTTGGCCTTGGTGCCCGGCGGACCCAGCGCCGTGCGGCCGAGTTCGACGATGCGCGCCGAGAGCTTTTCGAGGCGTGGCGACTGGACCTTCCAGGCGTGCCAGTACAACTCGACGTCGGTGGGCTGCTTCGGCGCAAGGTCGACCAGTTCGCCGCGCTCGACGGCATCGCCGAATTCCAGTTCGGGCACCATGCCATAGGCGAGGCCACGCTGGATCGCCATGTAGCGCGGCACTGGCGCGGGCACGTAGTGGCACGGATAAGCTTCCGGGGGCAGGCCGAAGCGCGTCTCAAGAAAGCGCGCCTGCAACGCGTCCTTGCGTGAGGACAGGATCACCGGCGCGCGCCGCGCGCCTTCACGCGTTAAGCCGTTCGGAAACCATCGCTCGACGAACGCCGCCGACGCCACCAGCCGGTAGCGCATCGCGCCGAGCCGTTCCGCGAAGCAGCCGCGCATCGGCGCCGGTTCGGTGGTGATGCAGCCAATTGCGAGGCCTGAGGCGAGCAGCGCGTGGGTGTGATCCTGGTCGTCGACGGTCAGATCGAGCAGCACGTTTTCCTGCAGCAGGATCTCGGAGAGCGCGGGGAAAAACCAAGTGGACAGCGTATCTGCGTTGACTGCGGCGGCGACGTTCAGCAGCGCTTCGTTGGCGCCCGCGAGATCGCTGGCGAAGTCGTCTTCGAGCAGGGCGGCACGCCGTAGATATTGCAACAGACGCTGGCCCATCGGCGTCGCGCGACAGGGCCGCGTGCGCACGATCAGCGGATTGCCCAGGCGCGTTTCGAGCGCCCGCACACGCTGCGATACCGCCGATGATGTGATGTTCAGGCGCACGGAAGCCTGCTCGAAGCTGCCGGTTTCGATGACCGCGCGGACGGCGGCGGTTTGTCGGGGGTCGAGGTCCACTGATCTACTTTTAAATGAAATGGTTAGTTTTCCAGCTTAAGCGAAGCCGGCGAACTTTATTCATGGTTTAGGGCGAGATGTCGTTTTGTCATTGCGTTGCCAACCCATTCGTCACCAACCGCAACGTCTCCATCGACCGCGCATCCCTCACACGCGAATGCAGGGTCACGCGTGATTCCGGCAGCGGCGGCAAACCCAGCCGTGCGCCGACATCGATCAATCCACGCGGCGCCACTCTGCGCGCCAGCGGCGACACTGCCAGGCCGGCCGCGACCGCGGCGCCGACCGCCGCCACACCGCCACCGACGAACACTTCCTGCCATGCAACCTCCGCCTCATTCAACGTGTGCAGCGCGACGTCGCGCACATTGCACGGCGGACTTAGCAGCGCCAGCGCCAACGGCTCGCCGGCGCGCGGCAGCCATTCCGGTGTGGCGAGCCAGCCAAGCGGCTCGCTGAACAGCACTTGCGCGTCGTCACGCGGCGGCTCGTCGGCGCCGTAACGAACGATCACGGCGTCGAGGCGGCGTTCATCGAATTGCGCGAGCAGTGCCGCGGACGTGCCTAGGTGCAATTCGACCACCAGACCCGGATCGTGCGCGTTGAGCCGCGCGAGCAACTGCGGCAAGTTCGTTCCCGCGACGTGCTCGCTCAGCCCCAGCGTGAGCCGCCGACGCTCCACGGACAACGAACCCAGCGCCCGCTCATGTGCGCTCAGCAGATCGCGGGCCGCGCCAAGGAATGCATTGCCATCCGCAGAAAGGCGCACGACACGCGGCGTACGTTCCAACAACTGCTTGCCGAGATGCGCCTCCAGCCGTTTCAGCTTCAGGCTGACGGCCGATTGCGTGGTGTCGAGCGCGTCCGCAGCCCGCGTGAAGCTGTGCAGATCGGCGACCAGCACGAAGGCGCGCACCGCATCGAGATCGAGGACTTTCATTTCAGTTGAATATGGATGAAATAGCCAAAGATGGCTGTTCATTATGACTGAGCGCGCCTAAGCTGTGTTTACCCAATCACGGCAACCAAGGAGTTTCATCATGCCGCTCACACGAATCGCATTGCGCGCCGGCAAGTCAGAGGAATACCGGAAGGCGCTGACGGAGAGCATCCAGCGTTCGCTGGTGGAGACGTGCAATGTGCCGAAAGACGACATCTTCATGCTGATCACCGAGCACGCAGCCGGCAATTTTGTGTACGACAAGCAGTATCTGAACATCGAACGCAGCGACGATCTCGTGGTGATTCAGATCACGTTTAACAATACGCGCACGCTCGAACAAAAGAAGGCGCTGTACAAGCGCATGGCGGACGAATTGGCGGAATCGCCGGGACTGCGACGAGAGGATGTGTTCATCAATCTCGTCGAGGTGCTGAAGGAGAACTGGTCGTTCGGTAATGGGATCGCTCAGTACGCGCTTTGAGTGACTGACGAACTCAGGTGGCCTGCGCGTAACTGAGGCGGGCGGGAATGGATGCGCGGGGCAGTCCGACAGGCAGCAATGCATCGCTATAATGGTTCGCTGTCCTTTCCTCGCACATCGCCCCCTGCCGCCATGACATCCGATCGCACCGATCCGCCCCACGAAGCCCTCGAACTTGGCGGCTCTGTCTGGTTTAAGGCAGGCGCGCAAACGCTCGGCGGCGCGTCACGGATCGCGCTGCTCGCGGCGATCGGCGAGACCGGTTCGATCACCAGCGCGGCGAAAGCCATCGGCATGAGCTACAAAGGCGCGTGGGACGCCGTCGACACGATGAACAATCTCGCCGGCGAGCCGCTCGTCGTGCGCTCGACCGGTGGTAAAGGCGGTGGCGGCACGATACTCACGCCGCGCGCCGTGAAACTGATCGATACGTTTCGGGCGGTCGAACGCGAGCATCGGCGTTTTCTCGAACGCGCTGGCGCGGCGATCGAAGGCTTTGCCACGGATTGGGATCTGATCGGCCGCATCGGCGTGAAAACGAGCGCACGCAATCAGCTTTATGGAACGGTGTCGGCAATCACGCGCGGGACGGTCAACGATGAAGTGTCGCTGGCGCTACCAGGCGGCCATATGATCGTCGCCGTAGTCACGCATGAAAGTACGGAGACTTTGGGCCTTGCGGTGGGGGCGGCGGCGTTTGCGCTAATCAAGGCGTCATGGGTGGTGCTGCTCGTCGAAGATGAAACTGGTGCGCCGCTGAAGCTATCTGCGCGCAATCAGTTGCGCGGCACGGTGCAGAGCGTGAAGCGCGGGGCGGTCAACGCGGAGGTGTCGCTGCTGTTGGACGGCGGCGCGGTGATTACCGCGGTCGTCACGAATCAAAGCGTCGATACGCTTGGGCTTGTGGAAGGCGGGACTGCGGTCGCGGTATTCAAGGCGTCGAGCGTGATTCTTGGCGTGAAGGATTGAATGAGCCGAGGGCGCTGACGTTATGGCACGCTGCGCTCGTACCCAGCAAACGGATGGTTCTCACGCACGCAACCATCGCTGACCTGCACGACCTGATCGCCGAACGCGGCGACATCGTCGGGATCGTGCGTGATCAACACCATCGGAATATCCAGACGCGTCTGCAGGTCCGACAGCTCGCTGCGCATACGCTGACGCAGCGCGCTATCGAGCGCGGAAAACGGTTCGTCCAGCAACAGCAAGCGCGGCTCAGCGACCAGCGCCCGCGCCAGCGCCACGCGCTGCTTCTGTCCACCCGAAAGCTGCGCCGGATGATTTCCTGCCACGCTTTTCAACTCGAGCGCGTCGAGCCAGTAATCGACTTGTGGGTGCGAGATTCGCGCGCGCGGATTGAGCCAACCCTGCTGCAACCCGAAGCCGATGTTCTGCCGCACGTTCAGATGCGGAAACAGCGCGTAGTCCTGAAACAGATACGCAATCTTGCGTGCCTGCGGTTTCTGATCGATGCCGCGCGCGCTGTCGAACAACGCGTTGCCGTGCAGCGTGATTGTCCCTTCGTCGGGGCGCAGCAAGCCGGCGATGGCTTGTAGCGTCAAACTCTTTCCCGCGCCGGACGGCCCGAACAGCACGACGCGCTGCGTGGTCGCCTTGAACGAGACGTCGAGCGTGAAATGGCGCTCGGCGCTCTCAAAGGTCTTGCGGATGTCGACGGCGAGCAGCATATCAGCGGGACGTCAAAAGCGTGTGCTGCGGCACCAGACGGCCCGCGAGCAACAGGATCACGACACACGTCACCGAAGTCACGAGCACGAGGAAATTGGCGGTGCTGTCGTCGCCGGCCTGCACGGCTGAATAGACTGCAACCGAAAGCGTCTGCGTGCGTCCCGGCAAGTTGCCCGCGATCATCAGCGTCGCGCCGAATTCGCCGAGCGCCCGCGCAAACGCCAGCAGACCGCCCGCGAGGATGCCGCGGCCGGCGAGCGGCAGTGTCACGCGAAAAAAGACCGCCGTTTCGCTGACGCCAAGCGTGCGCGCGGCCCGCTCGAGTTGCGGATCGACAGATTCGAAGGCGGCGCGCGCCGACTTCAGCACGAGCGGGAACGCCACCACCGTCGACGCGATCACCGCGCCCTGCCAGGTGAACACCAACTGGATATCGAGCTTGTCGAGCCATCCGCCGATCACGCCGCGCCGCCCGAGCAGGACCAGCAGGTAGTAGCCGAGCACGGTGGGCGGCAAAACGAGTGGCAGCATGAGCAGCGAATCGATCACATCGCGCGCGCCGGAGCGCCAGCGCGACAAACCGAAACCGGCCGCGACGCCGAACACCAGATTGAGCGCGGTGGCCCAGCCCGCCACTTTCAGTGACAGCAGGAGCGGAATCCAGGCCTGTTGCATGTGCGTGCGGTACCCAGGTTAATGCGCGGGCTTGAAGCCGTACTTCGCGAGCACGGCCTGGCCGGCCGGCGAGAGCACAAAGTTCATGAAGGCTTGCGCGTCGGCCGCGTGACGGCTGCCTTCGACCTGCGCGATTGGATAGGTGATCGGCGTTTGTGTCGGCACGTTCATCGCGACCTTGACCTTGTCCGGCATGACTGCGGCATCGGTGCTGAACACGAAGCCGGCGTCGACTTCACCGCGCGACACATAGTCCAGGCTCTGGCGTACGTTCGATGCCAGCACAGCCTTTGCGCTGACCGCGTCCCACACGCCCGCGGCTTGCAGCGCGCCCTGTGTATAGCGGCCAACCGGCACCGAAGCCGGATCGCCATAAGCCACACGCTTCACATTCGCCGACGTCAGGTCGTTCAGCGAGCCCGGTGCGAAATGGCTGTCGGTCGGCACGATCAGCACCAGCGAGTTGGCGGCGAAGTCCTTGCGCGTAGCCGGAACGATCACTTTTTCCGCTGCGGCCTTGTCCATTGCTTTCTGATCCGCCGAGGCGAACACGTCAGCGGGCGCACCCTTGACGATTTGCTGCATCAGCACGTCGGAGGCGCCGAAGTTCAGCAGGACCTTGGTGCCGGGATGCTGCTGTTCGAAGACCTCGCTCACCGCTTTGAACGCGTTGGTCAGGCTGGCGGCGGCGGAAACCACCAGTTCGTCGGCATGTGCGTTGGCGCTGACGGCAACGGAGATGGCGCTGGCGATGAACAGCGCATGTTTCACAAGGCGGCGGAACAGTGTCATGAAGGCTGGATGTCCGGCGTGGGCCGGAGCTGGGGGGTTAAAACGCTATCGTAATATATGAAAGGTTATAGCGGTACCCATGCTGATTATTCAGTTGCGCGCATAAAGCGGCGCGTGGGCCGCGGATCGGCAGGCGGGGGCTTCAGGCGTCGAACAGGAAATCGATTGAACGTGCTTCAGACGTCCGGCGAGTGCGGCGGCGTCAGCGTGTTGAGCGTCTGCGACAGCGGCGTCATGGCGGGACGTACGTCGCGCACGGCCCGCCACTTGGCGCGGATGAACGGGCGGTCATGGCCGGACACCTTCAGCGCGATATGCGTGACCCAGCGTTGTGTCGGCACGTGCACACCGTGCATCAGCAACGCGAGGATCATCAGACTCGCGGCGACGGGTGCCGCCGACAACCGGCCCGGCTCGGCATGCCACGCCATGCGCACGAAGAAGAGCGCCGCCAGCGCGCCGACCAGGCAGCCGGTTACGGCTTCAGACGGTGAGTGAGCGCTCAGTACGACGCGCGACAAGCCGACCGCAATACCCGCAGCCAGGCCCAACAAGACGCCGAGCAGACGAATCGCCGGGCGCGCCGGCAGCAACATCAGGAACAGCGCGACCGGATAGACGGCGGTAGACAGCATGGCGTGACCGCTGACGCCAGTGAAATCCAGTTCGCGCACGCCGACGCCCCAGCCGAGGAAGGCAAGTTTGGTCACGGTCACAACGCCGATGGCCGCGCCAAGCAGCAGCAACCAGCCAGCCGCCATGCGCCACGTGTAGCCGATCGCCAACCAAAGTGCGATGGCGAACGCGAGCGGCAGCGTCATGCCGGCGCCGCCGAGGCTGGTGATCGAGTACCACAGATGGGCAGGTAATTCGGGCATGGCAAAGGCGCGACCAAGGCCGCGTAGAATCGGGTTGGTAATGGTTTAACGCGCGAACGGCGCGAATCGCCGACGCGGCGAAGGCGTCTACCGACATTATTTACCCGCCAGTATAGACGGGTGCTGCGGGCGGGATTCGCCACGCGTCAGGCTTTTTGTGACGGGGCGTTGGCTAGCGAACAAGCTTTGCCATGGTTTGACGTCGGTGCTGCTGCAAGGTTCGCCGGACGGAAAATTCGGTATCCGGCAGAGGCTAAGGCCGTCAGCATCGCATGAGGATTGGTGTTATTGTGCATTGCACAACAAAGCGTCGTTCGATCGAACGACACCTGTCCCTTTTTGCGAGGTTACCCGCCGATGGCAAAAAGTCTGTCGAAAATCTGGCTACGTGGTCTTAAGCGGCTGCTCGCCATTCAAACCGAGCACACTCACGCAACCACCAAGCGCGCCACTGCGCGGCCGGCACGCGTCGCTACCACCAAACCTTCGGCCAAGGTCCGTCCTGTCAAGCCGGTGGCCGCGCTGCGCGCATCCGCGAAACGCGAGGCGCCGCGTGCCGCTCCACGGGAATCGCGGGTTCGTCCGCGCGCCTCTGCATGGGCGAGCGGTTCATGGACGCGCTCGTTCCATTCGGCGCCTACCGCGCCTGGGCGGCTCGTCAACCACCTTCAGTACGGGCTGTACATCCCGACCGGCCATGCGCACGAGGCGATGCCGCTGGTGGTGATGCTGCACGGCTGCACCCAGTCGATTGACGAATTCGCCGAAGGCACGCGGATGAACGTGCTCGCCGACCGGTTCGGCTTTGCCGTGGTTTATCCGGAACAGTCGAAGCATGTGCATTCGCATCGCTGCTGGCATTGGTACGACGCCAGCGACAGCGCCGGTGGTGCTGAGGCGCGTGCGGTCGTCTCGCTGGTGGATTCATTGGTTGCCCAGCACGGCTTCGACAGCGAGCGCGTCTATGTCGCCGGAATCTCTGCCGGGGCCGGCCTGACGGCGCTTCTGGCCGCTAACTACCCGGAGCGTTTCGCGGCGGTCGCGTTGCATTCCGGCCCCGCTTTCGGCGAGGCTCGCTCCGGCATTGCGGCGATGGACGTGATGCGGCGCGGCGCGCGTCGCGAGCCTGCCGAGCTGGTCGACGAACTCGTTAATGTGGCTGAATACCCCGGGATGCCGGCCATCATCCTCCACGGCGACACCGACCATGTGGTCGCGCCCGTCAATGCGGACCAGTTGGCGGTGCAGTTTCTCCGTCTGAACCGGATCGTCGACGAGAACGGCGCGCGCAAATCCGGCGAAGTAAAGGAAGAGCGCAAAGGTGGCGTAGTGATGCGCGACTACCTGCGCGGCGGCCGGCGCGTGGTGCGGCTGTGCCGTGTCCAGGGGCTCGCGCACGCATGGAGTGGCGGCGATGACGCCGTACCTTTCCATTCCGCCAAAGGTCCGGACGCAAGCGCCATGGTGTGGGAATTTTTCAGGCACCAACGCCGCACGGGCACCGGCCGTATCGCTGAAAGCACCGCCACAGAAGCTTCGGCGGGCGCACGGTGACGTTGGAACAACACTTCGAAATGAGTATTGGCGCGATCCTAGGGTTTTCCCTATAATACGGGTTATCCCTTAGGCGTTAACGCCTAAACTCATTGTCGAGGTTGACCATGTACCTGCTTAGCCGCCTGTTTCTGTTCCTGACCAAATCGCCCGATCAACTCGCGAAAGAACGCGCTGACGCCTTCCTCGCAGAGGCAACCGATCTTTACGATCTGGAATTCCGTATGCGCAAGCTCGACCGTGAGGCGGCTACCCGTCATCCGGCGTGGATGGCCCAGCACTAAGCTGCGCGAGTTTGAAGCATCGGCGCGTAATGAAGAACGCCGATGTTTGGGGTAAGGCGCCCAAGCTGTTATGAGCTATTGGAAGGGCTCAAACACGCTTAAACAGCCGGATTCAATTGCCACAGCGCGTGATCCAACACCGCGGTAAATGCCACCCAGGCTACATGGGGCTCGAGTAGTTCGGCAGCTCAGTGGTCCCGTCGCCAGAGTGCAAGCGTCAGTGCGACGATCAGCACTAAAACACGAACAACGACGGCAAACGGCGCGTGCTTCAGTCTTCGCCAGACGTTCCTGATCAAATCAATGTGAGCGGGCGCTTACTTGCCGAAACGGGCAAGCGTACGCTGCCGCGCGTCGGCATGGTCGACGATCGGCGCGGGATAATCTTTGCCCAAAATCACGCCAAATTCCGCGAGCCGATCCGCACCCGCCAGCCACGGCGCGTGAATCCATTTGGCAGGCAGTTTCGCCAGTTGGGGCAAGTAGCGTTTGATAAAGCGCCCTTCGGTGTCGAACTTTTCGGATTGCGTGATCGGGTTGAAGATCCGGAAATACGGCTGCGCGTCGCATCCCGTCGATGCCGCCCATTGCCAGCCGCCGTTATTCGCCGAGAAATCGAAGTCGTTCAGTTGTTCGGCGAAGTAACGCTCACCGCGTCGCCAGTCGACGCCCAGATCCTTCACCAGAAAACTCGCCGTCACCATCCGCAGGCGGTTGTGCATGTAGCCCGTGCGGTTCAGTTGCAGCATCGCGGCGTCGACCAGTGGATAGCCCGTGCGGCCGTCGCACCATGCGGCGAACGCCTCGTCCGCTTCCGGGCCTTGCTCCCAGCGCAGCCGGTCGTACTCTTCCTTGAACGACGCACCATCCGCCAGCTTTGGATGATGCGAGAGGATCATGAAGTAAAAATCCCGCCAGATCAGCTCCGTCAGCCACGTGGCCGAACCTTGCCCGTCCGGCTGCAGTGACATCTCGTGCGCGAGCCGCGCGAGCGTGCGGATCGAGACGATACCGAAGCGCAGATGCATCGACAGGTAGCTCGGGCCTTTGACTGCGGGAAAGTCTCGCCGGTCCTGATAGCTGTCGATGCGGGTCATGAAGTCGTCAAGCAGGCGTTGCGCGCCGCTCATGCCGGTGGGCAAGTTGAGCTCCGCAAGATTGCTCGGTGCGAAGCCGAGTTGATCGAGCGTCGGCAACTGACGGTTCAGCCTGGGCGGCAGTGCTGCGAGCTGCTTAGTATAGGTCTCGACCGGATACGGTTTCAGATCAAAGGCCGTCAGCTGCTTGAGCCATGCGTTCTTGTAGGGCGTGAACACCGTGAACGGTTTGTTCTGGCCTGTCAGCACCTCATCGCGCTCGAAAATCACCTGATCTTTAAACGTCAGCCATTGGCGTCCGGCTTCGACAAGCCGCTCCTGCACCGTCTCGTCACGCTCGATCGCGACCGGCTCGTAATCGTGATTCGTGAATATTGCATCCACGTTGAGTTCATCAGCGAGCCTGGGCACGAGATCGGCCGGATCGCCGTACAGCACGATGAGCCCGCCACCTTTGGCGCGCAACGCCTCGTCCAACTCGCCCAATGCAGCAAGAATGAACTCGACGCGGCGGTCCTGTGGCTGCGTGTCCGGATGGCGAGTTTGCCAGGCGTCGCTCAGCGGTTGCAGGATCGTCGTGTCGAATACGAACGCGCACCAGACGCGCCTGCAATGCTTGAGCGCGTAGTAGAGCGCGGCGTTGTCCGTGCTGCGCAAATCGCGGCGAAACCAGACCAGACCGGTATCGAAGGTGTCGCTCAGGCGCCGGGGGCGTGTCATCGGAATCGTGGGTCGGGTAAAGGGCTGCGCGGCTAAGCATCGACCGGCGCAATGATCAGTTGCCAGGCGACGATATTACTGAACTGCGCGTTTACTAACAGAGCTATCGGCGGAGTCGCGTGACGGCAGGTGATCGGTCGGGTTGATGCCGCACATTGCGTGCCGCGTCTGCGAATGCCTGTTGCGCCGCAAAATGGCACAACGCCCGCGCCTGGTTTGCAGGATACGGGCGTTATTCATGACGGCGCGGTCGTGCCGCGCGTGTCAACGATTCGATTCATTGGCAATTCGTTCAAGCCGCCGGAGCTTACGCGACTTGCAGGCGCACCGCGACGTTGTTGCGCGTGGCGTTCGAGTACGGGCAGACCTGATGTGCTGCGTCGACCAGTTCCTTGGCTGCATCTGCGGGGAGGCCCGGCAACGAGACGCGCAGATCGATGTCGAGCGCGAAGCCGCCATTGTCGTTCGGGCCGATCCCCACTTCTGCCGTGACTTGCGTGTCAGCCGGCAAAGCCTGCTTGCGCTGGCCGGCGATGAACTTCATCGCGCTCAGGAAACACGCCGAATAGCCCGCTGCAAAGAGTTGTTCCGGGTTGGTACCCGCTGCGCCCGTGCCGCCCAGTTCACGCGGTGCCGCCAGCTTCACGTCCAACGCATTGTCCGACGACACTGCGCGGCCGTCACGGCCACCGGTGCTGGTTGCGCTTGCTTTGTAGAGGATGTTCATTGTGCTGCTCCTAAATCTGGGTTGTCAGGGTGGTTTGCATGCTTGCCGCTGTTTGGCCACCTTTCTGGCGGAGTGCTATCGAAGCGGCATGTGGTAAAGATAGTACACAAATCATTTGTGTGCAAACTAATTTTTGTATCGACTCGATAGCGTGCCATTTGAAACAGGCCGGCTAGTGGTCCATGTAATCGTTGAGCGTGGTGCGCAGGCGCGTCAGATCGTCACGCAGACGGAGCAGGAATTCCGGCGTCTGCTGGGTCGCGCAGAAGATTTCCGCCGGCACTTCGCGTGCCTGACGCTTCAGCGCGGTGCCCGCTTTGGTGAGCCGGATATAGACGAGCCGCTCATCTTCGACGCCGCGTACCCGTTCCAGGTACCCCTGCGCCTCGAGGCGCTTGAGCAGCGGCGTGACCGTCGCCGAGTCGAGATTCAGGCGCGCGGCCATGTCTTTCACCGTGACGTCGTCGGCTTCCCATAGCACGAGCATCGTCAGATATTGCGGGTACGTCAGGCCGAGCTTGTCGAGCAGCGGTTTGTACGCCTTCGTCATCGCAAGCGAGGTCGAATAGAGGGCGAAGCAGAGTTGCTCGTCGAGCGTGAAGGGCAAAGCGGGGCGCTGGGTCATGTTGCATCTCGCGGAAAAAAGAGCGTGCAAATCGATTGCGCGCAAACCATTGTGCCGCAAGTCGAGGCGAGATGCCGAGCGTGCCAAGGCGAAAGCGGGCAGTGCGCCGGATTGAAACCACACGGGCGCCGAAAAAGCGCCCGCGCTTGAGCAGCGGCCTAGCCGGCGCTCAAGCCGCCGGCGTGGTCGGCAGGTCCGGTGCTTCAGGCGTTTGCACGCCGAAGCAGCCGCGGTAGGTCGCGTAGAACGAGCAATACAGCATGGTCGTGACGATCATCGTGGCGGGCATCAGGATCGCGAATGCGAAGTCGCCCGCGCCCAGCGCCTGCATCAGCGCGGACAAGCCGAACGAGACGGTCGTCGCCACCGCGAACCACAATGCACCGAACACGATGAACGCGCCGCGATTGCGCCAGCAACTGACGATGCTGAAGAACATTGCCTTGACTGGCGGCACGTCGTGCCACGCGATAAGAACCGGCGAGAACCAGAAAATCATCGCGACGGGAATGTAGAACGCGAACGCGGCGATCACCGCCAGCGGGATATTGCTGTTGGCGATCGCGTCCTGATCCATCGTAGCCATGCCGAGCATGACCTTCAGCAGCATGCCGCCGTCGGCGAGTGCCGAGCCGGCCAGCACCAGCGCCATCGCGACGACGTACAGCACGCCCAGCGCCAGCAGACGTTTGGCGACCGCGGGGCCGTACGAGTGAAAGCCGTCCACCAGAATGGTCGGGAACACCGGCTTGCCCGCGATGGTGTTGCGGCACGCCGCCATGAAACCGACGGCGACACCCGGAATGAAGACCAGCGGCAGCACGCCGCCGACGACCGGAATCTGCGCCGCCAGCGTCATGACCAGCAGATAGGTGAAGAACAGCGTCAGAAACGCGAGCGGGTTCTTGCGGAACAGCCAGATACCCTGCCGGAACCAGACATAGCCGGTTTTCGCGGGGACTTCGATCAGTTGCATGAGGTATGAATGCCTGGAAGAGCAACGCCGGACAGGCGTTCGCGCAGAATGCGCTCGAAATGACCGGGGTCGTGCGGTTTGAGTAACTCGGCCGCGCGCGGCAAATGAAAATCATACAGGCGCGAGACCCAGAAGCGGTAAGCGCCGGCACGCAGCATATCGCCCCAGTGGCGGTTTTCTTCGACGGTGAACGGGCGCACGGTCTGGTAGGCGCGCAGCATGGCTTCGGTGCGTGCTTCGTCGAGCTTGCCGGTGGCGAGGTCGACGCACCAGTCGTTGACCGTTACCGCGACGTCGAACAGCCACTTGTCGCAGCCGGCGAAATAGAAGTCGAAGAAGCCGCCCAGGCGCACCTCGTGACCGGATTCCGGCGCGGCATGCGCGAATAGCGCGTTGTCGCGGAACAGGTCAGCGTGGCAGGGGCCTTCGGGCAACGCGGCGTAATCCGCCGAGGCGAAGAAAGCTTCCTGGTGCGCCAGTTCGGACGACAGCAAGTCGCGCTGCGCGCCAGCGAGAAACGGCAGGATGGTCGGCACCGTTTCCTGCCACCACGGCAGGCTGCGCAGATTCGGCTGATAGCGCGCGTAGTCTCGCCCCGCCAGATGCATGCGCGCGAGCATTTGCCCGACCTCGACGCAGTGCTCGATTTGCGGCGCCAACTCCGGCGCGCCTTCGAGCTTGGTCACAATGGCGGCGGGCTTGCCGTGCAGCGTGCCGAACAGCGCGCCATCTTCACGCGGCATGGGATCCGGCACCGGCACGCGGTGCGCGGCCAGATGCTGCATCAGATCGAGATAGAACGGCAATTGCTCGGCCGTCAGCTTTTCGAAAATCGTGAGGACGTATTCACCGCGCGTCGTCGTCAGAAAGAAGTTGCTGTTCTCAATACCGGACGGAATGCCGCGAAACTCGACGACTTCGCCGAGATCGTAATGACGCATCCATTCTGCTAGTTGGGGTTCGGTGACAGCGGTGAAGACAGCCATGCGGGAAACGTCGGATCAGGTTAGTCGGGCTGGCGCGAGGCGACCAGTACGAGGTGTGGCGAATGCGTTGCAGAAAGCGCGGTCAAGGTCACGCAGTCAAAGTCAATCAGGCAGCGAATCTTGCCTGCCAATCCTGGCCACCCGTCAGGGTCGCTAAGCGCTGTGACAATTCAACGCGGTATCGCCATGCTGCAGGCGGTGCTGAAAATCGGCAAGCAGGCTAAAAGCCCGGGGCGACGCCCGCGGGCCGCGCAGTTCCACGGAGCGGCGTACGTCACGCCGCCGCCCAGGCAACCATCAATAAGTCAGATTCACCGACGGCAAACGCGTGCTCGCGCGGCCGTTGTCGCGCACGGTGGGCGACGTGTCGAGCGGCGCGCTCATCTGATAGCGCGTGCCGAGATTCGAATGCACGTTGATTTCAACGGGCTTGCCTTTGTCGCGGTATTCGGTGATTTCGGTGCCGTTAGCGCTGCGTTCGTAGAAGCTCGGCGTGCGCGGGACGTTGATTTCGACCTTCGAGCTGACCTCGGCGGCCGGACGATTGATCTTCTCCAGGTCAGGCAGACCAGCCCGTTCATTGGCGGACTGGGGCGCGCCGGGGGCCGGAGTGTCATCGACAGGCTGGGCAGCCATCGCCGCGTTGCCAAAGGCGAGGGCCAATGCAACGGCGACGGGAAGGAACGGCTTCATGGTGATTCTCCAATATGGTGCCCCGATTCTAGCAAATCCAGCCTTGCCTACGGGCGCGATCGCCTTATTTTGCGCCGCTTTCGCGCGACGTGCGCGCAATCTTGCGGCCGCTGTTGCGGCAGGTGTGGTAGGCGCGGCGAGGTCATTTGGCGATCGCGGGTTCCGTGGTAATGTCATCTCATGAATAGGGGCGAATGAAGATGAACAACGATACCAATCAACGCGCGGTGCAGACTCCCGCCAACAGCTTCCCAACCGAATCCTTTGACGACGCGGTCGAGGCCGTCACGCGTCTGTCGGCGATCTATGAAGCGAACACCTCGTTCCTGCGCGACGCCTTCGCGCGCTACCGCCGCAACGAACTGTTCGAACGCCGGGTGCGCGCCTGCTACCCGTTCGTCAGAGTGCGCACCGAAGTCAACACGCATATCGACTCGCGCCGCTCGTACGGTTTCGTTGCAGGCCCCGGTGTGTTCGAGACCACGGTCACTCGGCCCGATCTGTTCGGCAACTACTATCGCGAGCAATTGCGCCTGCTGGCGAAGAACCATCATGTGAAGATCGAAGTCGGCGTGTCTGACCAGCCGATTCCGATTCACTTTGCTTTCGCCGAAGGCATCCATCTCGAGGGCGATCTGGATCGCGAGCGCCTGTTCCTGATGCGCGACGTGTTCGATACGCCGGACCTCGCGCTGCTCGACGACCGCATCGTCAACGGCACGTATGAGCCGCTGCCAGGCGATCCGCATCCGCTCGCGCTGTTCACGGCGGCGCGGGTGGATTTCTCGCTGCATCGGCTGAAGCATTACACGGCGACCTCGCCCACGCATTGCCAGAACTACGTGCTGTACACGAACTATCAGTTCTATATCGATGAGTTCGTCAAACTCGGCCGCACGATGATGGCCCATACCGACGACGAAGAACTGCGCGCCTATCGCAGCGAATACACGTCGTTTGTCGAACCAGGTGACGTGATCACGTACAACGAGAATCTCGGCGAGCAGGCACAGGAAGGCACGGCGCCGCCGCGTCTGCCGCAGATGCCCGCGTATCACCTGAAGCGTGCCGACGGCAGCGGCATCACGATGGTCAACATCGGTGTCGGGCCGTCGAACGCGAAGACGATCACGGATCACATTGCCGTGCTGCGGCCGCATGCGTGGATCATGCTTGGGCACTGCGCGGGTCTGCGCAATACGCAGCGTTTGGGCGACTATGTGCTGGCGCACGGCTATGTGCGCGAAGATCACGTGCTCGACGACGATTTGCCGCTGTGGGTGCCGATTCCTGCGCTCGCCGAAGTGCAGGTGGCGTTGGAACGCGCGGTCGCGCAGGTCACGCAGTTGGATGGCGTCGAGTTGAAGCGCGTGATGCGCACGGGCACGGTGGCGAGTGTCGATAACCGCAACTGGGAATTGCGCGATCACCGTGAGCCGGTGCAGCGGCTGTCGCAAAGCCGTGCGGTCGCGCTCGACATGGAAAGCGCGACGATCGCCGCCAACGGATTCCGTTTCCGCGTGCCTTACGGCACCTTGCTATGCGTGTCGGACAAGCCTTTGCATGGCGAATTGAAACTGCCCGGCATGGCGGATCAGTTCTATCGCGCGCAGGTCGATCAGCATTTGCAGATCGGCGTGAAGGCGATGGAGTTGTTGCGGATGAATGGCCTGCATCGTTTGCATAGCCGTAAGTTGCGCAGCTTCGCGGAAGTGGCGTTTCAATAAGCGCCTCTTGATAGGGCGCGGTAAGGCGAGGGCGAGCGTCTGCTCCTCTCCTCGCCTTACCGCCTTAAAACTGCCCAAACCCTGTCAGCCCGATCAAGCTCCCCGCCGCCAGCAACCACAGCGGATGAATGCGCGTCTTCAACGCCAGTACGGCGGTAAATGCGCAAATTGCCCATGCAATCGCCGTCGGGTTCGACGCTTCGGCGATCAAGGACGCGCTCGCCGCGACGATGCCTGCTGTCACCGGCACCAGTCCTGCTTGCGCGTAACGCCGCCACGGACGGTCCTTGAACCGATCCCACGCATGCAGCGCAAGAATCGTCACGAGCGACGAAGGTCCGAACTTCGCCACAGAAGTCACCAGCATCCCCGCCCAACCCGCCACGTGCCAGCCGACCAGCGTCACGATCATCAGATTGGGCCCTGGCGCCGCTTGCGCGAGCGCGAACAGCGCGCTGAATTCGCTGGCCGGCATCCAGTGATGCACATCCACCACCTGTCGCTGCATCTCCGGAAGAATCGTGTTGCCGCCACCGAACGCGAGCAGCGAAAGCTGACTGAAAATGATGGCGAGAGAAATGAGCGTGTCGTTCATCGTGCGGCCCTCGACGCGATGTAGATGCTGAGTGGCGTGAGCACCAGCATCGTAGGCAGAAGCGGCAGGCGCATGATGGCGATCGCGATGAAGCCGAGCGCCGCGATAAGCGCGGCCATCGGTTTATCCCGCAACGGCAGAAGGATTTTTACGGCCATCGAGATCAGCAGACCGGACGCTGCGGCGGCAAGACCGGCAAACAGATGGCGAATGTGTGGGTCGTTTTGCGTATGTTCGTACAGCACGCCAAGGCCGATCACCACCAGCGAGGGCCCCGCGATCAACCCGAGCAACCCCGCCAGCGCACCCGGCACGCCGCGAAAGCGCATCCCGATCGCCACCGAAAGATTGATTACATTGCCGCCCGGCAGGAATTGGCACAGGCCCAGCAAGTCGGTGAATTCCGCGTCGGTCAGCCAGCGCCGTTGCTCGACCACGGCGCGCCGCGCCAGCGGCAGTGCGCCACCGAATGAGATCAGCCCGAGGCCGAGAAAGCCGCTAAAAATTTCCCGCAATGTGGGCGTGGGCGCCCGGTCGGCCGTGATTGAGGTGAGATCGTGATCCATATCGCTAGGCTTCCAGTTCAAGCTCTGGAGGTTAGCGCCGAACCCTCGTTGGGCAAAACGATTTTTGAGCGCGCCTTTGTGATCTAGAATCACAAGCATGGCTCGTAATCTTCCTCCTTTTCCGGCGCTGCGTGCCTTCGAGGCTGCCGCACGGCATGAAAGTTTCACCGCCGCAGCGAACGAATTGCATGTGACGCACGGTGCAATTAGCCGGCAAGTCGCGGCTTTCGAAACATGGCTCGGCGTGCAGGTGTTTCATCGCCGCGGCAAGCGCGTGCGCCTGACCGACGACGGCCGCCGCTATCTGGCCACCGTCCAGGCCGCGTTCGACAGCATCGCGCTTGCTACGGATCAATTGCGTGATACGGGGGTCGTTCACGTTTTAAGGGTGAATGCGCTGCCGACTTTCGCAATGAAGTGGCTGCTGCCGCGGCTTCATCAATTCCAGCGCAAGGTGCCAAATGTGGAGCTGCGCCTATCGACTTCAAACGCACCGGTCGAAACACTGGACGGCTTCGACGTCGCCGTGCGGCGCGGGCCGGCGCATTGGCCGAACTGCGTGAGCGGCCATTTTCTTGGCGAGAGCGAGATCCCGGTGTGCAGTCCCACTCTCCTGCAACGCTCACCAATCAAGGCGGCCGACGATCTCGCGAAGCACGTGCTGCTGCATTCGGACACGCGGCCTGATGCGTGGAGCAACTGGTTATCGGCGGCAGGGGTCACGGCGACATGCCGGAAGAAGCAGTCGTTCGACCACTTCTATCTGGCCTTGCAGGCCGCGGTGGATGGGCTCGGCGTAGCGCTCGGCCCGTTGCCTTTGCTGGCGGATGAGCTGGCATCGGGACGGCTCGTCGTGCCGTTGGCCGGTCCGCGTATCGATGCGCGCGGCTATTGGTGGGTGGCGAGGCGGGAGGTCGCGCAGGCGCCGCTAGTGGCGCAGTTCTGCGAATGGCTGCAAGCGCAGGGTGATCAGACCGACGTAGCGGAAGCGAGCGACCTGGAGGCCACTCGCTAGAACCCGCATGCGTTGCTCAATAGCCATTGAACATCAGCAAGCTGACTTCGCGCACGAGGCGCGAAGAGCCAGCATCACAGATAGAACATCCGGTCCTCATCCGATTTGGCCGGATGCGGTTCGGCTTCTTCGCGGTCTTCATAGAACTTCAGCACTGCTTCGAGCACCTGGTCCGGATCGTCGATTACCTGCATCAAATCCATATCCGTTGGATTGATCAGGCCCATCGGCGTGAGCGAGTTCTTGAACCACGCAAGCAGGCCTTCCCAGAACTCGCCGCCCACCAGAATGATCGGCACGTGGCGCGACTTCTTGGTTTGGATCAGCGTGAGGACTTCGGCGAGCTCGTCCAGCGTGCCGAAACCGCCCGGCATGACGATCACCGCATCCGAGTTCTTGACGAACGTGACTTTGCGCGTGAAGAAATGGCGGAAGCGCAGCGAGATGTCCTGCCATTGATTGCCCGATTGCTCGTGCGGCAGTTCGATGTTCAGGCCGACCGAAGGGGCCTTGCCCGCATGGGCGCCCTTGTTGGCCGCCTCCATGATGCCGGGGCCGCCGCCCGAGATGACCGCGAAGCCTGCGTCCGACAGCTTGCGTGCGATCTGCGTGGCGAGTTTGTAATACGGCGAGTTCGGTTTCAGGCGCGCTGAACCATAGATGCTGACAGCCGGACGAATCTCCGAGAGGTACTCGGTCGCCTCGATAAACTCTGCCATAATCGTGAACATCTGCCACGATGCGCGGGCCTTCTTAGCCGTAGCGCGCTCTTGATCTGCGAGTGATCGCAGACTCGGAATCACTTTTCTCTTAGTCATAATGCCTGAAGAACGAAGCCTTGAAGGTAAGACCCTGCTATTGGTCGACGGTTCGAGTTATCTGTACCGGGCCTACCATGCGATGCCTGATCTGCGCGGACCCGAGGGTGGCCCGACGGGTGCGCTCTATGGGATGATCAACATGCTGCGGCGCATGCGCAAGGAAGTTACCGCAGAGTATAGCGCGTGCGTGTTCGACGCCAAGGGCAAAACGTTCCGCGACGACTGGTATGCCGACTATAAGGCGAACCGCCCGTCGATGCCGGAGGATCTCGCGCGTCAGATCGAGCCGATTCACGTCGCCGTGCGTGCGCTCGGCTGGCCGCTCCTGATGATCGAAGGCGTCGAAGCTGACGACGTGATCGGCACGCTCAGCACCGCGGCGGAAAAGCGCGGCATGAATGTGATCGTGTCGACTGGGGACAAGGATCTGGCGCAGCTCGTGTCGGATCATGTCACCCTCATCAATACGATGACTAATGAGAAGCTCGACCGCGAAGGCGTGATTGCCAAATTCGGCGTGCCGCCGGAACGCATCATCGACTACCTGTCGTTGATCGGCGATACCGTCGACAACGTGCCCGGCGTCGAAAAATGCGGGCCGAAAACGGCGATCAAATGGCTGACGCAGTACGAAACCCTCGATGGCATCGTCGCACATGCGGACGAGATCAAAGGTGCGGTAGGAGACAATCTGCGACGTGCGCTCGATTTTCTGCCGATGGCGAAGAAACTCGTCACCGTCGAGCGCCAATGCGATCTGACCGGCCATATCGTGTCGATCGAAGAGAGCCTGGAAAGCCGGCCGGAATCGCGCGAAGAACTGCGCGACGTGTTCACGCGTAACGGCTTCAAGACCTGGCTGCGTGAGGTGGAAGTTGCCGAAGTCGCGGAAGGTCCCGAGACCGATGTACCGCCGGCGCTCACCGTGGATCACGAACGTCACTACGATACCGTGCAGACCTGGGAGCAACTCGACGCGTGGCTTGAGAAAATCAACGCCGCCGAGTTGACTGCATTCGATACCGAAACCACCTCGCTCGACCCGATGACCGCGCAAATCGTGGGCCTGTCGTTGTCGGTCGAACCCGGCTATGCCGCTTATGTGCCGCTCGCGCATCGCGGTCCGGACGCACCCGTGCAACTGCCGCGCGATGAAGTCCTCGCCAAGCTCAAGCCGTGGCTGGAAAGCGCCGACCACAAGAAGGTCGGCCAGCACATGAAGTACGACGAACAGGTGTTGGCGAACTACGGCATCGAGATGCGCGGCGTCGAGCACGACACGCTGCTGGAATCGTACGTGCTCGAATCGCACCGTACGCACGACATGGACAGCCTCGCGCTGCGCCATCTCGGCATCAAGACGATCAAGTACGAAGAGGTGGCGGGCAAGGGCGCGTCGCAGATCGGCTTCGACGAAGTCGCGCTGGAAACGGCCGCCGAATACGCGGCGGAAGACGCCGACATCACTTTGCGTCTGCATCAGGCCTTGTATCCGCAAGTGGCCGCGGAGAAGACGCTCGACTACGTGTATCGCGACATCGAAGTGCCGACCTCGCGCGTCTTGCGCAAGATGGAGCGCACCGGCGTGCTGATCGACGCCGAAAAGCTGCGCGCGCAAAGCAGTGAAATCGCCACGCGTCTGATTCAGTTGGAAAGCGAAGCGTACGTGTTGGCCGGTGGCGAATTCAATCTTGGTTCACCGAAGCAGATCGGTCAGATCTTCTTCGAGAAGCTCGAATTGCCGGTGGTCAAGAAGACCCCGAGCGGCGCGCCGTCCACCGACGAAGAAGTGCTGCAAAAGCTCGCCGAAGACTATCCGTTGCCGAAGATCCTGCTCGAACACCGCGGTTTGTCGAAGCTGAAATCGACCTACACGGACAAGCTACCGCGCATGGTCAACGCCCAAACCGGTCGTGTGCATACGAACTATGCGCAGGCGGTGGCGGTCACGGGCCGGCTGGCTTCGAACGATCCGAACCTGCAGAACATCCCCGTGCGTACCGGCGAAGGGCGTCGTATCCGCGAGGCGTTTATCGCACCGCCGGGACACAAACTCGTCTCCGCCGACTACTCGCAGATCGAATTGCGCATCATGGCGCACATTTCCGGCGACGAATCCCTGCTGCGTGCGTTCTCGCAAGGCGAAGACATTCACCGCGCGACTGCCGCAGAGATTTTCAGCGTGACGCCGCTCGAAGTGTCGAACGATCAACGGCGCGTGGCGAAGGTCATCAACTTCGGCCTGATCTATGGCATGAGCGCGTTCGGTCTTGCCGCGAACCTCGGCATTACGCGCGACGCGGCCAAGCTGTATATCGACCGCTACTTCGCGCGTTATCCGGGCGTTGCGCGTTATATGGACGAAACGCGTCTGAGCGCGAAGGCCAAGGGCTACGTGGAAACGGCGTTCGGCCGCCGCCTGTGGCTGCCGGAGATCAACGGCGGTAACGGTCCGCGCCGTCAGGCCGCAGAGCGCGCGGCAATCAACGCGCCGATGCAAGGCACGGCCGCCGACTTGATCAAACTGTCGATGATCGCGGTGCAGAAGTGGATCGAAGAGTCGAAGGTCGGTACGCGCATGATCATGCAGGTGCACGACGAACTGATCCTCGAAGTGCCGGACGCGGAATTGTCCGATGTACGTAAGCGCTTGCCGGAACTGATGTGCGGTGTCGCCGCGCTGAAAGTGCCGCTGGTCGCCGAAGTGGGCGCCGGCCTGAACTGGGAAGAAGCGCATTGACGTGCATGTGACGGCGCGCGCGATAGGCGATAACGTCGCGCGCATGTCACATATGCGTATTGATGGCTTGTGACAACCCGTGCCGCTCGCGGACAATCGCCAGGACAGACGGAGCGCGTTTCATGCTTCATGCGCGCCGTCGCGACGCATAACCCATCGGCAAATACGGAGAGTTCAATGCATCGTTTTATCGTCGTTGGCGGGGGCGCGGGGGGATTGGAACTGGCGACGCGCTTAGGCGACCGTTATTCACCCCACAAGAACAAAGGCGGTGTGCGTGCGCAAGTGACGCTCGTCGACCGTAATCCAACCCATATCTGGAAGCCGCTGTTGCATGAAGTGGCCGCCGGCAGCATGGACCCGTTCACCCAGGAACTCGAATATGCGGCGCAGGCGCGCTGGCACGGCTTTGAGTTTCAGCAGGGCGATCTGACCGGTCTGGACCGCGCGAACAAGCGTCTCACGCTCGGTACCGTGCTCGACGACGACGGCGCCGAATTGCTGCCCGCACGCGAACTCGAATACGACACGCTGATCATCGCGATCGGCAGCACCACGGCGTTCTTCGGCGTAAAGGGTGCGCCTGAGTTTTCCCTGGCGCTCGATACGGTCAGCCAGGCGGAGCGCTTCCGCAAACGCCTGATCGCGGCCTGTATGCGTGCGGAGCATCAGGTGCATGAACCTGTCGAATCGGGACTGGGCACGTCGTCGACCTCCACTGAGCCACGCATCCAGGTGGCGATCGTCGGCGGCGGCGCGACGGGCGTCGAACTCTCGGCTGAGTTGCGCAATACGGCCCAGGTGTTGTCCGCGTACGGTTTGCATAAGCTCGATCCGCGGCACGACGTCGGCATCGTGCTGATCGAGGCGGGGCCGCGCATTTTGCCGGCCTTGCAGGAGCGCGTGTCGACGGCCACCGCCGAATTGCTTACCAAGCTCGGTGTGAAGCTGATGATCGGCGAGACGGTGGCGGAGGTCGCGCCCGGCATGATCCGCACGGCCAGCGGCAAAACTGTACGCGCCGATCTGACGGTATGGGCGGCGGGCATCAAGGCGCCCGCCATCCTGAGTGCACTCGACGGCCTGTCGGTCAACCGTCTGGGTCAACTCATCGTTCGCCGCACGCTGCAAACCGAAGTCGACGACAACATCTTCGCCCTCGGCGATTGCGCCGCTTGCCCATGGCCGGGCAACGAGCGCAACGTGCCGCCGCGTGCGCAAGCGGCTCACCAGCAGGCGAGCTTCCTGATGAAGGCGCTTGCGGCACGGCTCGAGAATAAGCCGCTGCCCGAATTTACCTATCGCGACTTCGGTTCGCTGGTGTCGCTCGGGCACTTCAGCGCGGTCGGCAATCTGATGGGTGGCGTGATCGGCGGCAATATGCTGATCGAAGGGCTGTTCGCGCGCTTCATGTACATGTCGCTGTACCGGTTGCATATCGCGGCGCTGCACGGCTACGCGCGGATGGTGCTCGACACCTTCGCGCACTGGTTGCGACGCACCACGCTGCCGCGGGTCAAGCTGCACTGAAGGCTGACTGCGCTCGAGAAGGTTGCATCTGCAACAGGATGCGGGTGAAGCGTATCCTGTTGCCTCCAACCTTTACCCGAGGAGCGCCGCATGCTGAAACCCGATATCGACAGCCTGGTCCCGCACGTTCCCTTCAATCGACGCACCTTCATCAAAGCCGCGCTCGGCACCGGATTCGCCGCGGCCGTGCTGCCGGTGTCGGCGCAAACCATCCATACCGATAGCGACGGTCTTGAAGCCGACGAGATTGGCGTGCGTTCGGGCGACACGCTGGTGCCGGCCTATCGCGCGCAGCCGAAGGGCAAGACGCATTTGCCAGTGATCATCGTCGTGCATGAGGCCTTTGGCGTGCACGAGCATATCGCCGATGTGTGCCGGCGCTTTGCGAAGCTGGGCTATCTGGCGATCGCCCCGAACCTGTTCGAGCGGGAGGGTGATCCTTCGGTGCTGCCGACCATCCAGCAGATCGACGATCAGATCATGAGCAAGGTGCCGGACGAGCAGGCCATGGACGATCTCGATGCGACCGTCATGTGGGCCGGCGAACATGGCGGCGATCTGAACCGGCTCGGTGTGAACGGTTTTTGCTGGGGTGGGCGTATTGCGTGGCTGTATGCCGAACACAATCCACGGCTGAAGGCTGCCGCGGCCTGGTATGGGCGCCTAGTGGGCGCGAAGAACGCGATGACGCCGGCCAATCCGCTTGACCTGGTGGCGGATCTGCATGCGCCGGTACTGGGTTTATATGGGCTCCAGGACAAGAGTATCCCGCAAGCCACGCTCGAGCAGATGAAACAGGCCATCGCGCAGGGTCCGCAGGCGGGGCGCGGCTCGCAATTCGTCGTGTACGACGATGCGGGCCACGCGTTTTTCGCGGATTACCGGCCGAGTTACAAGGAGGCTGATGCCGAGGATGGCTGGCGACGTGCGCTGGTGTGGTTCAAGCAGCATGGGGTCGCCTGAGGGCGCGCGCTTGCCTGACCGGTTGTGCGTCTTGATGTCGTCGCTAACGTGCCAAAAGGGTGCGTCGATACGCTCGCCTTAAAGAATAAGAAAGGCCGTGGCCGCTGGAAAGCGGCCACGGCCTTTTGTTATTCGTCTCCGCTTGATGGGCCGCTTAAGGATTCGGACCGGTTGCAACCGGCCGCTTCGGATCAGAACTCCATTCGCTCCACGATCCCGCATACAGCGCCGCGCCATGCATGCCGGCGATCTCCATCGCGAGCACGTTCACGCACGCCGTCACGCCCGAGCCGCATTGCAACACGACGTGTTCCGGCGGCGTGTCGCCCAGCAACGCATGGAATTCCTCACGCAGCGTGTGGGCCGGCTTGTAGCGGCCGTCGGCGGTGAGGTTGTCCTTGAAGAACCGGTTGAGCGCGCCAGGGATATGGCCGCCGACGCGATCCAGCGTTTCGTTTTCACCGCGATAGCGATCGTTCGCGCGCGCATCGACCACGACGCGTTCTTTCGTGCCGAGATTGCGCTCGACGGTCTGCGCGTCGACGGTGACAGAAAGCGGCGCCCCCGCTTTGAAGTCACCGGTATTCTGCGCCGGCGCGTCTTGTGTCAGCGGTTGACCGGCGGCCTCCCAGGCTTGCAGTCCGCCGTCGAGCAGCGCAACCGCATCGTGGCCGAGCCAGCGCAGCAGCCACCATGCGCGCGCGGCGTACATGCCGCCTTGCGCGTCATACGCGACAACCTGCTGACCCTGCTTGAGCCCGCGCGACTCCAGCGTTTCCACCAGCCTTGCACGATCCGGCAACGGATGGCGGCCATTGTGGCCGTTCTTCGGCCCCGACAGATCGCGATCGAGGTTCAGATAGTGCGCACCCGGCAAGTGCCCGGCCAGATAGGCTTTTTCGCCCGCCTCGGTGTCCGCCAGATCGAAACGGCAGTCGATGACGAACACGCTGCCCGGCGCGGCGGCCAGCCGTTCCGCGAGGTTTGTCGCGGAGATGAGTGTGGTGTAGTGAGTGTGGGGCATGACGTCTCCAGTCCCATGCAAGATGGTTGCGGCGCTTACGCAGCGGCTTGAGGCCGTTAGCGAATGGCCGAACGATACTGATAGTCTAAACAAAAAAAGACGGGCCGAAGCCCGTCTTCCATGTTTTGATGCGGTTCGCGCCAGGATCGGCATCAAACACCGATGCATGCGGACCGCGCGCGAATCAGATCGCGCCGAGTTCACGCCGCAAGAACTCGTGGAAGTGCTGCATGCCGTCTTCCATCGGGCTCTGATACGGGCCGACCTGCGATTCGCCGCGATCCATCAGCGCGCGGCGGCCGGCGTCCATGCGTTCGGCGATCTCGTCGTCTTCGCGGGCCGTTTCCATATAGGCAGCGCGCTCGGCTTCGACAAACTCGCGTTCGAACAGCGCGATTTCCTCAGGGTAATAGAACTCCACCACATTGGTGGTTTTCTGCGGACCGCGCGGAATCAACCACGACACGACCAGCACGTGCGGATACCACTCGATCATGATGCCGGGGTAGTACACCATCCAGATCGCGCCGAAATCGGGCGGATTGCCGCCGCGGAAGCGCAGCACCTCGTCGTGCCATTTACGGTACGTCGGGCTGCCCGGCTGCTCCAGATCCTTGTGGACGCCAACCGTCTGCACGCTGTACCACTCGCCGAACTCCCATGTCAGATCGTCGCAATTGACGAAGCTGCCGAGGCCCGGATGGAACGGCGCGACGTGGTAATCCTCCAGATAGACCTCGATAAAGGTCTTCCAGTTGTAATTGCATTCGTGCACTTCGACGTGATCGAACATGAAGCCCGAAAAATCGAAGTGTTGCTTGGTGCCAAGGCGCGCCAGATCCCGCGCGACGTCGCGCCCCTGCGCTTCGAACAGCAGGCCTTGCCAGTTTTGCAGCGGCGTGGCGCCGAGATTCAGGCAGGGGTTATCCGCAAAATGAGGTGCGCCGAGGAGCTGGCCGTTCAGGTCGTACGTCCAGCGATGCAGGGGGCAGACGATGTTCTCCGTCTGGCCGCGGCCGTTGAGCATGATGGCTTGCCGGTGGCGGCACACGTTCGACAGCAGTTCGACTTGTGACTGCTGGTTACGGACGAGCACACGCCCTTCGCTCTCGCTGGGCAGAGCAAAATAATTTCCCGCTTCGGGCACCATGAGATCGTGGCCGATGTAGCGAGGACCTTTCTTGAAAAGGGTGTCGATTTCGCGCGTTAGAAGCGCTTCGTCAAAGTAAGCCGTGACTGGCAGCTGGCTGTGGACAGACCGCAACTGCAATGCATTGCTCAGATTGGACATTCCCACTCCCGTGAAGACGTGAAAGCAGTGAACAACCCAACCATCGATAGATTCGATTTAGGGAGCCCGCGATTATACCCGATTCCCCCTCCTCGGGGCGCTTAAGTGCCTGATTTGGGTCAAAAATGTCAAGGAAGTTCAAGGTTTTCGCCGCAGACCAATCGTTTTTTTTCTGCGAGACTGAGGGTCGGGCGCGAAGGGCAAAGGCGGGGCGCGGGCTGGCGATGGGATCGGAAATGTCGCTTTTGCCGTAGAATGTCCGACTTGTTTTAATTTTGCGACTATTCATGGCGAAGACCGCGTCGAAAGATACTGCTGCCGCGCCTGCTGAAGGCGCCGATACCACGCCGTTGCCCGAGAACTACGAGGCCGCCCAGGCTGAGCTGGAAGGGTTGGTGGCGCGCATGGAAGGCGGCAATCTCAGCCTCGAGGAATCGCTCACCGCCTACCGGCGCGGTGCGGCGCTCGTCGCGTTTTGCCAGCAGCAGCTCGAGAAGGTCGAGCAACAGGTGCGCGTGCTCGATGGCGAGACGCTGAAGCCGCTGCCTATGAATAGCGCAGGCACAGCCGCTACTGAAAGCGGGGACGACCTATGACATTCGAACAATGGACACGCTCGGTACTCGAACGTGTCGAATCGGCACTAGAACACTATCTGCCCACGGAAGCGACTGAGCCGGCCAAACTGCATGAAGCCATGCGCTACGCCGTGCTGGGCGGTGGCAAGCGGGTGCGCCCGCTGCTGTGCCACGCGGCCGGCGAGCTGACCGGCGCGCGCGCCGAGTGCCTGGATGCGGCCGCGGCGGCGCTGGAAATGATCCACGTGTACTCGCTCGTGCACGACGACATGCCCTGCATGGACGACGACGCGCTGCGTCGCGGCAAGCCCACGGTGCACGTCAAGTATGACGAAGCCACGGCGCTGCTGGTCGGCGACGCGCTGCAAGCGCAGGCATTCGTCGCGTTGACGTCGGATGTGCTGGCGCCGGCGCAGCAGGCCGCGCTGGTGCGTGAACTGGCCTTGGCGAGCGGCTCGATCGGCATGTGCGGCGGCCAGGCTATTGATCTCGCGAGTGTCGGCCATACGCTGACGCGCCCGCAGCTCGAAACCATGCACCGGATGAAAACCGGCGCCTTGTTGCGTGCCGCGGTGCGCATGGGCGCGCTGGCGGGCGAAACGCCGAATGCGGACGCCATGCGTTCGCTCGACGCGTACGCGGCCGCCGTAGGCCTCGCGTTTCAGGTTGTCGACGATATTCTCGACGTGACGACCGATTCCGCGACGCTTGGCAAGACCGCAGGTAAAGACGCGAAGGACGGGAAGCCGACCTACGTGTCGATTATTGGGCTGGATGCGTCGCGTGCGCTCGCAGCGCAACTGCGCAGCGACGCCCACGCTGCGATTGCGCCGTTTGGTGCGCGCGCGCAGCGTCTTGCCGAATTGGCCGACCTGGTGGTGAACCGGGTTAGCTGAACGCGAAAGCCCGCCGCCGCGCACCTTTGCTACGGGGTGCATGTATGAAGTGCGGGCGCGTAAGTTTTCCTACAATGGAACGACGATGTACGACTTGCTGAAAACTATCGACGACCCGGCAGCCTTGCGCCGCCTCGATCGCCGCCAATTGCAACCGCTTGCCGACGAGTTGCGTGCCTTCGTGCTCGACAGCGTATCGCAGACGGGCGGCCATCTTTCGTCCAACCTCGGCACGGTCGAGTTGACCATTGCTCTGCACTATGTGTTCGACACGCCGCGCGACCGGATCGTGTGGGATGTCGGCCATCAAACCTACCCGCACAAGATCCTGACGGGCCGCCGCGACAAGATGCACACGCTGCGTCAGCTCGGCGGCATCTCGGGCTTTCCGAAGCGCGACGAGTCGGAATACGACACCTTCGGCACCGCGCACTCCAGCACGTCGATCTCGGCGGCGCTTGGCATGGCCGTTGCCAGTAAGCTGCAGGGCGAGAACCGCATGGGCATCGCCGTGATCGGCGACGGCGCGATGACGGCCGGCATGGCCTTCGAGGCGATGAACAACGCCGGCGTCGAAGACGACGTGCCGCTGCTGGTCATCCTGAACGATAACGACATGTCGATTTCGCCGCCGGTCGGCGCGTTGAATCGCCATCTGGCGCGCCTGATGTCGGGCCGTTTCTACGCCGCCGCGCGTGCGGGCGTCGAACGTGTGCTGCGCGTCGCGCCGCCTATGCTCGATCTGGCCCGCAAGCTCGAAGAGCACGCGAAGGGCATGATCGTGCCGGCTACGCTGTTCGAAGAGTTCGGTTTCAACTACATCGGCCCGATCGACGGTCACGACCTCGATTCGCTGATCCCGACGCTGCAGAACATCAAGGAACTGCGCGGTCCGCAATTCCTGCACGTCGTCACGAAGAAGGGGCAGGGCTACAAGCTGGCCGAGGCCGATCCGGTGCTGTATCACGGCCCGGGCAAGTTCAATCCGGCTGAGGGCATCAAGCCCGCCACCACGCCGTCGAAAAAGACGTACACGCAGGTGTTCGGCGAATGGCTGTGCGACGCGGCCGAGCTGGACGCGCGCGTGGTCGGTATTACGCCGGCCATGCGTGAAGGCTCGGGCATGGTCGAGTTCGAGAAGCGCTTCCCGGATCGTTACTTCGACGTCGGCATCGCCGAGCAGCACGCAGTGACGTTCGCCGGCGGCCTGGCTGCGGACGGCATGAAGCCTGTGGTCGCGATTTACTCGACCTTCCTGCAACGTGCTTACGACCAGTTGATCCACGACGTCGCGCTGCAGAACCTGCCGGTGGTGTTCGCCATCGACCGCGCGGGTCTGGTCGGCGCGGACGGCGCCACGCACGCGGGTGCTTACGATCTGGCGTTCATGCGCTGCATCCCGAACATGACGGTGATGGCTGCGTCGGACGAAAACGAATGCCGCCAGATGCTGTACACGGCATTGCAGCAGCCGAACCCGACGGCAGTGCGCTACCCGCGCGGCGCCGGCACGGGCGTGGCAACCGTCAAGCAAATGACGGCGCTGCCGCTCGGCAAGGGCGAGGTCCGTCGCGAAACGTCGCAACCGGCCGGCAAGCGGATTGCGATTCTGGCATTCGGCACGATGGTTGCGCCCTCGCTGGCGGCCGCTGAGCAACTGGACGCCACGGTGGCGAACATGCGCTTCGTGAAGCCGCTGGACGCCGAACTGGTCCGTCAGCTCGCCGAAACGCACGACGCCATCGTCACGGTGGAAGAAGGCTGCGTGATGGGCGGCGCGGGATCGGCATGCGTCGAAGCCCTGCTTGAGAGTGGGGTTATCCGGCCCGTACTACAATTGGGCCTTCCGGATCGCTTCATCGATCATGGGGATCCGGCCAAGTTGCTCGCCGCCTGCGGTCTGGACGCAGCGGGCATCGCCAAGTCGATTCGCGAACGCTTTCTTTCCAGCGGCGCGGTCGCTGGCCAATCCTCGGTGAAGCGCGTCGCTTAGTTGCGTCACTCAGTTGCCTCACTTAGCGGCGTGGATTGGCTGAGTCGTTCAGCTGCACTGCCGTGCGCTACGCCGCGGCTATGGCGGCCATAGCAATCTCCAACTTGAGTCGATGGACCTTCGGGTCCATCATCCAACGCCGGCAGGGGCCGGCGTTTGCCGTTGCGCGACCTGATTCGCACGGCCGCTGAGCGCCCTCAAACGTGTCGCTTTGCGACACCCGCCGATGGGGTCCTCCAATCCCTGAAGGGGCTTCCTTCGGGGCGGGGGACTTCCTGCGGAGCGGAAAACATGGGACGGCCCGGCGTTTCCTGAAAGGACAAGAATATGAACCAGATGAATCCCGCCTTTGTGATGCCCGACGTGCAGAGCACGCCCGATACGCGTCAGATCCCGATTCAACGAGTCGGCGTCAAGGCAGTGCGCCATCCGTTGACGGTGCGCACGCAAGGCGGCGAAGTGCAGCCTTCTGTAGGCACGTGGAATCTCGACGTGCATCTGCCCGCCGATCAGAAGGGCACGCACATGTCGCGCTTCGTCGCGCTGCTTGAAGAGAACAAGGCGCCGCTCGAGGCGGCCACGTTTCGCACCATGCTCGCCGCGATGCTGGAAAAGCTCGAGGCCGAGGCAGGCCGAATCGAAGTGTCGTTCCCGTACTTCGTGAATAAGACCGCGCCGGTGTCCGGCGTGCAAAGTCTGCTCGACTACGAAGTGACGTTGACGGGCGAGACCCGCAACGGCGCGACGCGTCTGTTCCTGAAGGTGCTGGTGCCGGTCACGAGCCTGTGCCCATGCTCTAAGAAAATTTCGCAGTACGGCGCGCACAACCAGCGCTCGCACGTCACGATCAACGCGGAGCTAGTGGGCGACGTGGCGGTGGAAGAGCTGGTTCGTATCGCGGAAGAAGAAGCCTCGTGCGAACTGTGGGGTTTGCTCAAGCGTCCGGATGAGAAGTTCGTCACCGAACGTGCCTATGAAAATCCGAAGTTCGTCGAGGACCTTGTGCGTGACGTTGCGCAGCGTCTGAATGCAGACGAGCGCATCGTCGCTTATGTGCTCGAAGCTGAGAACTTCGAATCGATTCACAATCACAGCGCGTATGCAGTGATCGAGCGGGATAAGCGGGCGGCGTGATCACGCTTTAGCTTCTTGCTTGCCGCAAATAGAAAAAGCCGCTTTCGAAGCGGCTTTTTCTATGGGGTTGCCATTGTCATCGTGTGGCCCGGTATGCGAAGGGCGTCGCGGCCTCGTTGCGGGCTCAGCGTGCGAGGGAAGTCAAATCCCAACGCGGCTTTACGGTGAACGCGTAGTCTTTACCCGATTGATCGGGCCAGCGTTGCAATCGCAATGCGCCTGCCAACGCGATCATCGCGCCGTTGTCCGTACACAGCGACAAATCGGGGTAGTGCACAAAGAAATTGCGTTTCTTCGCCGCGGCGGAAAGCGCTTCACGCAGTTGCCGGTTTGCACCGACGCCGCCTGCGACCACCAGCCGATTAAGCTTGGTCCGTTTGAGCGCGGCCAGCGATTTCGCCGCCAGCACTTCCACGGCCGCATCGACGAAACCGCGCGCCAGATCCGCTTTCGCCTGCTCGCAGATATTCGCGCCGCCGAGCTTCTTCGCGTGCGTGAGGACAGCGGTCTTCAGCCCGCTGAAGCTGAAATCGAGGTCACCGGAATGCAGCATGGGACGCGGCAGGACCACTGCACCGGGCGTGCCGAATTCCGCCATCCGCGACACTTCCGGGCCGCCCGGATAGCCTAGGCCCAGCAGCTTGGCGGTTTTGTCGAAAGCTTCGCCGGCGGCGTCGTCCAGCGTTTCGCCGAGCGTCTCGTAGACGCCCACATCCGTGACGCGCATCAACTGCGTGTGGCCGCCCGACACCAGCAGCGCGACGAACGGAAACGGCGGCGGCTCGTCCACCAGCAGCGGCGACAGTAAATGCCCTTCGAGATGGTGGATGCCGATGGTCGGCTTGTCCCACGCCATGGCCAGCGAATTCGCCACGCTCGCGCCGACCAGCAGCGCGCCCGCGAGGCCAGGGCCTTGCGTATAGGCGATCGCGTCGATGTCGCTGCGCACCGTGCCGGCGCGTTCCATCACCTCTTCGAGCAGCGGCAGCGCGCGACGAATATGGTCGCGCGACGCCAATTCCGGCACCACGCCGCCGTACTCCCGGTGCATCGCAATTTGCGAATGCAGCGCGTGCGCGAGCAGTCCGCGCTCTGTGTCGTAGAGCGCGAGACCGGTTTCGTCGCAGGAGCTTTCGATGCCGAGAACGAGCATGATGGGTGGGGTTTGAATGGGAGCGAGAGTGAAGCCACCCCAGCGCCCAAAAGTGAAAAGGCAAGCCTGAAAGTATAGCAGTGCGGGCAGGGAGCCGCAGGCGCGCAGGTACAATGCGGCCCCATGGAATCCTTCGATATCGCAGTGATCGGCGCGGGCGCGGCCGGCATGATGTGCGCGGCCGTGGCCGGGCAACTCGGCCGTCGCGTGGTGCTGATCGACCACTCGCAGCGCCTCGCGGAGAAAATCCGCATTTCCGGTGGCGGCCGGTGCAATTTCACGAATCTGTATGCCGGACCGGCCAATTACCTGTCGGCCAATCCCCATTTCTGCCGCTCGGCGCTGGCGCGCTATACGCCGCGCGACTTCATGGCGCTGCTCAAGCGCCATCACGTGACGTGGCACGAGAAGCATAAGGGGCAACTGTTCTGCGACCAGTCGAGCGACGCGGTCATCAACGTACTGAAGAACGAATGCGACGCGGGCCGCATTGCGTGGCGCACGCCGCTCGCGGTCGACCAGGTGCGGCATGACGCCGAAGGACGGTTCACGCTGGACACCCACTCCGGCCCGATCACGGCCCGCGCGCTCGTGGTGGCGACCGGCGGCCTGTCGATCCCCAAGATCGGCGCCACTGATTTCGCCTATCGCCTCGCCAAGCAATTCGGCCATAAGCTGATCGACACCCGCCCCGCGCTGGTGCCGCTGACCTTTGCTCCGGCCGACTGGGAGCCGTTCTCGGCGCTCTCCGGCGTGTCGCTCGAAGTGCAACTGGCGACCGGCAACAAGAAGACCGGCTCCGAGTTCAACGAGGACCTGCTGCTCACGCACCGCGGCCTGTCGGGCCCGGGGGTTCTGCAGATTTCGAGCTACTGGCAGCCCGGCGAGCCGATTCACATCAATTTGCTGCCCGAGCAGGACGCCACCACCGCGTTGCTGGAAGCCAAAACCGGCACGAAGCGCCAGATCGCCAATCTGCTCTCGGAATGGGTGCCACAACGGCTCGCCCACGTCTGGCTGGAAACCCACCAGATTCCCGCCGAGGTGCGCGTGGCCGATCTGCCGGACAAGACGCTGCGCCGCGTCGGTGAGGCCTTGTCGCGCTGGACGCTCACCCCGAACGGCACCGAAGGCTACCGCAAGGCCGAAGTCACGCGCGGTGGTATCGACACGCGCGAGCTGTCGTCGGCGACGATGATGAGCGCCCGCACGCCGGGTTTGTACTTCATCGGCGAGGCGGTCGACGTGACTGGCTGGCTCGGCGGCTACAATTTCCAGTGGGCGTGGGCCTCCGGTGTAGCGGCCGGCCAGGCGTCCGCGGAGTACGTTTTAGGGGCTTGACGGCGCATTAGCTTTGTGAGAAAGCTCTGCTATACTCCTGAACCTTTACAAAGTCCCGTTATTGAAAAATGACGACCGTCCATGTAAAAGACAACGAGCCGTTTGAAGTGGCCATGCGCCGCTTCAAGCGCACGATGGAGAAAAACGGGCTGCTAACGGAACTTCGCGCCCGCGAGTTTTACGAAAAGCCTACGGCTGAGCGCAAGCGCAAGAAGGCGGCTGCGGTTAAGCGTCATTTCAAGCGTCTGCGTGGCCAGATGCTGCCAAAGAAGTTCTACTGATTCTGGCGTTGCCGCGGTTCCCGTTGAACGGAGCGGCGACATCCAACGGTGACGGCACAGCAGGTGCCATCGCGGAAAACACGGCCCTTCGGGCCAGCCGGCAGGGTCGCATCCACTACGCAAAATTGCGCCAACCCGCTTGAGGAAGCAGTCCCAAGCGGGCGTTTGTGTTGGATGTGGCGTATTGATACGGCGCATTGGTACCGTAAGCGGCCGGTTTTTAAATTTTCAACGCATTCAGGTGAGTGATGAGCCTCAAGGACCAGATCAACGACGACATGAAAGCGGCCATGCGGGCGCGTGAGACCGAGCGTCTCGGCACGATCCGCCTGCTGCTCGCCGCGGTCAAGCAACGCGAAGTCGACGAACGCGTCACCCTTGACGACGCGGCGATCACCGCCGTCATCGACAAGATGATCAAGCAGCGCAAAGACTCGATCAGCCAGTTCGAAGCCGCTGGCCGCACGGATCTGGCCGACAAGGAAAAGGCCGAACTGGCCATCCTGTCCGCCTATATGCCGGCGCAGATGTCCGAAGCGGAGATCGTTGCCGAAGTTCAGGCCGCGGTCGCGCAAACCGGCGCTGCGGGCCCGCAGGACATGGGCAAGGTGATGGGCGTGCTCAAGCCGAAGCTGGCCGGTCGCGCCGACATGACCGCTGTCTCGGCGCAAGTCAAAGCCGCGCTCGCGAAGTAATTCCTGTATTTCCGGTCTGCGCGTGCCGTTGTTCGACGGCGCGCACAGCCTTGAGCTTTTTAGGTAGCGTCATTCACTGTGATTCCACCGTCATTCCTGCAGGACCTGCTCAACCGCGTCGATATCGTCGACGTGGTCGGCCGGTACGTGCAGTTGAAAAAGGGCGGCGCGAACTTCATGGGGCTGTGCCCGTTTCACAACGAGAAGAGCCCTTCGTTTACGGTTAGTCCGACTAAACAGTTCTATCACTGCTTCGGCTGCGGCGCGCACGGTACGGCCATCGGCTTCCTGATGGAGCACGTTGGGTCCACGTTCCCCGAGGCGGTCAACGAACTCGCGCAATCGGTCGGGTTGACCGTGCCGAACGAGCCTTCGCCGGGCTATGGCGGCGGTGGCGGCTCCGGCGGGTATTCGCCGGGTGCGTCCAAGGCGGTGACCACGGCGCTGTCCGATGTCATGCAGACCGCCTGCGATTTCTACCGCAAGCAGTTGCGTGGCGCGCCGGTCGCGATCCAGTATCTGAAGAAACGCGGTCTGACCGGCGAGATCGCCGCCCGTTTTGGCCTCGGCTATGCACCGGACGGCTGGCAGAACCTCGAACCGGCTTTCCCCAACTATCGGGACGATTCGCTGGTCGAATCGGGTCTTGTGATCGTCAGCGAAAAATCGGACGCGCAAGGTCAGAACCGGCGGTACGACCGCTTTCGCGAGCGGATCATGTTCCCGATACGCAATGTGAAAGGGCAGGTGATCGGCTTCGGCGGGCGCGTGCTGGACGGCGGCGAACCCAAATATTTGAATTCGCCGGAAACGCCTCTATTTAACAAAGGCAGCGAGCTGTACGGGCTGTTCGAGGCCCGTTTGGCGATTCGCGAACAGCATTACGTGCTGGTGGTCGAAGGCTATATGGACGTGGTCGCGCTGGCCCAATTGGGGTTCCAGAACGCGGTGGCCACGCTCGGCACGGCCTGTACGCCGATTCATGTGCAGAAACTGATGCGCCAGACCGATACGGTCATCTTCAGCTTCGACGGCGATTCGGCGGGGCGCCGCGCCGCGCGCCGTGCGCTGGACGCCTGCCTGCCCCACGCGGCGGACAACCGGACCATCCGGTTCCTGTTTCTGCCGTCCGAGCACGATCCGGACAGCTACGTGCGTGAATTCGGCACAGAAGCGTTCGCCGAGCAGGTCGAGCGCGCCATGCCGCTGTCGCAGTTCATGCTGAACGAGGTGTTGGCCGGCAAGGAGCTGGATCAGCCGGAAGGCCGCGCCCGTGCGCTGTTCGACGCGAAACCGCTGCTGCAACAACTGCCCGCGAATGCGCTGCGCGCGCAGATCATGCATATGTTCGCCGACCGGCTCGACGTGCCGTTCGAGGAAGTGGCCGCTTTATGCGAAGTCGATGCCCGGATCGCGGCGACCGCCCGATCGGCGCCGGCCCGCAAGGACCGGCGCAGTGTGACCGGGATTGAAGAAAAAACGCTGCGCAATCTGGTGATGTATCCGCGGACGGTGGCAGTGCTCGACGAGGAAGCCGAACAGGCGCTTCTGAGCGTCACGCGGCACGGCGAGCTGTTCGAAGAAGTGACGACGCATGCGCGCGCGCTGGGCGATTCGGCGGAGTTTCAGTTGCTGTCCGACCTATTGCGAAACGGCGCAAATGCCCCAACTTTCGAGGAAATCTTTCGCAAAATTCTAGACTATGATGAAAACGTCCGGGATTTGCTGCTGAAGGACCCGGAGGATGCGACCGTCATCGAGGAACGGCGCGAGCAGGAACGGATCGTCGGAGAGGAGTTGAAAGCGGCGATTCTGAAGATGCGATACGACGCTTACTGCGATCGCCTCGAGCAGCTTTCGCGGCAATCCCGGCACACGCCGGAGGAGTTTGCGGAGCTGACGGGCCTGAATCAGAAGCGGGCTGAGATGAAGCGCCAGCTCGGGCTGTAAGCGGGATGGCAGAAAGCTGAGTGCTATAATAAAAAGTTTCTAGCGGTTTGTTTTTTCAATGGTTTTCCTAGCAAAGGCGAAAAGGCGATTGCGATGGCAAAGACACCAGGCGGAAAAAAAGCAACGGGCACAGGTTCGAATGAGCCGACCAGAAAGGTCACCGAGGCCAAGTTAGCTTCTTCCCCCAGAAAGGCGTCTGCCGCAAGCATCACACCTGCTGCCGGGAAGAAACCCTCGACCACTTCCGCTGCGCGAGCGGAGCCGGTCAGGGCGGCGAAAGCTGTACCACCACCGGCCGCAAAACGGCCGGGTGTCAGAAGCGCAAGGGAAGCGCCTGCCGCGCAGGACGATGCGGTAGAGCGTGAGACTCCAGGATCCACGGTTCAACCGGCTGTTGTCCAACAGCCGCGAGTCGAGACTACAGCCGGTACGACGAACTCCATGACGAAAAAGCTGAACGAAACACCCGTCGATGACGACGCAACCCAAAGCGAAGAAACCCCTGCGGCCGTTCCCGGCAAGGTGGAAAAGGTCAAGGCTCGCGATCGTCGTGCAAAGGAAAAAGCACTGCTGAAGGACGCGTTTGCGTCGTCGCAGCCGGGCACCGTCGAGGAACTCGAAGAGCGCCGCGCCAAACTGCGCGCGTTGATCAAGCTCGGCAAGGAGCGCGGCTTCCTCACGTACGCGGAAATCAACGACCACCTCCCGGACAACTTTACCGAGACCGAGGCGATCGAAGGCATCATCAGCACGTTCAACGACATGGGCGTGGCTGTGTACGAGCAGGCGCCGGATGCTGAAACGCTGCTGCTGAACGACAACGCACCCGCTGCTTCGTCAGACGACGAAGTGGAAGAGGAGGCGGAAGTCGCGCTCTCCACCGTCGACTCCGAATTCGGCCGCACAACGGACCCGGTCCGCATGTACATGCGTGAAATGGGTACGGTCGAACTGCTTACGCGTGAAGGCGAAATCGAAATCGCCAAGCGGATCGAAGACGGCCTCAAGCACATGGTGATGGCGATCTCCGCGTGCCCGACCACGATCGCCGACATTCTGGCGATGGCCGAGCGCGTCGCGAACGAGGAAATCCGCATCGACGAACTGGTCGACGGCCTGATCGACGCCAACGCGGAAGATGCAGACGGCTTCTCGGCGCAGGAAGCGGAAGCGATCGAAAGCGAAGACGAGGAAGCCGAGGAAGAGGAATCGGACGACGAGGAAGAAGACGACGGCGCGGCGCAAGCCACGGCCAACGCAGCGCAGATGGAAGCGCTCAAGCGTGCGTCCCTCGAGAAGTTCGCCATGATCAGCGAATGGTTCGACAAGATGCGTCGTGCGTTCGAGAAGGAAGGCTACAAGTCCAAGTCGTATCTGAAGGCGCAGGAAACGATCCAGAATGAGCTGATGACGATCCGCTTTACCGCGCGCACCGTCGAGCGTCTGTGCGACACGTTGCGTGCGCAAGTGGACGAAGTGCGTCAGGTCGAGCGTCAGATTCTGCATACGGTGGTCGATAAGTGCGGCATGCCGCGTGCGGAATTTATCGCGCGTTTCCCGGGCAGCGAAACGGATCTCGAATGGGCTGACAAGATCGTCGGTGAAGGTCACGCGTATAGCGCGATCCTCACGCGTAACATTCCGGCCATTCGCGAACAGCAGCAACGTCTGCTGGACTTGCAGGCGCGCGTTGTGCTGCCGCTGAAGGACCTGAAGGAAACCAACCGTCAGATGGCGGCCGGCGAACTGAAGGCGCGTCAGGCAAAGCGCGAAATGACCGAGGCGAACTTGCGTCTCGTGATCTCGATCGCGAAGAAGTACACGAACCGTGGTCTGCAGTTCCTCGACCTGATTCAGGAAGGCAACATCGGCCTGATGAAGGCGGTGGACAAGTTCGAATATCGTCGCGGCTACAAGTTCTCCACGTATGCCACGTGGTGGATCCGTCAGGCCATCACGCGTTCGATTGCGGACCAGGCGCGCACGATCCGGATTCCGGTTCACATGATCGAAACGATCAACAAGATGAACCGCATCTCGCGTCAGATCTTGCAGGAAACCGGTCTCGAGCCGGATCCGGCAACGCTGGCCGAGAAGATGGAAATGCCGGAAGACAAGATCCGCAAGATCATGAAGATCGCGAAAGAGCCGATCTCGATGGAAACGCCGATCGGTGACGACGACGATTCGCATCTGGGCGACTTCATCGAAGATACGAACACGGTTGCGCCGGCCGACGCCGCTCTGCATGCCAGCATGCGCGACGTCGTGAAGGACGTGCTCGACTCGCTGACGCCGCGCGAAGCCAAGGTGCTGCGCATGCGTTTCGGTATCGAAATGAGCACCGATCACACGCTCGAAGAAGTCGGCAAGCAGTTCGACGTGACGCGTGAGCGGATCCGTCAGATCGAAGCAAAGGCGCTGCGCAAACTGCGTCACCCGAGCCGTTCGGACAAGCTGAAGTCGTTCCTCGAAGGGAATTGATCGAAGTAGGCGGTCGTGCGAAATGATGTAGCGGTTTGAAGGGGTCTTCCGGTTGTTTCGCTTGGGCGAAGCGGTTGCGAAGGCCCCTTTTTCGTGTAGTATGTCGGCCAATCAACGAATTGGCCCGGCCTTCATGACCGGGTCTTTTTCTTGGGCCGGACGCCGTGCTGGTTGCAGGCAGCGGACTCATAATCCGCCTCCGAAAGGACATCGTCGGTTCGACTCCGACCCGGCCCACCAAAGATGTAAAGAAGGGTTCCGAGTTTTCGGAACCCTTTTTGTTTCGTGGTGAGAATCCAATATCAGATGCGGCAATATGTCGCTTATTAAGCGTCGCATGTTCCCACGGCAATATCACGCTTCACTTCGAGATGAGATCGGCGAACTTGGCGCAAGCGTGCGCCGACTATTAACGCTTAACCGGCTCCACGGCGGGCGATATAGACCGGCGACCGGGAAGTAGGGGAAACTCCGTGTAAAAAAGCGCACGGCTGTGCCGTTATGTGAATACGGAAGGCTGTTCGATGTATGCCGTCCGCTTTCAGCACGGGTTCTTGTCACGCGGCGGCCGGCGCCGCAGTCCACCTCCGGGCAATGCCCGTGCTGAAGGCTTCACCTCGCCTGACTCCACTTCGCCAAGCCGCTCGACAATTCACGGCCCGCGTTAATCACAGCTAATGCAGATATCCGTTCCTCGGAGTATTCGGCGTTAAATCGCCGACTGCATTAAATCAATTAAGTTCCCGCTTTTCCAAAATAAATTTACACCGCATCGATTTAGGCCTATCGCAATTGCCTGATTTCCGAGCAATCAGATGTCTCTCATTTTTCAAACGGTCCGACCCGATTACGTCACGCTTATTAAATGCTGTTGCATTCACACAACTTTAATATTGAGATGTTGCGGATAACTTTTGTCCAGGACAGGCGTACATTCATCCACATTTTGCGATAAGCGTATGAAAGATAAAGACTTAATGCCTATCTCGATTTGATTGTTGCGGATTCTGAAAAATCCTGTTGCGTAAATTGCGGGAGTCGCTACTAGGGTCTCCACCTACACTCACGCTTCGTTTCAAGGGTGCCCGGCTGATCCGAAACGGTTCGGCGAACAGGGCGGCAGCGAATGATTCATGCGCTGCTGAGGCAGGTCCTGCTCCCCGCGTAAATTTATCGAACTGGAGTCCCACGCATGAAAAAGAGTCTCATCGTCGTTGCGGTTGCCGCATCGTTTGCTTCCGTCGCTCACGCACAAAGCAGCGTGACCCTGTATGGTCTGCTGGACGCAGGCTTGACGTACACCAGCAACGTCAACCACAACGCAAAGTGGGCAGCAGGTAGCGGCGGCATCAACCAAAGCATGTTCGGTCTGCGCGGTTCGGAAGATCTGGGCGGCGGTCTGAAGGCAATCTTCACGTTGGAAAGCGGCTTCAACATCAACAACGGCAAGTTCGCTAACAACAACGGCATGTTCAACCGTCAAGCGTTTGTCGGTCTGTCGAGCGCGCAATTCGGTACGGTCACGCTGGGTCGTCAATACGACGCGGCACAAGACTACCTGGCACCGCTGACCGCAACGGGTAGCTGGGGCGGTACGTACTTCGCGCACCCGTTCAACAACGACAACCTGAACACGAACGGCGGCTTCGCAGTCAACAACTCGATCAAGTACTCGAGCGCTAACTACGCTGGCTTCACGTTCGGCGGCACGTACGGCTTCTCGAACCAGGCTGGCGCATTCGCAAACAACCGCGAATACAGCGTGGGCGCTGCATACCAGTGGCAAGGCCTGCACCTGGGCGCTGCTTACGCACAGCAGAACAACCCGGGCGCAAGGAACGCAGCAGGCACGGCAAGCAACGGCGGAGCTTCGGACGGTTCGATCCTGGGCCTCACCGGTAACTTCCGTCAGCGTGAATTCGGCGCAGCAGGTTCGTACTCGTTCGGCCCGGCTACCGTCGGTCTGGCATGGACGCAATCGCGTATCGACAACGTCGCTGGCGCACAACAATCGCTGCGCGCCAACAACTACGAAGTCAACGGCAAGTACAACGTGACCCCGGCTCTGGGCCTGGGCGTTGCTTACACGTTCACCGACGGCAAGGGCTACGGCGTTGCTGCAAACGGTGGTTCGGAGTCGGTTCGCTACCACCAGATCGGCCTGCAAGCTGACTACTCGCTGTCGCGTCGTACGGACGTCTACGCTCAAGCCGTGTACCAGCACGCAATGGGCGACGGCGGTGTTGCTTCGATCTACAGCGGCGACGTGACGCAACTGCCGTCGTCGTCGAAGAACCAGACGGCCGCTACGGTCGGTCTGCGTCACCGCTTCTAAGCTTCAGCAGAAGAAGCTAGTTGTTGCAGAAAAGGTGCCGTTCGCGGCACCTTTTTTTATGGGCGCGCCACTTTGGTGGTCGGCACCCGGCGTGAATGCCGGATGCCGTGGTGCGCCATTCAAGGGCGGGACGCGCAGGCTTACTACGCGCCGGGCGCGCCGATGATAGACCACCACCTCCGCCGCGCCATTAATCCATTGGCGCAATAACGTATGGCGATTTCTAACAATTGTGCACACGAGTCTGACAATAATTGACTTTCGGGACAGCGCGCTTGGGGTAGTCTGAAACGATTGAGTTATAGACATTTTTCGCGGCGACGCTAGCACGTGTGCTGCAGGTGCGCGTTCTTACTGCATGGATACTCCCGCTTCAAACCCGCTGGCTCGTTCGCCAGCCATTCAGGATCTCACCGACGAGCAATGGCATCTCATCGTGCCGCTCCTGCCGGAAATGAAAGATCACGGACCTCGGCGCGGCCGTCCCAGCATCGACATCCGTTGCGTGGTGAACAGCGTGCTGTGGGTGCTGCACACCGGCAAGCCATGGCACGCAATGCCCGACCGCTATGCGCCTTATCAGACCGCGCATCGCTATTATTTGCGCTGGAAGAATTCAGGGGTGCTGGCCAATATCGCCTTTACCTTGTTCGATACCGATGCCATGCTGACGCGGCCTGTCACTCGCAGGGGCTATCCGCGCACAGCGTAGCAGGCTCAGAACCGTTTCGGCATAACAAGCAGAAAGGCCGTCATCCGGTTACCGGATGACGGCCTTTTCAATCACATGCTTTGGTCCGCTGCATGAAGGTGCTGATCGAATGCACCGCTCAATCACGCATGTTGTTCGACCTTGAACACTGCAACCGCATTTCGCAGACGTTCGGTCTGCTCGTCGAGTGAACCGGCTGCAGCCGCTGCCTGTTCGACTAGCGCAGCATTGCGCTGCGTCACATCGTCCATCTGGCGGATCGCGAGATTGACTTCGCCGATACCCGAACTCTGTTCTTTCGAAGCCGCTGAGATCTCGTTCATGATCGCCGTCACGCGGCGCACGGCGTCGACCACCTCGCTGATCGTGCTGCCGGCTTTGCCTGCCAGCGTCGAGCCTTCGCCGACCTGCGCGACGGACTGATGGATCAGCACCTTGATCTCTTTGGCTGCCGTCGCGCTGCGCTGCGCGAGATTGCGCACTTCGCCCGCAACGACCGCGAAGCCGCGGCCTTCTTCACCGGCGCGCGCCGCTTCCACCGCTGCGTTCAGCGCGAGGATATTGGTCTGGAAGGCGATGCCTTCGATCACGCTGATGATCTCGCCGATCTTGCGCGAACTATCGGTGATGCCGGCCATTTTCTCGACCACGTCATTGACGACCTGGCCGCCACGCGCGGCAATGTTCGATGCATCCGCCGCGAGTTCTGACGCGGTCGCCGCATTGTCGGCGTTCTGCGTGACGGTCTTGGTGAGTTCGTCCATGCTGGCGGCAGTCTGCTGCAACGATGCGGCCTGGTCTTCGGTACGGCTCGACAGATCCAGGTTGCCCGCGGCGATCTCTTTCGAGGCGATAGTGATCGTTTCGGCGGACGTCTTGATCCGCGCGACGGTCGCAGCCAGTTGATTGCGCATCTCGCGCAGCGAGAACAACAGGCTCGACGCGTCGTCGCGCCGTAGGTCGATGTGAGTGGCGAGGTCGCCGCGCGCGATCTGCATGGCAATCGCCGCCGCTGTGGAAGGCTCTCCGCCGATCGAGCGCGATACGTTGCGCACCACCCGCGAAGCCACGAACGACACCAGCACACCCAGCAGCACCAGCATGCCGGCCGAGCGCGCGAGGGTCGCGTAGAACTGCGCCTGGATGTCATCCATATAGGCGCCGGCGATAAAGTCCCAGTTCCACAGGCCGAAGCGCTTCACATAGCCGATCTTTTCGCTCGGCGCCGTCTCGCCGGGTTTCGGCCACCAGTAGCGCAGATAGCCTGCGCCGCTCGCCGAGCCGCCTGCCTGCGCGATGTCGTGATACAGCGCATTGCCTTTGGCGTCGCGGAAGCTGCTCATGTCCTTGCCGTTCAGCTTCGGACTCATCGGATGAGCGACCATCACCGAATCGCTGCGCACGATCGTCACGTAGCCCGATGCGCCGTAACGTTGCGCAGTGATGCGGGCGATGGCCTGCTGTTTGGCCTCATCGACCGGGAGCTTGCCCGCGTCGGCCTGCTTCGCGTAGTCCGCGACGAGCGACACCGCCATGTCGGTGACGTCGGCCAGATCCGCGCGCCGTGCGTCCATTTGAGCGTTTCGGGCATCGAACGCATTCACAACGGTCACGATCAGAAGCGCCGCCCAGCAAAGCAGTATCGGCACCCACAATTTCTGTTTTAGTGTCAGACGGTTCATTATCGGTTTCGACAATACGTTGAACTCGGAATAGGGAGGGGCTGCAATCAGCGTTGCATAGCCGGCATAACGGCTAATGCTGTGGATTCTTTATTCCGGCGTCCGAAATTGCTGTCTGAAACGTGAATTTCCGGCCCGAGGCGACCGATGAAATACGGGAAACGTCGAGGAAAATCGGGGAAAGTGGAGTCAAACCCGTAGAAAGCTGCGGAAAACTGCGGCGGGCAGCATGGCGCACGCGCTTACCCTAGATCTGCTCCTGACCAAACGCTGAGAGGCGTTCGAGGTCCAGCACGTCGATCTGGTTGTACGAGAGGCGCAAAATCTGCAGCCTTTCGAGGTTTTGCAGTGCCTGGTTGATCCGTTGCCGCGACACGCCTGCCAGCAGGCCGACTTCTTCCTGCGAAATGGCCAGCGTGCGACCGGTATCGGGGTAGAGGTCCGGATTGAACAGTTGCGCGAGCGACTGGGCGACGCGCGCGTCGACATCCAGCAGACGGCTATTCTGGATCGACGCGATGAATTCGCCCATGCGGTTGTTCAACTGCCGGATCACAAAACCGGTGAACGGTAGGCTCGATTCGAGCAGCGCATGGAACGTCTCCGACGGCACGAACATCACGAGCGAAGGCTGAATGGCGGCCACTTCGTATTTGCGCAATTCGCGCTTGATCACGCTGCCTTCGCCGAACCAGCCGCCGGGTGGCACGCCGGAGAGCGTGCAACTGCGTCCCGAGGCGTTGTAGATGGCGAGTTTGATGAGGCCGGAATGGACGCCGATCCAGTAGTCTGATGGCTCCTGGCGGCGCGCGATCCAAGCTCCGCCTTCCAGCCGCTCCGCGTGCGCGTTGGCAAGGACCATGGCTTGGTGCTCGGGGGCAAGCGCCCTGAACCATGCGCAGGTGCCGAATAGCCGCGGCAGATCGGCGCGCGGGACCCGTTCAGGCCGGTGCGGGCGGGAGTCTGCGACGGCGGTAAACGGTGCGTCATCCATAAGCGGCGAGCGGGGTGTAGGCGGGTGAAGTCGGCTGAATAGAACCAGGGCGCGTCACTCTGTCATTTGAATGACAGACAGTTCACCATGACAATTGCTAGGCTAGCTCATCAATCAGAAAAATCGACGGCGCGGCCAGCGCTTCAGGAGACAAAGCGATGACACACATGTTCGAAGAAGGCCTCCAGCGGCGCGAGGCCAATTATGTCCCGCTGACGCCCATCGATTTCATCGTGCGCGCAGCGGAAGTCTACGGTGAGCGGCTGGCGGTCGTCCATGGGGAGATTCGCCGTAACTGGCGCGAAACCTACGAGCGCGCGCGGCGTCTGGCCAGTGCGTTGCAGCAGGCCGGTATAGAACGCGGCGACACGGTTGCCGCTTTGCTGCCGAATATTCCTCCGATGATAGAAGCGCATTTCGGCGTGCCGATGGCCGGCGCCGTGCTCAATACGCTGAATACGCGGCTCGACGTGTCGTCGCTGCTGTTCATGTTGCGTCATGGCGAGGCGAAGGCCTTGATCGTCGATACGGAGTACAGCGAATTGGCGCACCGCGCCGCGCTGGAATTCCCCGAGTTGCGCGTGATCAGCGTGGCCGATGCGATGCCCGCCGACGCCAGCAAGTTTATCCGCGCAACCGACTACGAAGCCTTCCTGCAAACCGGCGACCCCGAGTTCGCCTGGACCTTGCCCGCCGACGAGTGGGACGCTATCGCGTTGAACTACACGTCGGGCACGACGGGCGATCCTAAAGGCGTGGTTTACCACCATCGCGGCGCGTATCTGAATGCGCTCAGCAATATCCTCGAATGGGATATGCCCAAGCATGCGGTCTACCTATGGACCTTGCCGCTCTTTCACTGCAACGGCTGGTGTTTCCCATGGACCGTTGCCGCGCGTGCCGGCGTCAACGTCTGTCTACGCAAATTCGACGCGAAGACGGTATTCGAACTGATTCGCCACGAAGGCGTCACGCATTATTGCGGCGCACCGATCGTGCAAAGCGCGCTCGCGAATGCGCCCGCCGAATGGCGTGAGGGCATCACGCATCGCGTGTCGACGATGGTGGCGGGCGCGGCCCCCGCACCGGCGGTGATCGCGAAGATGAAGGAGATCGGCTTCGATCTGACGCACGTGTATGGACTCACCGAAACCTACGGCCCGGCCGCGGTCTGCGCAAAACAGGAAGAATGGGACACGCTCGACGACAACGCGCGCGCCGAAATGAACGCGCGGCAAGGTGTGCGTTATCACTTGCAGGCGGCCGTTACGGTACTCGATCCGGACACGCTCGCGCCCGTGCCTGACGACGGCGAAACGCTCGGCGAGATCATGTTCCGCGGCAATATCTGCATGAAGGGTTATCTGAAGAACGAGCGCGCCACGGAAGCGACCTTCCGTGGCGGCTGGTTCCATACGGGGGATCTCGGCGTGCGGATGCCTGACGGCTACATCCGTATCCGTGATCGCAGCAAGGACATCATCATTTCGGGCGGCGAGAACATCTCGAGCATCGAGGTCGAAGACACGCTGTACCGTCACCCTGCGGTGTCGGTTGCCGCCGTGGTGGCGATGGCCGATCCGAAGTGGGGAGAGGTACCCTGCGCGTTCGTCGAACTCAAGGAGGGCGCTCAGGTGAGCGCAGAAGAGATCATCGCGCACTGCCGGCTGTTTCTTGCAGGATACAAGTTGCCAAAAGCGGTGCGCTTCGGCGAATTGCCGAAGACGTCGACGGGAAAAATTCAGAAGTTCGAACTGCGCGCGCGGATCAAGGCGGAACAAACCGAATAGACCGCGCGCGGTGGTCTAGCGCGCCCAGCGGCGCGCTATGTGGTGCTGAGCGATGCAAGCGCGGGGTTCCGCGCGCATCAGCTTCGACTCGCGTTTAACCGCGTGTGTCGACCCAGCGGCGTGCCCAGCGTGCCGAGTGCTGCAGTGCCTGTTCTTCGTTCGGGAAGTAGTCGAGCGAATAGAACTGGTAGCGCCCTTCGGTACGCGCGCTGTCGGCGCGCTCGAGCAATAGGTTGGATGAAAAGCTACCGTCGGGCAAACGATGCGCCGAGGGTTTGACGGCATAGCCGTTGTAATGATGAATATGTTTGTTTTGCATTTTATATTTTAATAATGTTCGAGTGCGCGCCTGCCGTGCGAGCCGTTATACGGGTCACGCGGACGAGCCGATTCAAGCCATTGCGAGCCGAATCCAAACGCAGTCGGAAAGCTAAAAAGGGCGTTAAAGCCAGAGGGGAGAATGAGGTGCAACGAGGCGTTTGGCGTTTAGGCTAGCTGAACTATATATGCAGCTAAAAGCGATCGCGCCAACTGTGGGAGACAAAGCTCCGCGAGGATGTCGCTGCAGCCCGATGTCCGTTGCCGGACACCGAGCCCTTCAAACTTACATCGGCTTGATGTTAGCCGCTTGCAGACCCTTCGGGCCTTGCTTCGTTTCGAAGCTCACCTTCTGATTTTCAGCCAGCGTCTTGAAGCCGTCGCCGCTGATTTCGGAGAAGTGCGCGAACAGGTCGTCGCCGCCCTTGTCCGGGGTGATGAAGCCAAAGCCTTTGCTGTCGTTGAACCACTTAACGGTACCGGTATCCATGAAGAATCCTTGAGTAAAAATAGAAAAATTTGCTCGGTTGAGGAGCGCGTGAAGCGTCAAGGAGGGAGAGGACAACGAATACCGCTGAGGAGCGAGACATTGATGAACAGCAATCGAACTTCTTGAACTTCGGGTGCCACAGTAACCGCCGGGCATGCCAGCGTCAACACTTATCTTGTAACTGTTTTGTTATGGGCACCGTTTGTGCATGAGGGGCGTGTGGCCATGTGACCCTCGTTGCTCGCTTGCCGTGTCGCGCGGCACGGCAAGTCATTCCAACTGGGTTTCGGTTTCAGATGCCCACTTTATGCGCCGTCAGGATCAGGCGTAATCCGAGCGCGGCAACTGCGCTTGCGGCGACGCGATCGATCCAGGCCTTCCACTGCAGATAGATTTCACGCGGACGTTTGCTCGAAAAGCACAAGGCGACCACGGTGTACCAGCCGGCTTCAATGGCGAAGATCGCAGGGGGCAATGCAAAGTAGCACCACAGCGGCGGATGTTGCGGAAGCAAGGCCGCGAAGATACTGCCGTAGTAGACCGCTGTCTTCGGATTGCTGAGTTGTGTGCTCAAACCGATCCAGAACGATTTGCGCACGTTGGTAGCGGCGGCTTGCGCAGCGTCGAACGCGAGCGGTTTGGCCGCACCGCGCCAGATCTTCGACGCAAGGTAGATCAGATAAAGGCCGCCCGCCACTTTCAAGCCGACGTACAGCCATTCCACTGTCGCCAGCAAGGTGTACAGGCCGAGCAAGGCGATACCGCTAAAGAACACGCCGCCGATGCCCATGCCGGCCGCTGTCGCAAGGCCGTCGCCGCGCGAGAGTCCGATTGCATTGCGTGCAACGATAACGAAGCTCGGTCCTGGGCTCATTGCACCGAGCAGCAGTGCGGCCAGGATTGTGACGATGGCGGTCGAGGCGGGCATTTTTGTGTGTCTCCTACAGGCGGCGATGCGGATCAGTGAACATAGCATGGGAGGGCGAGGTTTTGTTTTCGGTCAGCGCCAATAGAACCAATAAAGAACCAATAAGAATCGAAAAAGCCGGTAACGAACGCCAACCGAATGACAAAGAAAGCCCATCACCGCACGCAGCCAATCAGTTGCTGCAAGCAGCGGAAATTGGATGCTAGAATCCCCTTCCATACGCTAAAGCAGCCTTGGAGCACCAAGGCCGATCGGGCGCGATTCGAGCCGTTTGTCGACGAATTCCCCTAAATCCAGGATTTATTGGGCATGATTCCCGATGCGAGTTGTCGCGCATCAGGAGCGGCGTCGTGAGTTCGATTCGCACTCAACCCATCTGATTCACGCATAGGCTTCGCGTTGTTTAGCGAAGCCTTTGTTTTTCCAACGCGAGCACTATCAGCCGCGAAACCGGTACGTTATGAAAGAGCGAGAAGAACAACGGCTGTTCGACCTCGACGGGAATGCGCGTGAGCGCCTGATCGTGTGGATCCGCCGACGCATGGACGAATACGGCATTACGATTGAAGCGCTTGCTGATGCAATCGAGGCCGACAAAGCCGCAGTGCGGGCCGTGATGTATCGCGACGCCTACGGAAATACGTGGGACGGTCATGGCGAAAAGCCGGATTGGCTCGCGCGTGCAATCTACGCTGGACAGAACATCGACCATTTCCGCTGTTGAGCGGGGCCTCAGTTTCTTCTGCTAATCGTTTTCCTGCGTGGCTGCGCGATATCGCGTTGTGCCAATTGATTCGGCATCCAAAAAAAAGCCCGCGCGGGGCGGGCTTAACCTACTCGGAGTTTCGCGATCCAGTCGCTAGACGGATCATCTCCAGTGTATGTGAAAGCTATATGAAAGTGTAGAAAATCCGCGTCACAGATCGAAAAACACGGTTTCCTTGTCGCCCTGCATATAGATATCGAACCGGTACACATTGGCCGTGTTCGGCTCGCAGCGCGCGATCAGCGTGCCGCGCCGGTCCGCCGGAACCGCTGCCAGCACGGCATCCCGCTCGTTAGCCTCGGCTTCGTCCTCGAAATAGATGCGCGTGAAGGTGTGCAGCAGCATGCCGCGCATCGTCACAATCACGTTTAGATGCGGCGCTTCGTTCGGGTTTGCGCGGCCGGGTTTCACCGTTTCAACGACAAAGCGTTGGAGTGGATCGGTGCCCGTACCGACGCGGGCGAAGCCGCGAAAACCGGTCTTCAGGATTTCCTCGCGTGATTCCGGGTAGTGGCCTTGCGCGTCCACCTGCGACATTTCCAGCATCGCATCGCCGATCACCTTGCCGTCGCCGTCGAACACCTGGCCGACGATCGTGATGTGCTCGCCGGCCGCTTCGCGGTCGGCCAGAACTGGCGTAAACAGGCTCTTGAAGGCGAAGTCGTATTGCTGCGGGCACAGACCGTAGGCGAAGTACGGTCCAACCGTTTGCGAAGGCGTTTGCTTGAGGGTCGTCATGGCTTAGCGCTCCATCGGGGTTTCGTTGCGGCCGCGCAGCACGATGTCGAAGTCGTAGCCGAGCGCATAGGCCTCTTGCGTCGTATCGAGCGAAAAATTTGCAATCAGGCGGTCGCGTGCGTGCTCGGGCGTGCCTTGGAAAATCGGGTCGAAGGCCAGCAGCGGGTCGCCGGGGAAATACATCTGCGTGACGAGGCGCGAGCCGAAATGGTCGCCGAACAGCGAGAAGTGAATATGATTCGGACGCCACGCGTTCGGATGATTGCCCCAGGGGTAAGCGCCCGGTTTAATCGTCAGAAAGCGATAGCGGCCTTCGTTGTCGGTGATGCAGCGGCCTGCGCCGAGGAAGTTCGGGTCGAGCGGTGCGTCGTGCTGATCGTTCTTGTGCACATAGCGGCCGGCAGCATTGGCTTGCCAGATCTCAACCAGCGTATTGCGCACCGGGCGGCCGCCTTCGTCGAGCACACGGCCCGTCACGATGATGCGCTCGCCGAGCGGTTCGCCGTTGCGCACCGCATTGCGCGTCAGATCGTGATCGAGCGCGCCTAGGTCTTCCGTGCCGTAGACCGGCACGCGCTGGTCGCGCAGTTTTTCCTTCAGCGGAATCAGCGGACGCGTCGGGCCGCGTTTGACCGAAGAACCGTAGCCGGGATAGACGTAGGCGGGGTGGGACGCGAAGTCGCGCGCGGTGAGAAAGGAATCGTCCATCAGTGTCTCCTTCGGGGAATTGTGGGATACAGCGTATGGAGCGACTTTATCTAACCTGAGAGGTTATGCAAAATGACGTTTTCGCCCATTTCGTATAACCTACCGTTATGCAACGCAGCCTCGCGGACAGCCGCGTCAAATTCCGTCATCTCCAGTGCTTCCTGGCCGTCGCCCAGTTCGGCGGCGTGCAGCGGGCGGCCGAAAGCCTGTCCATTACGCAGCCCGCGGTCTCCAAGACGGTTGCCGAACTGGAGGCGATTCTCGGCGTGAAGCTCTTCGAGCGCGGCCGCCACGGCGCCGTGCCGACCCGCGAGGGGCAGCTTTTCATGCCGCATGCGAGCGCCTGTGTCAGTGCGTTGCGACAGGGTGTGGACTTGCTGGCGCGCGCGGAAGGCGCGGCGGCCGCCACGCTGGAAATCGGCATTCTGCCGACCGTCGCGGCTGCGCTGGTGCCGCCGGTGCTGAAGCGCTTCGCCGCGCTTTGGCCGCGTGTGATCGTGCGCCTTGCCACCGGCGCCAACCCCGAATTGCTCGAGCGTTTAAAGGCCGGCACGATCGAATTCGCGATCGGGCGTCTGGCGGACCCGGAACGGATGGTCGGGCTCAGTTTCGAGCAGCTTTTCAGCGAGCCGTTGATTGCCGTGGTCCGCGCCGGGCATCCGCTGGCGCTGGGGGCCGGCTTGCCGGCCACGTCGCTGGAGGATTTTCCGGTTGTGCTGCCGCCGTTCGGCACGCTGATCCGGCAATCGGCTGAAAGCTTGCTGAGCGCGTGGGGCGTGCCGCCGTTGTCGGGGTTTGTCGAAGTGCTGTCGGTGTCGACGGGGCGTGCGTTGACGCTGGAGAATGACGCGGTGTGGTTCGTGCCACTGAGCGCCGTCGAATATGAACTGGTGCACGGTATGTTGGTGCGTTTGCCCTTGCCGTTCGCGGGCACCGGCGAGCCTGTGGGGCTGATCCGGCGCTCGGACACGCAGCCGTCGCCGGTGGGACGGGCGTTTATCGATGCCGTGCGCGAGGTTGCGCAGTTGCGCATGGCGGCGGCCGCTGGCAAGCCTGCGGTTAAACGTGCGTCCAAACGCAGTCGCGGCGGGACGCCCAACATCTGACGCATGCCGCGCCGCGATGGTACGGTGCAGGAGCCACAAGAGCGAAGAGAGCCACCACAGACGCGACGGACACGAGCGCCACAGAAGCCCTACGCTGCGCCTTGATTCACCGCGCGTGAACCATCCAGTACAAAATGAAGGTTGCGAACGCCCTGCTACCCGGTGTACAAACACGGTGCAAAAGCCGTCGCGGGCCGCATTGCTGCGGCACACCACGCATGTGGTGTCACACTGCAGCTCACTTCAGGTGAATGACGGTGCGCACCGAACAGCAGAAACATCACGAACACGCGCAACAGCGTACGAAAGACTGCACAAGGAGATTGCCATGCCCAGCGACTTGCCCACTCCAGACGCCGCGCTGCGCGCCGTGTCGGCGCCTGAGCACAATCCGCTCGGCACCGCCGGCCTCGAATTCGTGGAGTTCGCCTCGCGCGAGCCGAAGGCGCTCGGCGAGACCTTCACGAAACTCGGCTTCAAGGCGATTGCGCGCCATATCAGCAAGGACGTCACGCTGTATCGCCAGGGCGAGATGCATTTCCTGATCAACGCGGAGCCGGATTCGTTTGCCGAGCGCTACGCCGAGGAATACGGCGCCGGCATCTGCGCGATCGGCATTCGCGTGGCCAACGCGCAGCGCGCCTTCGACCGCGCGATCGAACTCGGCGCATGGGCGTTCGAAGGCGAACGCCTCGGTGCGGGCGAGTTGCTGATTCCGGCAATCCAGGGCATTGGCGATTCGCACATCTATTTCGTCGACCGGTGGCGCGGCCGTGGCGGCCAGCGCGGCGGCCTCGGCGACATCTCGATCTTCGACATCGACTTCCGTCCGATCGAGATCGATACCGCGCACGCCGATCTGAGTCACGCGGGCACCGGCCTAGTTGCGGTCGATCATCTGACGCAAACGGTCGGTGAGGGCCGGATGCAGGAATGGCTCGACTTTTATCGCGACCTGCTTAACTTCCGCGAGATTCACGAGCTGCACGCGAACTGGCATGTGTCGGCGGAATCGCGCGTGATGGTGTCTCCATGCGGCGCGATCCGCGTGCCTTTGTATGAAGAAGGCACGCGCCGCACGAATCTGATGCACGACTATCTGCCGGATCATCCGGGCGAAGGCGTACAGCACATCGCGCTCGCCACCGACGATATCTTTGCGTGCGTCGAGCAACTCCTCGCGAACGGCGTCGAATTCGTCGAGCCACCGCCGCGCTATTACGAGCAACTCGATGCCCGTTTGCCGGGTCATGGGCTCGATGTCGAGCGGCTCAAGCGCACGCACGTTCTGGTGGATGGCGAGATCGGTGCCGACGGCGTGCCACTGCTGTTCTTTCAGACCTTTGTGCGGCGCGGTGCCGGCGAGATCTTCTTTGAGATCGTGCAACGGCAGGGTCATCACGGTTTCGGCGAAGGCAATTTGAGTGCGTTGGCGCAGGCACGCGAGCAAGCCGGCGCTTAACGCTTAGCGTTTGCTACTCGGCACCTGCCGCTGAATCAATCGGTATCGGGGTTGCCGGCCAGCCCAGGATTCACCGCGCTGTATGCCGCCGCTTCCCGCAACAGCCACTCGCGAAAGCTCGTGAGCGGCTTGCCGTGGCTCAACTCCGTCGGATAAACGAGGTAATACGCCGAGTCCGCGACTGCGGGCGCGTCGAGCGGAATCACAAGTCCGAGCTGTTCGAGCTGTGCGTCGACGAAAAAGCGCGGCACCAGCGCGATGCCGAGACCGGCCGCGGCGGCGCTGATCAGCATCGTGTGGAGTTCGTAGCGGACCCCTTGCATCGTCCGGTTATCGTCGACACCGAGACTGGCGAACCACGACGCCCAGCCGTCAGGCCGGGTGGTGGAATGCAGTAGCGGGTAGTCCAGCAGATCTGCCGCAGTTTCCGCGGGCCGGGCCAGCAGACTCGCCGCACACACCGGCACGACTTCCTCGCTAAACAGAAAGTCCGCCGAAGTACCCGGCCATGTCGGCTTGCCGTAGTGAATCGCGGCTTCGAAATGCGTCTCGGCGAACGGGAAGGTGCCGGTGCGCACGCCCATATTGACCCGCACATCCGGATACTGCGCATTGAATGCCGCCAGGCGCGGAATCAGCCATTGCGATGCGAAAGTCGGCAGCACCGCCAGTTCCAGATAACCACCGCCGCTGCCATGTGCAATGATCGACAGCGTGTCGCGGTCCAGTTGTTCCAGCGAGCGCCGCACCTGCTTGCTATAGACCTTGCCCGCCTTGGTCAGCACGACGCGCTGTTTGACGCGCACGAACAGCCGCACGCCGAGATTGCTCTCCAGCGTATTGATCTGCCGGGACACCGCGCTTTCGGTGAGGAATAGCTCGCGCGCCGCATGCGTGAAGCTCTCGTGCCGCGCGGCGGCTTCGAAAGCGAGCAGCGCGCCCATGTTGGGGATCTTGAACTTTCGCACGTTAATTCCAAAAACGCATCAAGTGGCGATTTTATCTCGCTTTACGGCGAGGCTGCGAATTTGAATAATCTCGCATCCAACGATGCCGTGCTTGCGCCTTGAAGGCACGCCGGCTGGCCACCTTCAAACAGACGAACGCGTGCTCACCGCACCCCGCCCGGAACCGATATGCGAAACATCAAGAATGCGAATGTCGAACAACTGCTGCTGAAACTGCTCGGCGCAGAGAAAACCGCGAGGCTGTTCGCCACCCTGAACCATCCGCAGATCCTCAATGAATGGGAGGACGGCACCGTCACCCGTGCCGAACTGGCGCAGGCGATGAACATGGCGCTGTTCGAAGACCTGCTGGCGCGCTCGGCGAATGGCCGGCAGTACACAGAGGAGACGATCGCTGGCGGCGGCAGCGTCTACTTCGACCACGGCGCATTGCGCACGGTGCGCTGGGCGGCGAGCGGCGCGCTGCCGCCGGGCGAAGCTGCCTTCGCGCGCATCCTGCGGCCGCTCGGCTTCAGCATCAACGGCCGTTATCCGCTCGACCGTCTGGGCATGACCGGCCGCGCCTGGGCGCACGATGACGCCCCCGATGAGATCGCGCAGTTCTTCGTCAGCGAATTGCATCCCGAGCGTTTCTCGGCAGAGTTTCAGCAGGCGGTGACGAACGTGATCGGCGCCTCACGCGATCCGTTGACGCCTCAAGCGGACGGCCAGTTGTGGGAGCTCGAACGCGAAGGCGTGTTGCCGCTCGAGGCGGCGCATGCGTTGCTGCCGGTAATCGTTGGCGCGTTCGCGCGTCAGCATGAGACGCCACGCGAAGCCGATTACGAAGTATTGTTGAAGGAGTCGGCCGAAATGGCGTGGATCGCGACCGAGGGCAACGCTTTCAATCACGCTACCGATCGCGTCGCGGATGTGTTCAAGCTCTCCGACGACGAAAAGGCGAAGGGTCGTCCGATGAAGCCTGAAGTCGAGCGTTCGCGTTCGGGCCGTGTGTTTCAGACCGCATACCGTGCGGACATCGTGCGGCGCGAATTCCGCGCGGCCGATGGCAGCATCGTGACGCGCGAGGTGCCGGGTTCGTTCTACGAGTTCATCACGCGCAAGCGGACCTTCGATCAGGACGCGCGTCGCTGGGAAACGGACCTGCGTTTCGACGCGGGCAACGCGCAGGGCATCTTCAAGATGACCGCGAGCCAGGCGGCTTAATTTGTAAGCGCAGGGTGATAGCGCGAGCGTCGGACACGAGACATGAGAGGCGGAGTGGGAACGTCATTGGATGAAGAGCAGGGCGCGGGCATGAGTGCTTCGTTGAGCGACGCGGCTCATGGCCCGTCAAAAGCGCCGCGCGTTGCCAAGCCCTTTCAAGGGACCGCTGCTGTTATGCAGGCGCTCGAAGCTGACCTCCGCCGCAACGTACACGGCGAAGTGCGCTTCGATCAGGGCTCGAAAGCGCTCTATGCGGCGGATGCGTCGAACTATCGGCAAGTCCCGCTCGCCGTGGTGGTGCCATCGGACGTCGACGATCTGCTCGAAACGCTCGCTGCGTGCCGCCGCAATGACGTGCCCTTTCTTCCGCGCGGCGGTGGCACCTCGCAGAACGGCCAATGCGTGAACGTCGCGGTGGTGGCCGACGCGAGCAAGTATGTAAACCGCGTCGTGTCGGTCGACCCTGTCGCGGGCGTAGCGATCGTCGAACCAGGCGTGATCTGCGACACGTTGCGCGACGCCGCCGAAGCACACGGCCTCACGTTCGCACCCGATCCCGCGACGCACAGTCGCTGCACGCTCGGCGGCATGATCGCCAACAACTCTTGCGGCGCGCATTCGGTAATGGCCGGCAAGACGGTGGAGAACGTCGAGGCGTTGGAAATCGCAACCTTCGATGGCGCCCGTTTCTGGGTCGGCCCTACTCCGGACGACGAACTCGAACGCATCATCGCCGCAGGTGGCCGCCAGGGCGAAATCTACGCCGCGCTCAAGCAACTACGCGACACCTACGCCGATCAGATTCGCGCGAAATTCCCGCAGATCAAGCGGCGCGTGTCGGGCTTCAACCTCGATCAACTGCTGCCGGAAAACGGCTTCAATGTCGCACGTGCGTTGGTCGGCACCGAGGGCACCTGTGCGGTGACCTTGCAGGCGAAAGTTCGGCTCGTAAAGAGCCCGGCGAAACGCGTGATCGTCGTGGTCGGTTTCACCGATATCTACACCGCCGCGGACGCCGTGCCGCATTTCATGCGCTGCGGGCCGATCGCGATCGAAGGGCTCGACCGTGCGATCATTCGCGGCTTGCAGGCGCGCGGGTTGAAGAAGGACGAGATCGCGCTCTTGCCGGAAGGCGATGCCTGGGTCGTGCTCGAATTCGGTGCTGATACGCAAGACGACGCCGTGCATCAGGCGCAAACCGCTGAGGCATATTTCTCGTCGGGCGCAGCAGGACCGAACGTGTCCGCGATGCTTGTCGAAGATCGTGCTCTGCAGGCGAAGGTGTGGTCGATCCGCGAGACGGGCGCGTCGGCGGTGGCCTTGTCGGTGGATTCGGGCACGCCCGATCCAGTGGTCGGCTGGGAGGATGCAGCGGTCGATCCAATGCGTCTCGGCGATTATCTGCGTGCGTTTCAGGCGCTGGTGGATCGCTATGGCTACGAGACGAGTCTATACGGTCATTTCGGCGACGGCTGTGTCCACGCGCGCATTACCTTCGATCTGCGCAGCGTGGAAGGTGTCGCGACGTGGCGCAAGTTTCTGCGCGAAGCGGCGGAACTGGTCGTCGAATTCGGTGGCTCGCTCTCGGGCGAACACGGCGACGGCCAGGCCAAGGCTGAGTTCCTGCCGATCATGTACGGCCCCGAACTGATGCAGGCGATGGAGCAATTCAAAGCGATCTGGGACCCGGCCAATCGATTGAATCCCGGCAAGGTCGTGCATGCGTATCGCGCCGACGAAAACCTGCGCATGGGTCCGGCCTACAAGCCCGTGACACTGCAAACGAAGCTCACCTTCGCGAGCCAGGAAGGCGACGGTTTTCAGCGTGAGATCGAACGATGCATCGGCATGGGCAAGTGCCGCTCGCTCGAAGGCGGCACGATGTGCCCGAGCTTTCGTGCGACACGTGAAGAGAAATTCTCGACACGTGGCCGCGCGCATCTGTTCTGGGAAATGCTGCAAGGCGACGTGATCACCGATGGCTGGCAAAGCCGTGAAGTGAAAGAGGCGCTTGATACCTGCCTCGCGTGCAAGGGCTGCAAATCCGACTGCCCGACGCATACGGATATGGCGTCGTACAAAGCGGAGTTTCTTTCGCATTACTACGAGACGATTCGCCGACCGCGTCAGGCGTTGTTTATGGGGCGCATTGGCGAATGGGCGCCGTGGGCGGCGCGCTTTCCGCGTTTCACGAATTTTATGACGTCGGCGCCTGGGTTGGCTGCGGTTGGGAAGTGGGTCGCCGGTGTCGCGCAAGCACGTGAGTTGCCGAAGTTTGCGACGCGGACGTATCGACAGATTGCCCGGCGTTCGCCTCAGACGGAGCTTGATGCTCGTTCTCGTGGTGACGTGAAGAAAGTCATCCTGTGGGTCGATACGTTCAACGATCACTTCACGCCAGAGATCGCGCAGGCCGCGGCCGATGTGCTGACGCAAATGGGTTGGCACGTCGTGCTACCGAAGAACCGTTTGTGCTGCGGGCGTCCGCTGTATGACTTCGGTTTACTCGACCGTGCGCGCGAGTTGCTGACCACCATTCTCGATGATCTCGGGGAGGACATCGCCGCGGGGGTGCCGTTGGTCGGGCTCGAACCCGGTTGCTTATCGGTGTTCAAGGATGAACTGCTGAAGCAGTTCCCCGATCACGCTTTAGCGACGCAACTGTCGGCGCAGACGTTTCTATTTTCCGATTTCGTCGCGCGTCAGCCGTTCGATTGGCCGACGCTTGCAGCGGACGTGATCGTGCACGGGCATTGTCATCAGAAGGCGCTGTTCGGTATGCAAGGCGATACCGCGCTGCTGAACAAGCTTGGCGTGAAGTGGAAATTGCTCGATACGGGATGCTGTGGCATGGCGGGATCGTTCGGCTTTAACGACGAGCATCACGCGCTTTCGGAGAAGATCGGCGAAGACACGCTGTTTCCAGCGGTGCGTGCTGCTGCGGCGGCAAACGCGGAAACGATCGTACTAACCAACGGCTTCAGTTGCCGGGAGCAGATCGAACAGGGGACCGGGCAACACGCGATGCATATCGCGCAACTAGCGCAGCGGGCGTTGGCGGCACGCTGTTAAGGGGCCGTAGCGCCGTCGCTATTTTTTCGCCGGCTCTGAGGTAGCCGACGTCTGCGGGATGTCGGCGCTGGTTGCCATCCACAACACCTCGGCGTCTTCGTCGCTAGTGGACACGGCTGCGTGGCCGGTACGGCTGTCGAAGTAAAGACTGTCGCCTGCATTCAGATGCGTCGGTGCGTACAACTCGGAATAGAGACACACGCTGCCGCTGATCACGTACAGGAATTCTTCGCCCTCGTGACGGCCCCAGTCATCGAAGGCATCCAGCGTGTGCGCCGAAATGCGGATGCGAAACGGCAACATCGCTTTGTGCGCCAGATCCGTGGCGAGCAACTCCATCTGATAGCCGCGGTAGGCGTGACGCTGGCCTTCGTTTTTGCGGGTCAACGCGCGGCGGCCGCTGGCGCTGACTTTGGGCGTCGAGCCGAAGAGCTCGCCGATTTCAATCTTCAGACCGAGCACGATTTTCTGCAGGACGTCGAAAGTCGGGGACATCAGACCGTTTTCGACTTTGGAGAGGGTCGAGCGGGAGACGCCGCAGAGGCGGCTCGCGGTTTCGAGCGTCAAGTCCTGCGCCTGGCGGGCGGCGCGGACGCGGCGGCCGAGGTCGGTTGTCGATGGGTCGGCGGGTTTGGTGAGGTGGGTGTCCATGGGGCTGGCTTAAATGCTCGCCTTGCGCGGCGTTCGATGTTTCCGATAATAACATTTGGGAAGGGAGGGTCTGGGTAGCGTCCGGCTCGTGCGACCACCGAGCAACTTTTCCCATCGGAAACGCTGCGTGTCGAGATTGATGCGGTGACACGCGATTCCATTACCTAGAATCAGGTTACGCGCAGAACGCTTTCGAGCAACTCGATTGCAGTAGCGTTCGCTGTCGAGCCTGCGCGTCTGAATCCCAACTCGTGCTATTCGTAAGGGGAATCGTCATGGCGACTTATGTGGTTCTTGCACAGTTTACTGATCAGGGTATTCGCGCCGTCAAAAACAGCGCACAGCGGGCCGGTCAAGCGGCTGAGATGGCCAAGAGTTTTGGCTGTGAAATGAAAGAGATCTACTGGACGATGGGCCAATATGACATTGTCACGATCGTGGAAGCACCGGATGAGCAAAGCTTCATGTCATTCGGCCTGGCGCTCGGCGCCGCAGGCAATGTCCGCACGCAAACGCTCCGTGCATTAAAGAAAGACGAATTCAGCGCTCTTCTCGGCAAACTCCCATAAAACAGGCCGACACCCGGCTTGCTAACCGCTTCCCTCCGCGATTCTTTTGCTACGCCGGCAAGCGTTACGATGCGCCGCAGCGAGGCGGGCGCATCGCAACGAACCGATCAGCGGTTCACGAGCTTGGCGGAATAGGTCAACGCAAGCGCGCAGCCGACGATCATGCATGCGGCGAAGCCGAACAGACCTGCGCTTTGCGAATGGAACGTATCGCGCAGCCAGCCGATGAAATACGTGCTGCCGAAGCCGCCGAGGTTCGCGATCGAACAGGCGAAGGCGATACCCGCCGCCGCAGCGGGGCCCTTCAGGAAGGTCGAAGGTAGCGACCACACCACGGGCATCGCAGCGGCCGCGCCCGCGTTGATCAGCGAGAACAGAATGACCGTCGCGACTGTGCCGTGGTGACCCGAACCGGCGATAACCAGCGCAACCGCCGCCACGAGGAACGGGACCACGATATGCCAGCGGCGTTCGCGCATCCGGTCGGAGCTGGCGCCGCAGTAAAGCGTGCTCAGCACGGCTAGCGCATTCGGAATCGCCATCAGCCAACCGATGTGATACGGATCTGCTACACCGGTGTCGCGCAGGATCGACGGCAGCCAGAAGCTCGTCGCGTACAGCCCAAGCAGCACGCACAGATCGATGAGGCCGAGCGCCCAGACCTTGAAGTCGACGAATGCGCCGCTCAGCGAGTGACTCTTGTTCCCGGACGGCTCCGCGTCGAGATTCGCACGCAGCGTTTTCTTCTCCGCGGCGCTGAGCCAGCGGGCGGATTCGATGTTATTCGGCAGCCACGCGAGGATCGCAATGCCGAGCGCAATCGACGGCAGCGCTTCGAGCAGGAACAGCCATTGCCAGCCGCCCAGGCCGTGCGCGCCGTTGAAGAACGCCATGATCCAGCCGGAAATGGGGCTGCCGATCATGCTCGACAGCGGCAAGCCGACCATGAACAGCGCCACGATGCGAGCACGGCGCGCATCGGGATACCACTGCGTCAGATAGAGCAGCACGCCCGGCAGAAATCCGGCTTCGGCGACGCCGAGCAGGAAGCGCACGGTATAGAACTGCATCGGCGTGGTGACGAACATCGTCGCGCCCGACAGCAGACCCCAGGTAATCATGATGCGGGCGATCCACAAGCGCGCACCCACCCGCTGCAGAATCAGATTGCTCGGTACTTCGAAGAGGATATAGCCGGCGAAGAACAGGCCTGCGCCGAGGCCGTAGACGGTATCGCTGAACTTGAGCGCGTCGAGCATCTGCAGCTTCGCGAGACCGATGTTGATTCGGTCGAGATACGCCGCGAAATAACACAGACAGAAGAACGTGATGAGACGGATCGTAACCTTGCGATAGAGCTCGCTATTGTCGGTGCTGCTCGTGTCGAGCACGGCACTGCCCTGATAAACATTCGCCATGACTGCCACTCCCGGAAGGTGGTGCGAAAAAAGGTGGATGTCGTGCGACAGAGATCACTCGCACTTCGCTTGCAGATGTCTGTGTATCACGCTAAAAACGTAGCGTATACGCTCAAAAATACGGTGTGGAAAAATACCGGCCAAAGCCCATAAAATTTCCTCATCGATTCGCTCAATTTCTCGTAGAAATACCTGTAATTCGTGCTTTTATGCGAGCGTGTACGTACCTCCTGTACAGCGGAAGTGCATGAAAAATGTAAAGCGTGTTAGCTACAAATCAGCTGCACGACGCGGCAGCTTGATCAAGGTCGTATTGAGGGTCCGGTTAGAGGGTGTACACTCTTTCTCTTTCGTCTTCAGGCCGCCCGGCCTTGTACCCTATGGCGCCGCGCAAGGATTCCTACGACTTTCACGATCAGATCGGCCACTTGTTGCGTCGTGCGTATCAACGGCATGTCGCGATTTTTCAGGAAGCGATTCCCGATTCCGATCTGACCGCCGCGCAGTTCGTCGCACTGTGTGCGGTCAAAGAGCAGCAACCGTGCTCGCTAAATGACATCGTCAAAGCAACTGCAATCGATCAGGCGACGATCCGCGGCGTCGTCGAGCGCCTGAAGGCGCGCGCGCTGATCGAGGTGGGCGCCGACCCGAACGACGGACGCAAGCTCGTCGTGCGTCCCACCGCGGCGGGCCTCGCACTGATCGAGCGCACCGTGCCGTTCGCAGAGGAGGTCACGGAGCGCACTTACGGCGCGCTGAATGCGGGCGAGCGCGTCGCCATGCTGTTTCTGCTGCGCAAAATGATGGAGTCGGACTCGGACGCCGAGTAGGCGAGTCACGCCGCGATCGTCTTGCGTGGCTCCTAAGTATTCGCCGCATGCGCCGGTTCAGCCGCCAGCAGCTTGCCGGCGGCGCGCAAACCCTCGCGCACGGTCTCTTGCGTGAACGGCGGCGCGAGCAGGCGCACCCCGGTCGCGTCGTAGATCGTATTCGCGAGCGCGGCGGGTCCCGGCACGGAGGCCGATTCGCCGGCGCCCAGCGGCGGTTCGCCTTGGTGCGGCATCAGCACGATATCGACGGCCGGCAACTCCGGAAAAGTCAGGATCGGGTAGCTGCCCCATTCGCGGCTCGCCACCTTGCCGTCGACGAATCGCACGCGCTCCTTGAGCGAGCGGCTCAGTACCTGGATCACGTTGCCGTGAATCTGATGGCGCACGCCGTCGGGGTTGATCATCGTGCCGGTGTCCTGGCCGACCGTGATGCGCTCGACTCGCACCTGCCCGGTCACGCGATCAACAACGAGTTCCACCGCCCATGCCGACCATGCCGCGCCAAAGCCTGTAAAGCGGCTGTGCACGTAGCGTGCGTAAGCGAGGCCATGTCCGCGCGCATAGCGCTCGTCAGCGGCTTCAATGCCGCGCTTGCGATGCTTCCACCCGGCACGTGCGGCAACCGCTTCGAGCAGTTCGGCAGCGCGTGTGTCCTTCAGATGGCGCAAACGAAATTCCAGTGGGTCGCTGCCGGTTAGCGCGGCCATTTCATCGGCGAACGAATCGTGCGCGAACGAGTTGGGCAGCGCCGACACACCGCGAAACCATGACGAACGCACGAGAGGGGCGAGATCGTCGCATGCGAAACGGCGGTGCGGGCTTTCGTACGGCGAGACGGCGGTGCGGTCGCCCATTTCGAAGACGCGCGCTTGTGGGGCGACGGCGCCTGTCAGCAGCGACGCGAGCAGCGGCGCATCGTTCGACGGATAGCGCGTCGCGAAGTCGTAGCCGAGCAGACGGCCGTCGTCGCTCACCGTGCCGGTGACGTCCACCACCTGGCCACAGCCTTTCGGCTCCCACGTGTGTTCGTCGGCACGCGAGAGCTGCACGCGCACCGGTGCACCGACCGCGCGCGAGAGCAGCAGCGCGTCACCACAGACGTCGTCCGCACAATTGCGTCCGTAGCAACCTGCCGCCTCCATGCGGACGACGTCGATGTCGGCTTCGTCGCGTTGCAGGAGGGTCGCGAGGTCGCAGCGTAGCGAGACCGGGTTCTGCGTGCCCGACCAGACGGTGATGCGTCCCTTGCCGGGCTCCCGGTAATCGGCCACCGAACACGATGGACCGATCGAGCCATGCATCTGATAAGGCCACACGTAGGTGCGTGACAGCGTGATCGTGCCGGGCAGGCCGCGCACGGATTCGACGTCGCCTTCTTCCAGCAGAGGCCGTCGTTTTGCCGGCGCAGCGGAGATCGCAGCGCCTGGATCATCCAGGGAATCGAGCGGCGGCAGCGGCTTCCATTTGACGCGCAACTCGCGTGCGGCACGAATCGCCTGTTCTTCGCGCTCGGCCACGACGCCCACGAAATCGCCGATCACGACCACGTCTCGTACACCCGCAATATGAGCGACGGATTCGCGTTCAACCCGCTCGAGAGATGTGCCGACAAAAGCGCCGCTATCGATGCCGCTATAAGGCGGACGTACCACCCGTCCATGCAGCATGCCGGGCACGCGCATGTCATGCACAAAGGTCAACGCGCCGGTCGCCTTCGCCGGCAGATCGACGCGCGGCGATGAACGCCCGACGAGCCGGTATGTCGACGGATCCTTGATGGGCGTGCCGATGTCGAGTTCAAGCGTCATGCTGCGGCCAGCGACCAGTTCGGCAAACGTCACGCGTGCGCCGTCCGGGTTGGCCGCGCAGAAAATCTGGGCGTCGTCGGTAGCAAGCTGCTCGATGGGGACGCCGAGGCGCTGCGCCGCGAGTTCGAAGAGCGCGCCGCGCGCCTGCGCCGCCGCACAACGCAGCGGCACCGCCGAAATCTGGATCGTCGCGCTGGCGATCGTGGGACCCTGATTCGGCGTGGCGGCGGTGTCGCCGAGCAGTACCGTGACGCGCTTCGCCGGCACGTCGAGTTCTTCCGCGACGATCTGGCCGAGCGATGTGCGTATGCCCGTGCCGAGATCGACGTGACCGTTGAACGCGAGGATCCGCCCGTCATCGAGTATCGCGACGAAGACCTCGGGTACGTCCGGCACGTAGGTCGAGAGGCTGCCAGGCTGTCCGGCGGCGGGCCTGACCGGCGCGGCCGGCCGGCGGATCACGGCAAGGCGGCCGACACTTGCCAGAAGTTCGGAGCGGTTCACGGGCAGGGTCCCAAGGTGTGTACCACGCTCATGCGTCAACGCACGCGCTGCTCGATCGCGACCAGCGCGTCCGCGAGCGGCATCACCGCGGCATACTTCTGCTGCATGTCGAACAGGTTCGCGTCGTGCGGGCCGATGGCTCGATCGCCGACGCAGTCGGACAACACCAGCGGCCGGAACCCATACGACATCGCATCGACAACGCTGGCCCGCACGCAACCACTCGTCACCGCGCCGGCCACGAGCAGCGTCTGCACGGCGCGCTGCGTGAGCCACGGCGCGAGTTGCGTGCCGAAGAACGCGGACGGCACGGTCTTGCGCACCACCAGTTCGCCTTTCGCGGGTGTCAGCTCCGGCACGATCGCGCTATTGGGATGGTCTTCGGTGAGCGTCGCCATGCCCGGCACCTTCAGCGAGAACACGTTGTCGTCGCTGCCGTCCTCCGCGTAGACGATGCGGCTGTGCGCGACCGGCCAACCCGCGGCGCGGGCGTGTGCAAGCGCCTTCACGGTACGTGCAATCGCCGGCGCGATATTGCCGCCGCCGAATGTAAAGGGATCAGCAAAGCCGACCACGAAGTCGACAATCAACAGGCCAATATTGCCGTGCACGGGCAGCGGTGTGCCGAACCCTTGCTGCTGATACACATGGGCTTCGGCGTGCGTTTGGGGAGCATTCATCGCATCAGATCTCAGAGTGTCGATTCGATTACGCGGCCGTCGCGCACGACGACATCGTCGTCGAGCAGCACGGTGCAGTGGCGCAGCGGGATATCGATGTGGCAGGTTGTCGTGCGGCTGCCGCCGCCTTCGTTGTTCGGGCCGAGCGAGAAGAGGAAATTACCCTCGAACGCGCGCGCATCCATACCGATGGTCGCTTCACGATCGTAGAGACCGAGCGTCGACCAGCGCGCACGCGGCTGCAGCCCCCAGCCGATATGCGAGATCGCATAGCCTTCAGGATCATTGAAGGTTTCCATGTAGTCGCGCAGTAACGCGGCATCGACACCCCCTTCGATCTTTGTCGCATAGCCGCGTTCAACAGTCAGCACGATCGGCTCGCTCACATAGCGCTTCTGCGGCAGCAGGATGTCGCCGCGATCGATCACGATCGTGCCGTGCGCGGTGCGATCGTTGGGATAGGTCAGAGCGAAGCCGCTCGGCCAGTGATCCCAGCGGCCGGGTTCGTCGACGAAACCGTATTCGGCGGTGGGTCCGAACTCGCCAAGCGGGCACACGAGCGACGTGCCTGCCGGGGACGTCACGCGCATTTCCCGTGCGGCGGAAATGCGCTTCGCGGCGCCCAGCACCCGCGTGCGGTCGGCCTGGGTCGGCACCATGCGCGCGAGCACCTCGGGAGGTTCGACGGCCAGCAGGATTTTTGTGCCGGACTTCAGGATGTCGTGCTGCTCGGGGGAGAACAGCAGGGTCATCAGATCGAGCACGAGATCGCTGGCTTTCAGCGCGGCGATCGCGGGGCCGTTGCCGGTGAGCGGCGTGGTGCCCAGATAGGCGAGCGAATCGCGGCTGAACGCTTTCTCGCCGTTCACCGGCGGCAGATCGAGCCGATTGACGATCGCGCCCATCGATTGCGTCGCGATGAGTGCGCACGACAAGGTCTGCGGATGCGTGGCCGGGCTCGTCAGGATCGTGACGCTCTGGCCGGGCTCGAGGCGGGACAGCGTGAGGACTTCCTTCCACGCTTCGATCAATTGGTAGTCGCTGACTGGCATCGATGGTTCCTTTTTACGGTCAGTAGGCGAGCGGCGCGCCGAGGAAGTCGCTGAAGGCGGCGTAAAAGCCGGCAGCGTTGTCCCACGGAATCATGTGGCCGGCGTTGGGCACGCGTACGTGCAGCATCGCCGGTGTGGCGCGCTGCAGTTCGGCGACGTCCTCGTCGCGCACCACGTCGCCGTTCTGCGCGGTCATCAGCAGCGAGGGCACGGTAAGACGGGCGGCGTCCGCGTGGAAATCGTCGGTGTGGAAGCCTTCATAGGAGGCGAGTACCGCGCGCTCGTCGCAGGTATGCAGCCATTCGGCGCGCAACTGGCGTTCGGCTTCCGTCCAGGTCGGGCAGAACGCGCGCATGCCTTCGGCGTCGGTGCCGCTTCGCGCGAGGGCCATCGAATCGACGTACCAGGGCAGCTTGCCCGGATAGTCACGGCGGTCGGGCCCGGAAACCGGCGGATCGATCAGCGCCACCGATGCGAGTCCGCGCGGCGCATGCAGCGCCGCGCGCGCCGCGATGCGCGCGCCCATGGAATGGCCGACCAGGCTGAATTCACGCAGACCGAGCGCCGCGACGAACGCGGCCACGTCGGCGGCTTGCGCGTCGAGGCTGTAGTCGAGGGTCGGCGATGCCGACGACAGGCCGCGGCCGCGCACGTCGAGTACGTAGGTGTCGTGCGTGCGGCCCAGCACTTCGCCGACGAAGCCCCACGTGATCGCCGGACTGGTGATGCCTGGAATCAGCACGATAGCGGGGCGTTTCGCGCGTGAACCGTCGGCGCCGCCGTAGCGCAGATAGTGCTGACGGATGCCGTTGGCCGCAACGTTCGCGCCGTACAGGAAGGTAGTCATGGTGCGTCCTCTTGCGGTGGCGGTCAGTAAGCGCCCGACAGCAGGGCACCTGCGCCCGGTACGATCGGTTCGAGATCGAGCTCGCGCAGCATCGCGTAGGTGGTGGCGATCGCGGCCGTAATTACCGGCTTGCCTGTCATGGCCTCGACCTTGGCGACCGCCGGCAGCGACGGCATCTGTACGCAGGCGGACAGCACGATTGCATCGGCCCGCTCGAAAGACATGCTTTTGACGATGTCGGGCAAGCGTGCGGGATCGTGACGGCCCACGTCCAGGTTGTCGGGGATTTCGAGCGCGCGATAGTCGATGACTTCATAACCTTCGTGGCGAATGTAGTCGACCACGAGCTCGGTCAAGGGCTTCATGTACGGCGCCACGACGATGACGCGTTTGGCACCGATCACACGCAGTGCATCGACGAGCGCACCGGCGCTCGTCAGGACGGGCGCCTGCCCGCCGTTTTCCGCCGTGCGTTGCGTCAGGCGCGCCTGCGACACGCGGTGATAACCGTGACCCATGGCCATGATCGCGACGAGGCAGGCATAGCCGAGCACGTCGACGCGCGCGTCGGACAACTCGAGTGCGCAGCGGTCCGACTCGGCGTCCATTGCCGCCAGCTCTTCCTTGACGACCTTCTTCATGCGCATCCGGCTCGAATGGAAGGTGAAGCGCTGCGGGCGGATCGTCTCACGCAGTCGCAGCATGGCCGGGATCTCCGTTTCCATCGTGGTGTTCGAGCTCGGCACGATCTGGCCGATCCGGTATGTCCTGGTCATTGTGATGCTCTCCGGTCAATGTGAGTGATGCCCGGCGCCTTGCGACGGCGAAGGGCGTCGTGCGTTGAGGCAAAGTCTAGTGTGTACGTTATAAAAATTCAACAGAATAAAAATTCCCCAGATGAGCGGCAGGAGGAATGAAAGCGTGAATGCACGTATATAGGCGACAAATTCGGCGTTCGAGTGCACGAAAAATTTTTGTTGTTGAAAGAATGTCTAATGTGTACGCTACATTTAATCGAACTCAACCGGACCGTCGAAGCATGTCGCTGGGCGGGCGCACGAACAGGAGAACATCATGAGAAAAACCCGTATCGCCGTTATCGGCGCAGGCCTCGGCGGCACGGCGGCTGCCGCGTTGTTGCAACGCAGCGGTTATGACGTCAGGCTCTACGAGCAGGCTCAGGCGTTTTCGCGCCTGGGTGCGGGTATTCACCTGGGGCCGAATGTGATGAAGATCATGCGTCGCATCGGCTGCGAAGACGCTTTGAACCTGATGGGCTCGCATCCCGACTTCTGGTACAGCCGTGACTGGAAAACGGCAGAAGCGATCTCGCAGATTCCGCTCGGCGATCACGCGCTCAAGGCCTATGGCGCGAGCTATCTGACGGTCCATCGTGGCGACTTTCATGCGCTGATGACCGAGGCGGTGGCGCCCGGCACGATCGTCTTCGGCAAATGCCTGAAGGCTGTCGAGGACACCGGTAGCGACGTGCGCATGACCTTCGCGGACGGCTCGGTCGAGACGGCAGACATCGTGATCGGCGCGGACGGCGTCAACTCGAAGATTCGCGATCACCTGCTGGGCTCGGAGCCGCCGCGTTATACGGGCTATGTTGCGCATCGCGCGGTCTTCCCCGCGTCGCTGCTCGGCCACAAACCGTATGACATGTGCGTGAAGTGGTGGTCGGAAGACCGTCACATGATGGTCTACTACGTGACCGAGGCGCGCGACGAGTACTACTACGTCACGGGCGTGCCGCAGGCCGAGTGGCCCGCGGGGGTGTCGATGATGGAAAGCAGCCGCGAAGAAATGCGCGAGGCGTTCGCGGGCTTTCATCCGGACGTGCAGAATCTGATCGACGTGTCGCCGTCCATTACGAAATGGCCGTTGCTCGAACGCGATCCGCTGCCGTTGTGGAGCCGTGACCGTCTGGTGCTGCTCGGCGACGCATGTCATCCGATGAAGCCGCACATGGCACAGGGCGCGGCGATGGCGATCGAAGACGCAGCCATGTTGACGCGCTGCCTCGACGAAGTGGGCGCAACCGATTACGCGGGTGCCTTCGCGCTGTACGAAGCGAATCGTGCGACGCGCGCCTCCAAGGTCCAACTGGTCTCCCACAACAACACGTGGCTGCGTACGAATGAAGACCCGTCGTGGGTCTTTGGCTACGACGTGTTCAACGTACCGCTCGTGTCGCCGGCCGCCGAGGTTGCTTCGGCCTGAGTGTGAGTGGCAAGCATGCAATCCGGAAGCGCGCGGCGCCGGCGCCATAGCACGCCGCGTGCTTCCGCTATAACGTCGTCCCCTTTCATTTGTGAACAGGCTCAGATATGGCGCATTCGAGTCCGCCCGCCGGTCCGCTGACACTCACCGTCAACGGCGTTCGTCGCACCGTTCAGGGCGCCACGCCGGATACGCCACTGCTGTATATCCTGCGCAACGACTTCGAACTGAATGGGCCGAAGTACGGGTGCGGCCTCGGGCAGTGTGGCGCGTGCACGGTGATCGTCGACGACCAGCCGACGCGTTCGTGCGTCGTGCCCGCGAGTATTGCGATCGGGCGCGAAGTCACGACGCTGGAAGGACTAGGGACGGTCGACGCGCTGCACCCGGTGCAGCGCGCATTCATCGACGAACAGGCGGCGCAGTGCGGTTACTGCCTGAACGGCATGATCATGAGCGCGAAGGCGTTGCTCGACCGTAACCCGGAGCCTGACGACGACGCGATCCGCGACGCGCTGCGCTTCAATCTGTGCCGATGCGGCACGCACTTCGAGATCGTCAACGCGGTGCGTCGCGCTGCGCAATATCTGCGGCATGAAGGTGCGCATGAATCAGAACGGTGACGACCTCGTATCGGTGCGTGAGGATGATCGCGGGCTTGAGTCTGTACGTGCGCAATCTGTCGGGGACGAAAAGTCCGGCGCGGCGCTGTACCGGTCGGAACGGTATCAATGGCCCGTACAAGCGCAAACGGTCGACGCGGCCGCCATGGCCTATGCGGACCTGATGGTCGAGACCGGCCACGAGCGCGACGGCACGATGACAACGTGGCAATACCGTGCGCGGCTGGAACACAAAGAGGCTTCAGCGTGCGATGACGACGTCGAGTCTGGTGTGCCTTTGCTGGTATACCGGCACGCTCAGGCGTCCGTGGCGGTCGAAGCTTCTGCGGCCCGGACAATTCCTGTTCAGGCGCATGCATTTGCCCGCGAATCGTTCATCGACGAACTCGCCCATGCGTTGCAACGCGATCCCGTCGCGTTGCGCCTGCAGCACCTCGACGCGCAGCGTGACGGCGGCGCGCGCGAAACGATCCGCATGGTGACCGAGCGTGCCGCGTGGGGCGGGGCGCTTGCGGCTCAGGTTGAGCCGGCGTCACCCTGGGTGCGCGGACGCGGCTTCGCGTTCGACGGCGAAGCGCTTGAACACAGCGCGCCGCTATCGTCGGATGAGAAGGGGAGTTTGCCTGTGCGCGTCACGACTGCAACGCCGAATCCGAGTGCCGATAGCTGGACGGCGTGGGTCGTGGATGTCGACGTGAATCGTGAAACTGGCGATGTCGCGATCAGACGCGTGGTTGCGGGCCGTGGTTCGGGCGAACCGGGTGCCGCGCGCGTCTCGGGCGTGCCGTCATGGCAGGTGACCGATGCGATCGAGCGCTCCACCGGCGTGCGCTTTCTTGCCCGGTCAGCCCACGATGAAACCGGCTCTGCGAATGGTGATGCCGCGGTGTCGCATGAACTGAGCGTAACGGGGAGAGCGCTGAACGAGTCGACTGCCGGGACGGCGCGTACCTTGACGAGCGCGGAGGCCGACACGATAGAGCGTGCTGCCGCGCCCGCCGCGGCCGCGATTGCGAATGCCTTGTTCGACGCAACCGGCGTGCGTTTCCGTGCGCCCCCGTTCGACGCGGAGCGCATCCGCCGCGCGTTGGCCGACGCACCTTCCGCTACGTTGGCTGCGGCACCTGCGCAAACGCGTCGTCCGTCGCGTTGGCGGCGCTGGTTGGCCGGGGGCGGCGTCGGTGGCGTGATGGGTGGTTTGATCGGCCTCGCGTGCTCGGTCCTGCCGGGGCCGGCGCCGATCGCCCCGATTGCCTCAGTCGACACTTCGCTGTGGTCGCCGGCCACGCTCGAACGCGGTCGTCAGATCGCCGCCGCGGGAGATTGCGCGGTCTGCCACACCGCGCCGGGCGGCAAGACCAATGCCGGCGGTTTCGCGCTCGACACGCCGTTCGGCACCGTCTACTCGACCAATCTCACGCCCGATGCGCAGACCGGCATCGGCACCTGGTCGTACGAAGCGTTTGCGCGGGCGATGCGCGAAGGTGTTTCGCGCGACGGCTCGCATCTTTACCCGGCGTTTCCGTACACCGCGTTCGCCAGGATGAGCGAGTCCGACATGATGGCGCTCTACGCGTATCTGATGTCGCAAGCGCCGGTCAAAAACGCGCCACCGAAAACGAACTTGCCATTCCCGCTCAATCAAAGACGGCTGGTGGCCGGCTGGAATTGGCTGTTTCATGACACGCGTGCGTTCGTCCCTGACGAGACGCGCTCGGCGCAGTGGAATCGCGGCAAGTATCTGGTCGACGGCGCGGGGCATTGCGGCGCGTGTCATACACCGCGCAATGCGATCGGCGCGGAGAAGGGCGGTTTTGCGTATCTGTCGGGCGGGAGTGCGGAAGGCTGGGACGCGCCGTCGCTGGTGGCTTCGCGTGCGTCGCCGGTGCCGTGGTCCGAGGCTGCGCTATTCGACTATTTGCGCACGGGCTTTTCTGCAGAACACGGTGTGGCGGCGGGACCGATGGCACCTGTCGTCGCCGGGCTCGCTACGCTGCCGGAATCCGACGTGCGCGCAATGGCTCACTACGTCGCGTCGTTGTCGCCACCCGTTGACGCGGAGGTGTCCGCCCGTGCCGCGGCCGCGCATGCGATTGCTACGGACGCGGGTTCGACGACGACACTTGGCTTCGAAAACGGCCGTCGCATTTTCGAAGCATCGTGCGCGGTGTGTCATGCGGAATCGGGCGGCGTTGGCCATTTCGGCGTGCGCCCGTTGATGGGGCTGAACACGAGCGTTGCCCAGGCTTCACCGGACAATCTTCTGCATGTGCTGCAACACGGAATCGATCAGCCCGCAACGGAATCGCTGGGCTACATGCCCGGATTCGGAGATGTATTCGACGACAAGCAGATGGCCGAACTCGCGTCGTATATCCGCGCGCGCTACGCGCCAGGGCAGCCGGCCTGGCGTGATCTCGAATCGGCGTCGGCAAGATTGCGCGCGGGACACTAGCGCCGTCCGGGCAAATCCGGTCAACCGGCCTGATGAAACATATCGTAAATGGCGTCGACCAGCCAGGCGATTCCCGGATCCGCCGAGAACTGGGCGTGACAATGGACTTGAATTTCAATGCGTGGCAACGAGAAAGGCAACGGGAGGATGCGGAAGGACTTGTTGCGGTTAAAGCGCTGCGCGATGCTCCTTGGGAAAATGACGGCAAGATCGGTGTTCTGAACGATCTCGGGCGCAACGACAAAATGAGGCAGACGCAGCACGATATCCCGGCGCAGATTCAATTCCTCCAGCCATTGCTCAACCATCCGGTGTCCGGTTGCGTTTGTGCTCGCATAGACGTAGCGCAAACCCGCGAGGTCTTCTTTGGTTGGTTTCAGTTTGCGCAAAGGGTGACCCGCCCGCACGACGCAAACGTGTTCGTCGAAGAATAGCGTCCTGCTCACACAACCTGAATCCAGACCCGGAACGTAACCGAGCGCGAGATCGATTTCACCGCTGCGCATCGCGGCACTCACTGAATCGACGGAGACATTGGCGATCTCGATCCGGATGCCGCGTGCAGTACGGTCGAGCATCGAGAGCAGCGGCGGCAGGAAAAAGTACTCCGACATATCCGACATTGACACGCGGAATACGCGCGTCGTCGTAGCGGGGTCGAATTTCGCGAGCTGCTGCACTGCCCCGTTGATGATCTCGAACGCCTGCGTGAGCGGTGCGTGCAAACGCAGTGCCGCATCCGTGGGCACCATGCCGCTGGGTGTGCGCACGAAGAGCGGATCGTCGAATAACCCACGCAGCCGGCGGAGCGCGTGACTCACCGCAGGTTGCGTGAGTCCGAGGCGTTCGCCCGCGGCAGTCAGGCTGCGTAGATCCGAGATGGCCAGAAACACGCGCAGCAGATTCAAATCCGTAATGCCAGAGTGCGACTTTGTCATGACGTTCGGATCGCGGCAGTGAAGGAGTCTGACGATCGCGTTGCGTCAGGCTCTGGCTGTTAAGACGGACGCGCAACTTTCGGTGCGACAGTATCCGGTTCGCAGGGCGGGACCTGACAGCCGCCTACTGCTTAGGGCTATCCGCGTCCGGCTTTACGTCCGCTGCAGGTTACCGTAAATGCTGTGCATAGGGAAATGCGAGGCCGGTCCGCTGTATGGCGGGAATGCGTCGAAATCCTGCTTCATCTGCGCACGTACCGGCGAGGCCAGCGCTGCGGTCAGCGCCGCGGAATCGTCGAAGACCACTTTGTTCCGCTGCATGGCGGTTGCTTGCGGAATATCTAAACCGGTCCGATAGTCGACCCGCGTATAGATTTCCAGCTCACGAATGTGGGGCAGCTGTGCCATGAGCGGGGGATGATGCTTCAGATAGTGCGTCAACCACGCATTGAAATTCTGGGCTTCTCCTTCATAGCCGACGAGATACGTGCATTTCTCAGACGGATCGTCAATGTCGGGGGCATTCGGCGTAGCAAATTTTCTCACCGCCATGAGTTGCTGCGCGAGTGCAAGGCGGTCCTGGACGGCGTCGATCGCTTGCTCCACGATCGTATGTGTGGCACCGCCGCGTTGAAGCGCCGCTTCGGCAGGATTGAGATCGTCGAAATACCACTGCAGCACCCAGCGTGGCTTCAAAGCATGTTCGTTTGAATGAGGGTCGCCATTCGCCGACTCCGCAGAGCGATGGATCACGAAACGCCGCAGTCCTTCTACGTTCTGGGACACCGCCTGAATCAGCGATATATCGATGTCGCGCGGCTCCCGATGTATGCCATTGCGGTAGCCGATAAGAAACAGACAGACTTCCACGTTCACCTCGGAGCACTTGCTACGACGGATTGCGCCGTTGCTTCTGGCCGCACAAGGCGGTGGAACTGCCGACCAAAATAGATCAGTCCGTCGCCCTCCGATCTGGTCGAGATATGCCCGATTTCTACAAACATGACCGAATGCGATCCAACACTCTTGAGGTCGACTATCTCGCCTTCGAGACTTGCAATCGCATGCGAGAGGACCGGGGCCGACTGATGCCCGATCGTCCATGCGTGACGTGCGAATCGCTCGTCCATCGAGCAGGCTGTCATGCCCGCGAAATCACGCGCGACGTCCTGACATTCCGCAGCCAGCACATTGATGCACACGTTCCGGTTGTGATGCAGAACATCGTGTACATAACTGGCCTGGTTGATACAAACGAGCATCGTAGGCGGCGCATCCGTCACGGAACAGACTGCGCTTGCGGTAATCCCGCAACGTCCGCTCGGGCCATCCGTGGTGATGATGTTGACGGCCGCGGGCAGGCACGCCATCGCATCGCGGAAACGCCGTTTGGTGTCGTCGATCGTCATGATTGTCCTGTCGCTTTCATGTGGCATGGCCCTCATCAGGGATACGGCGTTACCGGCGCGATGCCGGCAAACAGTGCGCCCGATGCGTCGTAGGTGCCTTCTCCAAGGAACGCGTGCTGCGTCACGACAATCGAGTCGCGCACCAATCGCTGCAGCCGATTCTCGCGGTAGATCGCCGCGATGCCCGCCAACTGATACGCCTGCATCACGACCTCGGCACACACTTGTGCGGCGTGCGTTGCGCTGAGGCGCATCAGATTGGCTTGATGCTGTGTCACAGGATCGCCGGCGATGATGGTTTGCCACGTCGATTCGGCGGACTCGTAGAAGAACGCGCGAGCACTGCGCCAGTTGGCCTCCGCTTTCGCGAGGCCGGAGCGGTAGTAACCGCGGTCGGCAAGACGCGGGGCGCCGGTGGTGGTTTTAGTCGATCCGGACATGTCGGTCAGCAGATCGAGCGCTGCACGCGCGAGGCCGATGTTGACGGCGGCGTGTACTTGCGCCTGGTACGCAACGGCGGGATAGCGATAGAGCGGTTCGTCGATCAGCGCTTGGCCGCCGCGCACGAATGTCCATTGCGCGTCGACGAATTTGTCGCGAAGCCGCAGATCATGGCTGCCGGTGCCCTGCATGCCGACGACGTTCCAGTTCTCGACGATCTCGACTTCGTGCGCGGGGAATACGGCGGTGAAAGGTTTCCCTGCGCGTGTGTCACCCGAATTGGCGGGCGTGCCGCCGATCCCTACGCCGATCCAGTCCGCGCCCTTGCAGCCGCTTGCAAATCGCCATTGGCCGCTGACCATGAAGCCACCCGGCACTTTGGCGGCTGGCTGCAATGGATAGAGTCCGCCGGCAAAAACCTGGTCGGGTCCTTTTGCATAGATATGCTGCTGCGTTTCGATTGGGAGCGACGCGAGATAGGTATTCGCCGATCCGAACGCGGCGACCCACGCGGTCGACCCGTCGGCGATTGCGATGCGCTCGAGTATGCGCAAAAACTGCGGCGGCGGCAGCGCGTCTCCACCAAACCGCCGCGGCGTACTTGCCCGAAAGATACCCGCGCGTTTCATCTTCGCGATCATGTCACGCGGAACATGCGACAAGTGATCGAACTCGTCTCTTCGACGCTCTATTTCCTCGATCAGAACATCGAGGGAAAGGGGACCCGCGTACTCCGGATACGGGTCGGCTTGATCCATGACGCGAGGTTCATAGGCGTAAGTCGGAAGGCTGGCACTCTGGAGGCTTTGCATGATGGCAGGGTGTAGGAATTGAAAAATCGATCCGTCTGGTGCGGCGGCGCCTCGGCGCCGTCTCTTGACGGTGTTAAGCGCTTTCTTTCGCCTGAAGTCTCAGAGTCTTTGGGAAAGTCTCGGGCGCAAGACAGGTCGCGAGTACGGTGATCAGTCCGAGAACAACGAGATAAATGACGACTGGCGTGGCGCTGCGGTAGTGAGCGAGCAGCGCGGTCGCGATCATCGGCGACAGGCCGCCGCCGAGTACCGACGACATCTCGCGGCCAATGCCAAGGCCCGAGAAACGCAGATGCACGGGCAACAATTCGCTGATGAAAGCAGGTTGAGCGCCTTCGAGGATGCCCAGTGTGATGCTGTTGGCGAGGACGAGCGCCAGGATGACTTTCCACAGCACGCCCGAGCCGAGCAACAGGAAGTAGGGGTAGGCGACCAGAACCATTGCGATCGCTCCGACGAGATAAACCGGCTTGCGGCCGATTTTGTCCGTCACGTGACCCATTACGAGCGAAACGGGGATCATCAACAGCATCGACACCGTCAATCCACCCAGAATCCAGCTCGATGGCAGGCCGACAAACCGGCCGTAGGCAATCGAGAAAGCGAAGAAGATGTACGACGCAGCGCCTTCGCCAAAGCGCAGGCCGAAAACAGTCAGCACCTGACGTGGACATTGGCGAAGCACTTCGATAATCGGCATGCGGCTGCCGCGGTGCGCGGCCTTGACCTCGGCGAACTCGGCACTTTCGTCCACGGAGCGGCGCATCCACAGTCCGAGCGCGACTAACACGGCGCTGCACAGGAACGGCACGCGCCAGCCCCAACTCAGAAAGTCGGAAGACGACAGCGTCTGGACGAGCAGGAACGCAACGGTGGAGAGAACGAAGCCGAATGCTGCGCCGCAGGGACTCCATGCAGCGAGTGCACCGCGTTTCGATGCAGGCGCGTTTTCATGGATGAGCAGAATACTGCCGCTCCATTCCCCACCCGCAGCAAGACCCTGCACGATGCGCAGCAGGACCAGCATGATGGGGGCCGCGATGCCGATTTGCTGATAGGTCGGCAAGAGACCCATGCAGACGGTCGCGCTGCCCATCATCAACAGCGTCAGCATCATGACCGTCTTGCGGCCGTATCGGTCCCCGATGTGACCGCAGAGCACGCCACCGATCGGGCGGGCGATGAAGCCGACCGTAAAGCCGCCGAACGCCGCAATGGTCCCAGTCAGTGGATCGGTGCCGATGGGGAAGAACAGGTGGCCGAACACCAGCGCGGCGGCGGTTCCATAGAGAAAAAAGTCGTACCACTCGAGAATCTGGCCGAGCACTGCAGTCGTCACCGCGCGGCGAACCTTGCTGGTCGGACGCAGATTGGATAGGGGAGCAAGCGTAGCTGTTGCGTCAGGATTCATGGCATTTCGCAGATCACAGTGTTGGAGATCCCGCCTCTCGACAACACAGATCGGCAGGTACGACGATGCGAACGGGGTAGGCATGTCCGCACAATATGGCCGAGGCAAAAGGCGGTCAAATTCAGGACAAAAATGAACGACATGAATGGCGTGCATGACGACGCATGCAGACAAATGAAGTCATCCGGAGCGCGGCACGCCACTTGGACCGATCGCGTTCAGGCATCTGATCGGCGTCTCAGTGCGGCAGCAGTTCGCGAGACCTACGCTTGCACAGCTACTCGACGTCGAGGAGAGCAGGCCGCAACTGCGCGTGGCGCTGGCCAGCACCGGATCGGTGCGCAGCGTGTTATTGGAAGTCCTCGCGCGTGACGGTTTGCCACCGCAAGAGGACGTGGCCGTCGCGGCGCACGCTCTATGACGAGATGGTTGCAGCAGACGTCGTGATGAAAACCGGCGTGTTCAAGCATGAACGCAGCTCGCGATTCTTCTGTGAAGTACCGGGCGGCGTCCTCGTCGAATTCAATACCCGTTCGGATGCCGACGAGAAGTATCGAGGCACCTTCGCCCTCTAATATTCTGGGATTCCGGGCAACGGGTGTGCATACATCTTTCGTTAGCGACGTGCACTTGCCATCAGCGCCTGTGGCGCATCACTTCCCAGCAATCGCGATGGTCCATTCGGCTGAGTTTGCGCCGCCGCGTCATTTCGCGCCAATAGTGAACGGCGACCAGCAGCACGGCGGCGCTCAACCCACACAGCCCCACGACGATTCCTGTCCACGATTCGGCCACGGAACACTCCTTGACTGTGAAACTGATCAAGCGATACGTGTCATTCGTCGTTCAGGATACGAGCGGCAGCCTTCAGAAACATCTGTCCGTCGTGAGTGATGAGAGGGCGCTGTTGCCCGGAAGGGAGGTTCTCCAGCGTGACGAGCTGACGGTCCAGAAGCGCTTCCAGATCGGAACCGTCCAGACTCAGCCAATCCGGCGCATCCTTGAGTAGCATGAGGGTCGCGAATTCATGCGGACTGAGCATCGCCGTCTCCTGGCTAAACCTGCTTTGCTGGGAACGTGATCCGTTGGCCTCGCTACGCGAGCAGGATCAATTCGGGGATGGCTGCTGCAGGCTGTCACCTCACGTTCGGGTGGCATGTCGCGCGCCATGGCACTCATCTTAATGCTGAGTTGTCCAATAGATCAATATGTGGGAAAAACTTTTTCAGCATTTTTACGGCACCTTCGTGAAGCCGTCGCGGCGCAGCATGACCCGTTGACCGGCAATCGCGTGCCGCTTCGCACAACGTGTTCGTCAGCGCACAGACGTGATGCGTGTCACACTGATCCCGACGACTACTCTGGCAGCGCTTCCATACGCCCGTCTGCATACTCGAGGTGAGTGCAGGATGCCGGGCGCTGCGATCGAAACCTGAAGGAGACAACCGTTGACCACCTTCCTCCTACGTAACGGCGCACTTCTCGACCCTACCCATCCTGATCTGCTAGAAGGCTTCGAAGTCCTCATCGAGGACGGTTTCATCCGCGAGGTTTCCGACAAGCCGATAAAAAGCGGCAGCGCGCACGTAATTGATGTGAAAGGCAAAACGATCATGCCGGGGTTGATCGATCTGCATGTGCACGTCGTCGCGATCGAGTTCAACCTGCCGCGCGTTGCAACGCTACCCAACGTGCTGGTTACGCTGCGCGCCGTGCCGATCATGCGTGCGATGCTGCGCCGCGGCTTCACCACCGTGCGTGACGCAGGGGGTGCCGGGTATCCATTCAAGCAGGCGGTCGAGTCAGGGCTGATCGAAGGTCCGCGCCTCTTCGTATCCGGCCGCGCGTTAAGCCAGACCGGTGGTCACGCCGATCCGCGCGCCCGCTCCGACTACATGCCGCCCGATTCACCCTGCGGATGCTGCGTGCGCGTGGGGGCGCTTGGCCGCGTGGCGGACGGCGTCGATGAAGTGCGCCGGGCCGTGCGCGAGGAACTGCAGATGGGCGCCGACCAGATCAAGATCATGGCTTCGGGCGGCGTTGCGTCACCGACCGATCCGGTCGGCGCATTCGGTTACTCCGAAGATGAGATCCGCGCGATCGTAGCGGAAGCTCAGGGGCGTGGCACCTATGTGCTCGCGCATGCTTATACGGCTGCAGCGATCGCGCGCGCGGTGCGTTGCGGCGTGCGCACGATCGAGCACGGCAATCTGATTGACGATGAGACCGCCCGCCTCGTCGCGGAGCATGGCGCGTATGTCGTGCCGACCCTTGTTACTTACGATGCCCTTGCAAGCGAAGGCGAGAAATATGGTTTGCCGCCCGAAAGTATTGCCAAGGTCGCGGACGTGCACGGCGCCGGCATGCACTCGATCGAAATCATGAAGCGCGCCGGGGTCAAGATGGGCTTCGGCACGGACTTGCTCGGCGAGGCACAGCGTTTGCAAAGCGATGAATTCCGGATCCTGGCGGAGGTTCTGTCACCGGGCGAGGTGATCGCAAGCGCGACCCTCGTTGGCGCGGAAGTGCTGGGCATGCAGGACAAGCTCGGCAGAATCATGCCGGGTGCCCATGCCGATGTGCTGGTGGTCGATGGCAATCCTCTGAAGTCCGTCGATTGTCTGCTGGGTCAGGGTGAGCATATTCCGCTCGTGATGAAGGATGGCCGGCTCTTCGTCAACGAACTCGAAAGAGTTTGACCGTTTGACGCTGCGTCCGCGGCGCCCCGCAGTCCCTGTCGGAGCCTGTCTATGACGATGATTTCCGCCCGCATCGAGCGCCTGCCGTTTTCAGCTTTTCACCGCCGTCTGCTATTGATGGGCGGCCTCGGCTACACCTTCGATGCGATGGACGCCGCCGTGCTCGCTTTCCTGCTGCCGGTGTTGCGCACGCAATGGGGGCTGACGAGCGTACAGACGGGCGTACTGGGAAGCGGCACGTTCATGGGCTATTTCTTCGGCGCGATGCTGGCGGGCATGCTCGGCGATATCATCGGCCGGCGCAAGGTCATGATGTATGCGCTCGTGATTTACTGTGTCGCGTCGCTTGCCAGTGCATTGGCGAACGACTGGGGATTTTTTCTCGCGACGCGGATTGTCGCCGGGTTAGGAACGGGAGCGGAAAGCGCCATCGTCGCGCCGTTTCTCTCGGAGTTCGTGGCGCGGCGGTATCGCGGGAGTTTCACGGGCAGCCTCGCGGGTTTTTTCTCCTTCGGCTTCGTAGCGGCTGCATTGCTCGGCTATCTGGTGATCCCGCTCGCACCCAATGCATGGCGCGCCGTGATGGTCATCACCGCGCTGCCCATTCTGATGCTGCTGTGGTGGCGCCGCGCGTTGCCCGAGTCGCCGCGCTGGCTGGAGGCGCGCGACCGGCACGCGGAGGCCGATGCGATCGTGTCGAGGATGGAGGCGGAGGTCACCCAAGCGGGCGTGCAGTTGGAGCCGCTGTCTCCGGTGCGTGACGGAACCGTTCCGCTCGCAGCCGGACGAGCCTCGATCGTCGCGAACGTCAAGGCGTTGTGGGCGACGAAACTCGCGCGCATCACAGCCATGACGTGGTTGATGTGGCTATCCATCACGTTCAGCTATTACGCTTTTTTCACGTGGATTCCCGGCTTGCTGGTTCAGAACGGAATGACGATCACGCGAAGCTTTTCGTATTCGCTCGTGATTTACATTGCACAGATCCCGGGATACTTTTCAGGTGCGTGGCTCAACGAGAAGATCGGCCGGCAGGCGACGATCGCGTCATACATGATATTGGGCGGCGTATCGGCGCTTGGGCTTGCATTGACGCGTACGGATACCGGCATCATGGTGTCGGGCATCCTGCTGTCGTTCTTCATGAACGGCACCTATGCCGGCGTTTACGCCTATACCCCGGAGGTGTTTCCCACCGACGTGCGCGCAACGGGCACGGGGCTCGCTTCGTCAATTGGCCGGTTGGGCGCGATTGCAGCGCCTATTCTTGTCGGGTACGTCTATCCGAAGCTTGGTTTTGGCGGGGTGTTCGGTGCGACAACGCTTGTGCTGCTGACCGGTGCGATGGCCGTGGTACTCATGGGGGTGCCGACACGCGGAAGATCGCTCGAGGACATTGCAGCAGGGCAAATCGAACAGTATTAGCGCCAAATGTCGCGTGCTATGCTTGGACCGGCAAGTATCTCCGCGCTACCCACCGCTATCCGTGCCGACGATGAGGTAAGTGCCATCCAGAACGCCGCACCGGTCGGCGCAAAACCGAGCCGGACACGACTGCGATCGTTGACCATGGACTATCGTCATCTGCAGCAGCGCAAGAGCTTGCACGGCCGCATTGTGCAGGAGCTCGGCATGGATATCGTCGGCGGCAAGGTACAGCCGGGCCAGCGCTTGCCTGCTGAGGCCGACTTATGCGAGCGCTATGGCGTTAGCCGCCCCGTGCTGCGCGAGGCCACCCGTGTGCTCGTGGCGAAAGGGCTGGTCGTGTCGAAACCGCGTGTAGGCAGTGTTGTGAAGCCTCGCGCGGAGTGGCACATGCTTGACCCCGATGTCCTGTTCTGGACGATCAACAGTGTTCCGGAAGGCGAGTTCTTCAGCTCGCTCCTGACCGTGCGCCGCGTTATCGAACCCGCGGCGGCGGCACTTGCCGCCACGGCTGCAACAAGCGACGATCTTGCGCGCATTGCATCGGCTTACGACCAGATGGAGCGTGCGGAAACCGCAAGCGCGCTACTGGATCCTGACCTCGAGTTTCATCGCGCAATCATGGCGGCCACTCACAACGACCTGCTGGCCTATATCGGCAACATGCTGTCACTTGCCCTGACGGAATCGATCAAGCTGACGAGCCGTCATCCCGACACACACGCGCTTTCGTTGCCGCGGCACAAGGCGATTCTCACTGCAATCCAGAGTCGTGACCCGTTGGGCGCGCGGCATGCAAGTCTGGTCCAGCTCGACAATGCACGCGCAGACGCCGAGCGCGTTCTGGAAACCGGTAGCCAGTTTCAGACACAACCCTGATGCGAACGGGTTGGCTGAGTCGAACCCCCGGGCAGAGCGCAGCGGGCGCTTACTGTTCTTCACGTCCCTTGCTTTCCGAGCGCCAACTCGATAGTCATACTATTAAAGCTGCATATCGTGCAGATCATTTCGAAAACGCACGACCTGCAGCCAGCGATCCGGACCTGTCCCATCATCGTGTTGCGCTGCACGGCTGGACGCGAATGCGGAGCGCCGCGCTGCACCGCAAAAAATTAATTAGTCGGACTAGTTAAGGGTATACATCGATTAGTAGGCAAAAGGGCGTGATATAGGATTTTCTGGAGGGTAGTCATGCGTACGCGCGTGCACGTGGGTTTCATGAAAGGAATGATGCCCGGCTCCGGTGCTGTTCTTGCCGGGGCTTTTCCTGCTTGCGCCGTCATGGACATTGAAGTGTTCAACAACTGAGAGACGGGAGACTGAGATGGCGCAAGCGAAGGAAGACAAAGACCAAAAGGACGAAGTGCAAGGCATGCGTCGCGGATTGCTGCAGGGCGCGGGCCTGTCCGCTGCACTGGCGCTAATGGGTGGAATGATCACGCCGGCGCAGGCGGCGGAAGCCGGATCGTTCCCGGCGCACAAACGGTGGAAGATCGTATTCGTCAACCACGTCACAACGAATCCGTTCTTCGTTCCCACGCAATACGGCATTCAGGATGCGACCGCGTTGCTGGGCATGGACTATCAATGGACCGGCTCGGCCAATGCCGACATCGGCGAAATGGTGAACGCGGTCAACGCCGCGATTGCCGGGAAAGCTGACGCAATCGCCGTACCGATCGTCGATCCCAAGGCGTTCGACAAGCCCATCCAGGCCGCACTCGACGCCGGCATCCCCGTGTTCGCCTATAACGCCGATGCGCCCTCGGGTTCGACGAATCCGCGCCTTGCCTATATCGGCCAGGATCTTTATCTGTCTGGCTACCAGATGGGTGAGCGGATCGTAAGCCTCATCGACAGCGGTCTCGTCGCGCTCTTTATCGCAACGCCAGGCCAGCTCAACATTCAACCACGGCTTGACGGTGCAGCGGCCGCAATCAAGAAATCGGGCAAGAAGATCGACGTGCAGACCATCGCAACGGGCGCGACGGTCAACGAAGAACTATCGAAGATCAAGTCCTTCTTTCTCGGCCACCAGGATCTCAAAGGCATGTTTGCCGTCGATGCGGGCAGCACCCAGGGCGTTGCCGAGGTGATGAAAGAATCCAACCTGCCCGCCAAAGGTGTGCACGGCGGCGGCTTTGATCTGTTGCCGCGCACGGTTGATCTGATCCACGAAGGTTTCCTGGACTTCACGATCGACCAGCAACCTTATGTACAGGGTTTTTATACGGTGCTGGAGGCCTTCATCTTTCTCTCATCCGGCGGCCTCGTTGGGCCGGCCAATATCAACACGGGTCTGAAATTCGTCACCAAGGGCACCGTCGATCCTTACCTGAACACCTCGACGCGCTATGAAGGTAAAAGCACGAAAGCCCAGATCGTGCCACGCACAGGCGCGATCAAAGGGTGACCTCTGCCGTGCCGGATCAACCACCCACTACACGTCCGAGGCGCTGGTCAAGCGCGCTCGGGCGTTCCAGCGAGATTCGCATCCTTGCCGTCGCCCTCATTCTTTGCATCTACTTCGAGACGGTCAACCACGACTTCTTGCTGACCGGCGCGAGTCTGCAGAATCTCTCGCAGTTCATCGCCCCGGTGGCGATCATTGCCTTTGGTGAAATCATGCTGATGATCGGGGGAGAGATCGATCTTTCCGCCGGGATGGTTTTTGCGTTTGCGCCTTTCATCATGCATTTTTCCCTCGAGGCAGGCCTGCCGGCATGGCTTGCGATGTTAACCGGCGTCATTGCGGCAGGCCTCGTCGGGCTCATTAACGGGGCCGTGACGGTGTACCTGCGCATCCCATCCTTTGTGACGACGCTCGGTACGTTGTTCTTCGTAAATGGCCTCACGCTGACGATCTCGCGAGGTACGCCGGTTTCGCCTCCGGAGGATTCCGTATTCGCTGCGATCATGGGGGGATGGGGATACAGCGAGATCATCTGGACGCTTGCCATTGCCGCGGTCATGCACGTGCTGCTTCGTCATACACGCTGGGGTTTGCATACGATCGCGTCGGGAGCGAATCCGCTGGGTGCGAGCGAGGCAGGGATACAGGTCAGGCGGCTGAAGCTCGGCAACTTTATTCTTGCCGCGCTACTGGCCGGATTGACCGGGATTCTGGAGGGTTTTCGTATCACCTCGATCGATCCGCAAGCGGGCGGTAACCAGATCATGTTTCTTGCCGTTGCCGCAGCCGTAATTGGCGGCACGCCGCTCGCCGGTGGATCGGGCACGATCATCGGTGGGCTGATCGGTGCGGCAGTGCTTGGCATTCTCAACGACGGTTTCACGCTGATCGGCATCAACGCCTTCACCTTCAACATGATTCTCGGCGCGGCGATCCTCGGGGCCATGATCTTCAACATCCACGTGGTTCGTCTCGCGCGCAAAGGGGAGTTGTGATGTCCGAGGTGTTGGAGGCGCTGCGCGGCGAAGATATTGTCAAGCGCTTCGGTGCGGTTACCGCGCTCGACGGCGTGTCGCTGACGCTAAGACAAGGCGAGATCCTTGGCGTGCTTGGCGACAACGGCGCGGGCAAATCGACGCTGATCAAGATTCTGACCGGGTTTCATCAGCAGACCAGCGGCAAGCTTTTTGTAGGTGGCGAGGAAACCATGCTTCGCTCGGTCGATCACGCCCGTTCACTCGGCATTGAATGCGTCTACCAGGATCTGGCGCTCGCCAATTCGCTGAGCATCTATCACAACATGTTTCTGAATCGGGAAATCATACGTCGAGGCCCGATTCGCCTCTTGAACAATCGCGCCATGCGTATTCGTGCCGCGGAGTGTCTTGAGGAGATCGGCGTGCACGTGCCTTCGGTCGACCTGCCGGTTGAACAACTTTCCGGCGGACAGCGACAGGCAATCGCAGTCGCTCGCGCGGTCAATTCAAATGCCAGGATATTGCTGCTTGACGAGCCGCTCGCCGCAATGGGCGCCCGCGAGGCTGGGCTGATCATCGACCTGATCCTTCGACTCAAGAATAAAGGTGGCCTGTCCATCATCATGATCATGCACAACTACGCTCAGACGCTCGACATCGCGGACCGCGTGATGCTGATGCAGCGCGGACGTGTCACTTACCAGCGGGAAGCAGCCAGCACGTCCGTCGAGGAACTGATGGATATCGTGCGACGCGAATATCGGGCAATGCGGGCAACGACAAACTGACACGGGACCGCTACGTGCGCGAGCATTCGAGTCGGGCGTGATCCACGCGCGCTTTCAAAAGCGGCCCGGCGCGGTATACCCCTTTACGCAAAAGTGATTTCGATTTCCGGCACTTCTGAGGCCAGCGGCCCGCACCTATAGTCAGGTCAGCTTTCGGACGCTAACCCCAACTTCATGAGGGGACCCGGACGAAGCCCGCCTAACCCAAAGGAGCAGACCATGTTAACCAGGACGTCCCCGGCGCTTCTCGCCGAACCCGCTACTGCTACCCTGGACGCGCAATACTTCGAGTACACGTCGTCCGCCAATCCGATCGGCGCGAAGCTCATCTCGCGCGTGCCTTTCCGCAATTTCCCGTCGTCGCTGTACGCGGATGGCGCAACCCGGGTCGTGCCGCTCGACCTCTCCGCGGAGTTGGGTTGCCCCGGCCCCGCGACCGGTCCCGGCTTGAGCGCCAATTTCCTGCGCATCAACGCAGGCGACGCATTGACGCTTGCCCCGAACGCGACCTCGCAGGTCTGCTACGTCATTAGCGGGACCGGCAGCGTGACGCAGGCCGAAACCCGCTTCCCGTTCGCGCAGGGCGATTTCTTCACGCTGCCAGGCGGCGATGCCGCTGTGCTATCCGCCGACGCGACGGCCACGCTCTATTACGTCAACGATGCGCCGCTGCTCACGTATCTCGGCACGACCGGCGTCCGCGCGCGTTTTGCGCCGACGCTCTATCCGGCCGCCCAGGCGCAGGCGGAATTGCGCAAGGTCTCGGAAGAAGCCAATGCAGGCCGCCGCAACCGCATCAGCGTGCTGATGGGCAACGCTAACTTCCCGCAGACGCGAACGGTCACGCATGTGTTGTGGGCCATGTTCGGCATTGTGCCGCCCAACTCAATTCAGAAGCCGCACCGTCACCAGTCGATTGCACTCGACTTCATCGCCGGGGGCAAGCCAGGCGTCTATACGCTGGTCGGTAGCGAACTGGATGAGAACGGCAATATCGCGAATCCGATACGCGTCGATTGGGAAGCCGGGATGGCGTTTGTTACGCCGCCGGGATACTGGCATGCGCATTTCAATGAAACGAACGAAAACGCTTATGTGATTCCGATCCAGGATGCCGGCTTGCAGACCTGGCTGCGCACGCTCGACATCCGCTTCGCCCGTTAAGGCTTAAGCGCCAATGCGAGTCAGTCGTCCCAGTACGGCGGCTCGCCAAACATCTCGGCGTAGAAATCCACGAACGCGCGTACCTTCGACGAGACGATTTTCTTCGGCGGGTAGACCGCCCAGACCGCTGGTTCGGCTCGCCCCGTGCGCGCCTCCCATTCAGGCAGCACGTGCTGAAGGTGCCCTTCGCGCAAGGCCGTAGACGCGAGCCACGTCGGCAGGAGCGCTAGGCCGCAGCCGGCCACAGCGAGTTCCAATACGGCTTCGGAGTCGTCTGCGCGCAAGCGCCCTTGCAATTCCACCAGCACCTGTTCCGGCGACGCCTGTGCATCCGCGACGCGCGTGAAAGACCATTTGTCGTCCGGCAGCAGGGACAAGCGAAGCGTATCGTGCGCGGCCAGATCTTCAGGGACACGAGGCATTCCGCTGCGCTTGAAATACGCCGGGCTGCCGCAGACTATGCGACGATGCGGCGCAATGCGTTTGGCCATTAACGAAGAGTCGGGCAGCACGCCGATACGGATTGCCACGTCAATGCCGGCTTCGATCATGTTGAGCGTTTCATCCGTCGACACGATATCGAGGCCGATGTCGGGGTAGCGCGTCATGAACGCCGGCAGATGCGGCACGATATGCCGGCGTCCGAACGCCGACGGCATCGTGACGCGCAGCACGCCTTGCGGTGTGAGATTCAGCGATGACGTGACCTGGCGCGCGTCATCGAGCGCCTGCAGGGCAATTATGGCGTGTTCGCGAAACAGTCTGCCGCCCTCTGTCAGGACGAGCCCTCGCGTCGACCGGTTGAACAGGGCAATGCCCAGATCCTTTTCGAGCTCGCTTACGTAGCGCGAGATGGTCGAGGTCTTGACTGCCATTTCATGGGCCGTCTTGCTGAAGCTCTGCAGTTCTGCAGCGTTAATGAAGGCCCGTACCGCGGCAAAATAATCCATGGCTATATTTCCAGCGTGAAACAACGGACTAGTTGTGGCAAGTGCAAAGTTCGTGCTCAAAAAATGCCAGGCGAATAACTGTCAACGATCGACGTGCCTGTATCGCAGTGAGTGTCGAAGGATAACCCCTTGATCTTCACTCTTGCAGCAAGAAACGGGGGGCTGCTGAAGCGAATATGACATCACTGTAATGTGAGCGTCAGCGTGCATCCATCTTCGCCGTACAGAATAAGGAACACTCACTCCCGCTTCCACGAGGTGGTGAGATCGGAGGCTTCAGTCATAGTGGCGTGAAGCTGACCAAACTTAAGTTCGGGAGATATTTCATCATGAAGACCCTTATCTATGCAGCGTTGATTGCCGGCGTATTCGCCGCTCCAGTTGCCTCTTTCGCGCAGGAGGCTGCGGCTCCGCTGACGCGGGCGGAAGTACGCGCGGATCTGATTCGACTAGAACAGGCCGGGTACCGGCCGGCCGCCAAAGATGTGCACTACCCAGACGATATCCAGGCAGCAGAGGCGCGTGTCCAAGCGCAGAATGTTGCGGCGCAGGGGAGCACGGATGTAGGCGGAACGTCGGATGGCTCATCGCAGGCGGGCGCGCCGACGGCAACCGTAAATACTCATTCGATCTATTTCGGTCACTGAAACTCGCGGGCCTCACAAGCCATCGTTGGTTACTTCTTTCGGCGTATTGAGTGGACGGTCGTCTGAAAACACGAACATCGACGAGATGAGCGAACGCGACGGAATGTTTCAGATCCATTACAGGTATGGCGTTCACTGAATACAGACCATAAATAAGTTTTACTTTCCGATTTTCCGCCGCGCCGCCATTGTGTGAGCCATACAGCCGCATCGATGGGGAATAGGGCTATCTGTACAGATAGCCATTTCTTAAGATTCCTTAAGAAATGGCTCGTCGATCGAGAGCGGCGGGAAATTCAAATACTCAGGCCAATCCGTGGACCAGCGGTCAAGCCCATAAATGGAAAGGAGACGAATCGATGGAAAAGCGCCGGATGGCCTGGATATTACTCGCTGCGGCCGCATTGGCCGGCTGTGGAGGTGGAGACAACATCAGCACACCGACATCGCCAAAGCTACTGACGAACATCGCCGTGCCCAATGCTTCGAGCCCGCCATTCAGTTTCGACATCGGCTACGTCGAGGCCGGCAAGTACTTTCTCACCGACCGCAACAACAAAGCAGTCGATATCGTAGACACCAAATCGAACACGTTGATCGCCCAGATTCCGGGTCCATTCATCGGTGCCGGCGCCACGACAAACGAGTCCGGTCCCGACGGTATTGTAGGTATCACCGGCACGAACACGATCTATGCCGGCGACGTCGACTCGGTCAAGGTGATCGATACGGCTGCGCAAAAGACGGTCAACACCATCACCATCAGTAATTCCGGACAGCGCGTCGATGAGGGTTGCTACGATCCTGACGATCATCTCGTGATGTACGCGAGCCCTGGAGACTCGCCGCCGTTCGTCACGTTCATTTCCACGCTGACACAAACGGTGCTGGTAAAGCTTCCTTTCAACGGTTCGTCGGGGCTGGAAGCATGCACATATGATCCAGCCTCGAAAAGCTTTTTGATCAACAACGACGGGACCGCTGCCAATCCCGATGGCGAACTCGATGTCATCACTGCCAGCTCCGCGGCGGCGGGAAGTCCTGCTGTCAGCAAGTCGTTTCCATTAGGGAAATGCGGACCGACGGGCATCGTGCTCGGTCCGAATAACGACGTGCTCATTGGATGCGATCCACCCGCCGGCAATCCCCTCATCACGCTGATCCTCGATCGTACAAGTGGCGCAATTCAAGCCAGCCTGCCATTTGGCGGGGTGGACCAGGTCAATTACGATCCGGCCTCCAATCGCTATTTCCTGCCGGCCCGGCACTATGTCACCAGCGGTACTGCTGCCGCCTCAGGGTTTAGCCCGCAGATGGGGGTAATCGATGGCGCGTCACGGCAGTTGCTATTTAAGATTCCCGTGGGCACAGGCGCGCATTCGGTCGCCATCGACAGTTCGCTTGGGCAAGTGTATGTGCCGTTCCAGGCCGGCGCGGCAGGATTCCCCAACGGCGGCATCTCAGTGTTCTCGACCCGCTAGACTGTCACCAACGCCCAGGCAGGCTCAGCTCGCACGATAGGGGCGTTGTTCATGCGAGCGGCGCCTCCTGGTCGCCGACAGAACGCTGTGAGCTATGACGGCTGCTGTAGCGGCCGAAGTAGGGCAGCGCAAACAGGTACAGCCCCGAGAACAGCAGAAGGGCCAGCGGCAGCAGCGGCGCGTAGGTGATCCAGGGCGGCGGGACACCGCTTCCCTGGGCCATGGCGGCAAAGTTGGCGATAACCGTCAGCGTGAAGGCGATGGATACCCACCGGTGAGACCGACGAATCCAGCTGCTGGTACTCATGTCGTGCTCCTCGGGGCCTGGATCATCTTCCAGCCGTTGCCGGCGGGGTCGCGGAAACCGGCATCGACGCTGCCGAAGCGGTCTACCGGCTCCTGGGTGAATTCCACGCCGCGGGCTTTCAACTTGGCGTAGCTGGCGCGGCAGTCGGTCACAGAGAGAACCAGAGGCGGCATGGCCCCCTTGGCGACCATGGCGCGCAAGGTTTGCGCAGTGGCGTCGTCGTGGATGGGCGGGCCGGGTGTGAACAGGCCGAGCTGGAACGAGGGCTGATCCGGATGCTGGACCGTGAGCCAGCGGTAGGGACCGTTGCGCACGTCCGTGTGGACGCGGAATCCGAGCTTGTCGACATAGAACGTGAGCGCTTCGTCCTGGTTATCGACGTACAAGCCCACAACATTTACACCTTGGTTCATGGCACCTCCCTGGTTGATGGTCAGAATGTATCTTTGGCCACGCGGCGGCGCTTCTCCAAAACTGCGATGTTGAGGTCGGGTCGCTGCGCGGCCTTGAGGACGCAGGCGGGCACACGGTCGAGTTGAGGCATGTTGGCCTGAGCCTCGAGGCGCAGGGCGCTGGGGCTTTGGCCGGTGATGTCGCGGAAGATGCGGCCGAAGGTGCCCAGGCTCTCCCAGCCGGTGGCGAAGGCAATTTCCGTGATGCTGAGCTCGGTGTCGCGCAGGAGGGTGGTGGCCTGTTCGATGCGCCGTGTCAGCAGGTAGCGGTGCGGTGGGAGGCCGAAGGCCCGCTTGAAGGACCGTGCGAAATGGGCTTCAGAGACGCCGCTGACCTCGGCGAGTCGTTTGACGGGCCAGGCTTCGTGGGAGGCGGCGTCCATGCGGTCTTTGGCGCGTAGCAGTCGGCGCAGCAGGGCCGGGTCTTGCAACGCGTCGGCGCCGACCGGTGTGGGGGACGAGGCAAGCGGCTGGGCGTGATGGTCTTCGCGAAGGGGCATGAGTTCCGGGAGGGCCGACGGGATGCGGGTAGTTTAGGCTCAACGCGGGCACCCGCAAAGCGGCGCACTGGCGCCCGCTGAGGCCGACAACGCGTGTTCTGGCGCATTGAGTCTCAGACCTTGGACAACATCCATTCCCGGAAACGCTTCAACCCCGGTTGTGTTTCGATGCGCCCCGGGAAATAGCAGAGATAGTGTCCATGATCGACGTCGATCGGAGCCGTCAGCGGCTCAACGAGGGTGCCGGCCGCGAGGTTGTCGCGCACGAGAAAGGCTGGGATGAGCGCCAGTCCCAAACCGGCCTGAGCTGCCTGGATCAGCACGGAGTATTGCTCGAAACGCGGGCCTGCAAGCACATGCATATCGCGTACATCGTAGAACTCGGCCCATTGACTCCATACCTGTTCAGCCTGGCTGTGCAACAGCCGGGGCACACGCGCGGCATCCTGCAACCGTCGTAACGCATACCTTTGCTGACATTCAGGCGCGCAGACCAGCAGAAAAGTACGCCCGTCGACGTAATCGCATTGGACGCCCTCCCAACTTCCATCGCCATAGCGGATAGCCGCGTCCAGATCCAGCGGAAACGGATCGCCGTGCGCCAGGTGCCGGCTGAAGCTGATCGTGAGTCCCGGGGTGCTTGACAGGAATTCAGGTAGCCGCGGAATCAGCCATTTGGTCGTGAATGTCGGCACGCTCGCGATCGTCAGCACGTCACTCTGCCCGGCGGCGCTCATGAGTTCGAGCGACGCGTTGCCCAAGTCGCGCAACGGGGTGGCCACGCGCGCGAGGTAAAGGCTGCCCGCCCGGGTGAGCGCAAGATTGCGGCCGTCCCGAATGAAAAGCTGCACACCGAATGAATCTTCCAGGCTGGCGATCTGCCGGCTGACTGCGCTGGGCGTCAGTCCCAGTTCACGCGCAGCTCTGGAGAAGTTCAGATGCTTGGCGGAGCTTGTAAAGGCGAGTAATTCGGTGACGTTCGGGTAAAGGTGTTTCATCGGTCAGGCGTCGAAGTATTCCGGATGCGCACAGCGCAATGCGTGTTTTGTACGTTTTTTTCATGACGACACCATGTCGCATCCGCACACTTGCAAGCAAATCGAAATCTTGCGCCCCGTCCTGTCAGGGCGCGCGGGTTTCCGTCCGTTTCACGAGGAAAGCTTGCATGCAAACGCCTGCCGCACCGGTCATCCAGCCCCATGTTCCCGCTCGTCACAGCAGCGGGGGCTTTGCGTCGATCCAGCGCGTCGCGCTTCATGCCGTGGTGGTGCTCTTCGCGATCTACATGCTGCTGCCGATCGCTCTGCTGCTGATCGGCGCGTTCGGTGAAACGTGGACCAACACATTGCTGCCGACCGGCGTCACTGGACACTGGTTCGCCGACCTCGCCGCCAACACGAGTTTCCGGCGCGCTTTCGGCGTGAGCCTGATGGTCGCATTGGCGTGTTGCTGCGCGGCTGCCGTGATCGGTTTGCCGCTCGCGTATGCGCTGCACTACCGCTCGCTCTCCGGGCGCGGCATGACCGCGCGGCTGGTCGCGTTGCTGCCGGTCGGGGTGCCCGCGCTCACGCTGGGTTTCGGTTACATCGCCATCTTCAGCGGCGACACGCTGCCCTGGCTCGGATCGTTGCCGTTGCTGATCGCCGCCCATACGGTGCTGACCTTGCCGTACCTCACGCAAACACTGCTTAGCGACTTGCGCCACCTCGATATCGCGCGCCTCGAAGCGTGCGCTGCGACGCTCGGCGCCACACCGCTGCGGCAGTTCTTCACGATCGTCTTGCCCAACCTCCGGCAGAGCCTGTTCTCGGGACTCGTCATGGTGGCCGCACTGTCGATCGGGGAGTTTCAGGTGTCCAACCTGATCGCCGGCTTTCGCTACCGGAACTATCCGGTCGTGCTGTTGCAGGCGTTTTACGGCGCGACCGGCATGGCGTGTGCCGCCACCGTGGTGCTGCTTTGCCTCGCGGTGATCGCGACCCTGGTATCGATCAACACTGTTCAACGACTGAAGTAAAACGATGAGCCTCCATTTCGACAACGTGAGCTTTACTTATCCTGGCGCGCAACACGGCATCGAAGCCGTCACGCTGTCGGTCACGCCGGGCGAACTGCTCGCCGTGATGGGCCGCAGCGGTTCCGGCAAGTCGACGATCCTGCGGCTGACCGCGGGTCTGCTGGACGGCTATCGAGGACGGATTGCGATCGACGGGCGCGACGTCGCGGGTGTTCCTGTGTGGCGCCGCGAGGTCGGCATGGTGTTCCAGCAATACGCGCTTTTCCCGCATCTGAACGTGCTGGACAACGTGGCCTACGGGCTGCGGATGCGCGGCATCGATGCCGCGAAACGCCGGGCTCGCGCGCTCGACATGCTCGAACGGGTCGGTCTTGCCGAGCATGCCGGGCGGCGTACGACCTTGCTGTCGGGCGGGCAACAGCAACGCGTCGCGCTGGCTCGCGCGCTGGCGTTCGAACCGAAGGTGCTGCTGCTCGACGAACCGCTTGCGGCGCTCGACGCAGGCATCCGACAGCAACTACGCGACGAGATTCGCACGCTGCAACGCGCATGCGGCGCCACCACCCTGCTGGTCACGCACGATCAGGACGAAGCGTTGAGTCTTGCGGACCGCGTGGCCGTGGTCGACGGCGGGCGTGTCTTGCAGGTGGATACGCCTGAACGTCTCTACGAGCAGCCGGTATCGACCCAGGTCGCGCGCTTCGTTGGTCATTCGAGCGTGATGCCCGGACGCGTGTTAGCGAACGGCACGGTCGACGTTTCCTTTGCGCTGCTGTCTGCCGATACTCGCGATTTTCGCCCCGGCGATCAGGTCGAGGTGCTGCTTCGTCCCGAGCACGTGCAGCCCGATCCGCCGGCGAACGCGGTCAACCGGCTCGCGGGCCGCCGCGCCGAGGTGCGCTACTTCGGGGCGACGTGCCGCTACGACTTCGTTCCGGATTCCACGCAGAAGCCGCTTCTGTGCGAAGGGCGCCGTCTTGCCGAACACGCTATCGCCGTCGACCCCGAACATTTGCGCGTGCTGCCCGCGCCGACCAGTCAATTTTGCTAATTCACCTTCCTTGTCTGACGGAGAACCAGAATGTTTGCAGGGCTTAGTCTTTTGTCGCGAGTCCGCCGTATCGCCGGAGTCGTTTGCGCATTGTCGGTACTGACTGCCGCGTCTGGCGCTCATGCCGCGCCGCTTTACCCCGGAGAGGACGCGTTGTACGCAAAGGCGGCGGATGAAGGGCTCGTCGTGTCGTTCGACACCGGTCCCGAATGGGCCAACTGGAAGGCGCTGTTCGCCGAGTTCAGAAAGCGCTATCCGAAGGTCGAGATTACGTACAACGACATCGGCTCGGCTGCGACGGTGGTGGCGCTGGACAAATCGCGGCGGCGCCCGCAGGCCGACACTGCGTACTACTTTGCCGCGTCCGCACTGGACGCCGTCAACAAGGACGTGGTGGCGCCGTTCAAGCCGCTCAATTTCGACAAACTACCGCCGGTGTTTCGCGAGCGCGATGGCCGCTGGTTCACGGTCCATTCGCTGAACATCGCTCTGCTGGTCAACCGGAAACTGATCAAGGACGTCCCGCAGGGTTGGGCCGACCTGCTCAAGCCCGAGTACCGTAACTCGGTGGTCTATCTGGATCCGCGTTCGACCGGACAGGGACAGGTCGCGGTCTTCGCTGCGGCTTATGCGTTCGGCGGCAGCGTCGACAATCCGAAGCCGGGTGCCGATTTTTTCGGCAAGTTGCGTGAAGCGGGCAACGTGATGCGCGTTGAAGGCACCACCCCGTACGCGAAGTTCGTCAAGGGCGAGATTCCGATCCTGATCGGCTACGAAAACGACGGTCTCAAAGCGAAGTATGCCGACGGCATGGGCGACGCCGTCGAGGTGGTGATCCCGAAGGAAGCGACGGTGTCCGCACCGTACGCCATCAGCCTCGTGAAGGACGGCCCGAATCCGAACGCGGCGCGTCTGTGGTTGAACCTGGTCATGAGCGACGTCGGCCAGGCGCTGTTCGCGCAAGGCTACGTGCGTCCCGCGGTGCCTGACGTGCAACTCTCCGCGGACATCCGCGCGAAGATGCCCGACGTGCCGCAGATGCATCCGCTCGACGTGGTCAAGGCCGCGGCGAAGAAGGCGGAAGTCGACCAGTTGTGGGCGCAGGCCGCGCTCGCGAAATAAGGGGCGGCAGATGGGGACTTCCTCGATGAACGAAGGGCTCGCGCGGCGCTTCGGCGCGGTTCCGGCGGGCCTCCTCCTTGCCCTGTTCTTTGCGCTGCCGCTCGGCGCATTGCTGGTCTCGGCGGCCGAGGGGAACGGCGCGGCCTTCGTGCGCCTGGCCCATGATCCGCTGGTGGTCAGTGCGCTCGGTCACTCGCTGGCGCTGGCGTTCGCTGCCGGCACTATGTCGCTTGCGGTAGGGCTGCCGCTTGCGATGGTGCTGGCCGGACAGCCGCCGAAGCGGCGCGGCTGGTTGCTCGCGTTGCTCGGCGTGCCGTTGGCGTTTTCCGGCCTGGTGATTGCGTACGGGTTCATTCTCGCCTTCGGCCGCGCCGGCTTCGTGACGAGCATCGTCGCTCGCCTCGGCGCCGACCCGGCCACGGTCGGGGCGCTGATCTATACGACCGCGGGTCTGGTCGCTGCCTATGCGTACTACCTGATCCCACGCGTGGCGCTGATGCTCTATCCGGCGATTGCCAACCTGGACCGCCGTCCGATCGAAGCCGCGCTGACACTGGGCGCGTCGCCGCTGCGAGCGCTCTTCGACGTGGCGTTGCGGGAACTGTGGCCATCGGTCGCCGCGGCCTGGTGTCTCGTCACATCGATTGCACTGGGAACCTACGGTACCGCACTCGCGCTCGCCGGGACGCAGATCAATATCTTGCCGCTACTGATGTACCTGAAACTTTCAGACGGACAGACGGATTTTCCGCAGGCAGCCGCGCTTTCGTTGGTGTTGATGGCGGTCTGTACGTGCGTTCTGGCACTAGGAGAATGCCTTGCACGGCAACGACGACACTGAATGGTCCAACGCAGCGTATCTGGCGCTGCAGAGATTGGCAGTTCACCAGACGGGGCCAATGCGGCATGCGATGCCGGTCGGATTGATCGGTCCTAGGGAGGCCACACCGGAACAACTGCAGGCGGCGAGAAACCTGAGCTACGCGTTAGCGGGCACCGGCATGACGATTCTCTGCGGCGGCAAAGGCGGGGTGATGGAAGCGGCCGCGTTCGGCGCAAAACGCGCGGGCGGCATCGTGATCGGCCTGCTGCCCGAGGACGATGCGAACGAGGCTAACCCGTTTCTTACGGTGGCGCTGCCAACCGGATTGGGCATCACAAGAAATGCGTTGATTGCGCGCGCTTCGCTCTGTCTCATCGCGATTGGAGGCGGGCTGGGCACGTTGTCGGAGATGGCGCTTGGCCTGCAGTGGAACAAGCCCGTCTTCACCCTGCTAGGCGCACCTTTGGTACGGGGGGCCGAGGTGTTCGACGATGTTGATACGCTCGTCGCCAGTGTGGCGAACTGGCTTGTAACCGCGAGACAGACGCAAACAGCCAAAGAGTGAAACGGAATGCGGGCGCGAGTCACCGACTCGCGTCCGAAGCTCTGACGTAACAGGTATTCAAATCAGTTTGATCATTTCTCTCTAATAAATAGGCATCCTTATCATGATGAAAAAAACCACCGTGACATTGCTCGCGATGAGCAGCCTGTCGCTCACCGCACACGCGCAGAGCAGCGTGACCCTGTACGGGATTGTCGACGCAGGTCTTGGCTATACGAGCGGCCAACGCGTCTTGCAGACCAAGGGGGCGGCAGGCAAGCCGGCCGTCTACAGTAACGGATCGAGCTATGGGTTTGCGAGCGGCACCTGGTCAGGCGATCGCTGGGGGCTGAAGGGCAACGAAGACCTGGGTGACGGCCTGTCGGCGGTGTTCCAGTTGGAGAACGGCTTTAACATCGGTACGGGGCAGCTCGGTCAGGGCGGCCGCGAGTTCGGTCGTCAGGCATGGATGGGATTGTCGAGCACGAAACTCGGCAAGCTCACGCTGGGTCGCCAGTACGATCCGATCGTCGACTTCGTCGGCAGCATCAGCGCGGGGACCTTTCTGACGGGCATGGGAGCGCACCCCGGCGATCTGGATAACATCGACAATCAGGCGCGCGAGAGCAACTCGATCAAGTACACGAGCCCGGTATTTTCGGGGCTTCAGTTCGGCGCACTGTACGGTTTCGGCGGTCAGGCGGGCAGCGTCAAGAATCAGAGCACGTGGAGTTTGGGCGGCCAATATACCCGCGGTCCGTTCGCCATCGGCGCGGCCTACATGCAGGCGACCAACGCTTACGGGGCCAATGGCGGCGCTTGGACCAGCGCGTATGACGGCACATTCGCTTCGTCGATCAACGAAGGCTTTGCGTCGGCAAAGAACCAGCAGATCATTGCCGCTGCAAGCACGTATCAGATCGACTCGGTGACGCTCGGTGTGTCGTACAGCAATACGCAATACCAGGCCGGCAGCTTCTCGTTGTTCTCCGGCAAAGAGACGTTCAACTCGGCGGGCGCGACGGTGTCCTGGCAGGCGACGTCGGCGCTGCGCGTCGCCGCAGGTTACGACTACACGCAGGGCAGTTCTATCAAAGGCGAGTCGGCGCCGAAGTACAACCAGTTCAACCTTGCCTCGTATTATTTCCTGTCCAAGCGCACGGCACTTTACGGACTGGTCGGTTACCAGAAGGCGAGCGGCAAGACGCTCGACGCATTCGGCAATACGGTCAACGCGACGGCCTCGGTCGGCGACGTGGGGAACGGAATTTCGTCGGCGAACAATGTGCAAACACTCGTTCGAGTGGGTATCCGGCAGACGTTCTAGGGCGCGGGCGGCGCACGTCGCCGCCTCACCGATATCCGTCACGTGAACCGGATAGCCGACACGCGCAAAAGGCTGGGTCGCGGCGCTGCCGCGACTCGCTGTGCCGGCCGTGACCGTACCCCAGGATTAGCACTCCCTTTAATTTCCCCGCCTCTCCGCTATAAATCATAGTAGGGGAGGGCTGCGTATTGTCGTACCGGCACGGTCGATGCATTCATGTATCGACCGGCCTGTGATCGCGCGCCTGTCCCTGGCATCACACCGCCATGGAGGTGCACTGTGTTTGCCCCGACTCTTGCGCGCACGTTGCTCCAAGCTGCCCTGATAGCGGCGTTTCTCTCCGGCTATCTGTGCCTGCCTCCGGCGGCGAATGCCGCGGCCGTCGCTCCGCCGCCTGTGAAGGAGAAGCGGGTTTCGCCGGCCAGCGCTTCGGCACCGGTCGACTTCCCTACCATCGTGGAGCGATACGGGCCCGCCGTCGTGAATATCAGCGCGACCGCGTCTGAGCAGTCATCGTCGATACCCGCTCCCGCAGCGGTCGATGCTGACGATCCCATTCTTGCTTTCGTCAAGCATGTGACGCCGAAATCGCAGGCGTCTCAGGACGGTTCAGCACGCGCCATCACGGGTATGGGCTCCGGCTTTATCGTCAGCCCCGACGGCCTCATTCTGACCACCGCCCACGTGGTGGATCAAGCCGACGAAGTGACGGTCAGACTTACCGATCGACGCGAGTTCAAGGCAAAGGTCCTGGCGGTCGATGCGCAGAGCGATGTCGCATTGATTCAGATCGATGCCACGAAGCTTCCGACCGTCAAACTTGGCGACTCGTCGCGGGTGCGCGTCGGCGAATCGGTCCTGGCGATCGGCTCGCCCGACAGCTTCGCGAATACTGTTACCGCCGGCATTGTCAGTGCCACGTCCCGCACGCTCCTGGACGGGAGCAGTTTTCCTTTCTTTCAAACCGATATCGCTGCCAATCCGGACAATTCGGGCGGCCCACTGTTTAACCGTGCCGGCGAGGTGGTCGGCATCGATGTGCAGATTTACGCGGACTCGGACAGGTCCCCCAGCCTGGCCTTTGCCATTCCGATCAACATGGCGGCCAAGGTGCGATCGCAGGTGCAAGCCGCGAAAGCGACCTCTCCTGGCGGTCTTGGCGTGGAGGTGCAGGACGTCGGCCCTGGACTCGCCGTGGCCTTTGGCCTGCCGCGACCGGCAGGTGCGCTGGTCAATTCCGTCGCGCCCGGCACAACGGCCGCCGCGAGCGGCCTCAAGCCAGGCGACGTGATCGTCCGGATCGGCGACAAGCCGATTGATCGCTCGACCGAACTCGGCGAGGATGCGGCCGCTTTACCGCCTGGGACGAAAACCACACTGAAGCTGATCCGCAATCGAAGGCCGATGACCATCACGGTTATGGTCGGCGCGTCCGCGGAAAGCCCCAAAGCTCGACCAAGCGAAGGCGGCTCAGGCTCAGGGGATCGCCTGGGCTTGAGCATGCATCCGCTGAATGAGGACGAGCGGCGCGCGAACGACCTGGCCGTTGGTCTGATGGTGGACGGCGTTGATGGGCCGGCGGCAAGCGCCGGCATCCAGCCTGGCGATATCGTCCTGTCGCTCAATGACACGCTGGTCGAAACGCAGGCGGACGTGGCCGCGCTGGAAGCAAAAGCAGGGAAACAGGTCGCCGTGCTGATCCAGCGCAATCACGCCCGCAGTTTCGTTTCGGTCGCGGTTAGATGATCAGCAGGCTTGCGCCAGCACGCATCTCGACCAGGGTTAACCCATTCGAAACGAGGCGGCAAAGCACATACAGTTCTGACATACCAGCAGGCTTCAGACGCGGGTAGATCTCCGCCCGGCGTGTCCGGCGGTGTTTCCTTGGTTCCACGAGATCAAAGGAGATGACAGATGGAAATCCGCGATCCTTCCCCCGGCCTCTACAACGAAGATCTCGCACCCGCCAGGCAGCGCAACTGGGGTGCGTTCAGCATCTTCAACGTCTGGACCTCGGACGTGCACAGCCTCTGGGGTTACTACCTCGCCGCCAGCCTGTTCCTGCTGTGCGGCAGCTTTATCAACTTCGTGCTGGCGATCGGGCTCGGCTCGCTGGTGATTTTCGCGCTCATGAACCTGATCGGCTACGCCGGCGAGAAGACCGGCGTGCCTTATCCGGTGCTGGCGCGCGCCTCCTTTGGCGTGTGGGGCGCTAACCTGGCAGCAATGGTGCGCGCGGTGGTGGCCTGCTTCTGGTACGGCGCTCAGACGGCGGCCGCATCGGGCGCGATGGTCGCGCTGCTGATTCGCAGCGACAGCCTGATGGCGTTCCACAAGGGCACGCAGGTACTGGGCCACTCAGGGCTGGAGGTGATCTGCTACGTGATCATCTGGGCGCTGCAGTTGCTCATCATCCAGAAGGGCATGGAAACGGTGCGCAAGTTCCAGGACTGGGCCGGTCCGGCGGTGTGGGTCGCGATGCTGATTCTGGCGATCGGCCTGTGTGTGAAGGCCGGCGGCTTCTCGTTCACCCATGGCATTCCGATGGACGTACTGCTCCAGAAGACCGGCGACGCCGGCGTCAGCGGCGAGCCCGGCTCGTTCTGGGCGCTGATGGCCGTGGGCGCGACCTGGATCACCTACTTCGCAGCGCTCTACCTGAACTTTTGCGACTTCTCGCGCTACGCGAAAAATCGCGACGCAGTGAAAAAAGGAAATTTGTGGGGCCTGCCGGTCAACCTGATCGCGTTCTCGCTGGTCGCCGGCGTGACCACCATCGCCGCCTTCAAGGTGTACGGCGAGGTGCTGCTTCACCCCGAACAGATTTCGGCCAAGTTCGACAGTTGGGTGCTGGCGCTTATCGCGGCACTGACCTTCGCGGTCGCCACGCTGGGGATTAACGTGGTGGCCAATTTCGTCTCGGCGGCGTTCGACATCTCCAACACGTTCCCCAAACGGATCAGCTTCAAAAGGGGGGGCTACATCGCCGCGGCCATCGCGCTGGTGCTCTATCCTTTCGCGCCGTGGGAAGGCAACGCCGCGCATTTCGTCAATGCCATCGGCGCCACGATGGGCCCGCTGCTGGGGATCATTCTGGTGGACTACTACCTGGTGGCCAAAGGCAATATCAATGTTGCAGCGCTCTATCAGGAGCATGGCGAGTATCGCTACGAAGGTGGCTGGAACGTCAACGCACTGGTCTCCGCGGCGGTCGGCAGCGTGTTTTCGACCTTCCTGCCAAACTTCACCAATCTGCTGCCGGTCTGGTGGAATACCTATGGATGGTTCTTCGGCGTGGTGATCGGCGGCGGCATGTACCTGATCATGGCCACGCTGCGGCCGCGTGCAGCGATCGCGCCGACCCGTGCCTGAAGGTTTTCCTGGCGCGCCGGTGGGGGCGGCTCCCGGCCTCTGGCGCGCGGAACAGGCACGGCAACAATGCTTATGGTTGGCCGTCGCCGGTCATGCTAGGATTTCTCGCAAACAACTCCGGAGACTGCTATGCCGTTCATCTGCGAAAACGTTGAATGTCGCGCCGTGCTGGCCCGCGGGCAGGTTAGATCCATTCACGAGGACGCGGGGTGGTGCTTCTACTGCCCAGACTGCAAAACGAGGAACGCGTTAAAGGATATCGGTGAGCCGGGCGGTCACGTTGAGTTGGTTCAACCGGAGAGATCCGGTCTCCCGCACAAGGTGATTGCAACGGCTCGACCGTTGGAGGACGGCAAGTACGCGGCGCAATTGCGCGTGCAAAGGGCACTCGGTATGAAAGGGACTTACGCAGTCGAAGAACACTGGGAACAGCTCGGTGTATTCCCAGACCCGAACCAGGCTGTCGCGCATGCGAAGTCTATTGCGGCAGACTTGCTGGACCGAAAGGCCTAGTCCCGAGCGCAACGCTGGATTCAGCCGCGCACACCGTGCGCGGCTCCTGACGGCTGGCCCATGACCGTAGTTCCGCGCGACGCGACAACAGGGTGTTGATCAGCGCCGGTGCCGGCGCAGCGAAGGTCGACATCACTCACGGCGCATCGACGGGAGCGAGCTTGATAAATAGTTTCGCTGCTTCGTTGCCGTGCGACAAAGCGCGCAGTGCAAGGGTGAGCGCTAGCTGCGCATCGTGGGCGACCGCACTACGGTCCTGATCGAAGAGCTTGACGGCGTGGCGCATATGCTGGGCCGCCTGATCGTGAAGCTCGGCCGCCATTGCGTGCTGTTTTGCGGCGTTCGTGTTATCTGCGCCAGAGCCGGTCGATGCCGGTGCGACCGGCGGCGTGTTCGCGCTGTGTGCGCCGGCGTCGTGTGCCTGATCGATCGCGTGCAAGGTATGGCCATGGGCCATCATCGCCTGATGTGCGGCGTGGGCATAGTCTTTACCCGCCTCGAAATGCCGCGACGCCCCGCGGTGAAATCGCGCTGCCTGCTCGTGATGTGACGCGGCGGCTTCAAGATGATCTTTTTTGTTGTGCTTCGTGCTCATACCGGCTCCTGTAAGTCCATAAGACCAACGCCGATGACGACCGATTCGAAGACCAGTGGCGGGTCGAAAACCACTGGATTCGAATTTACACGCACTTGCACTCCCGGTGACGTTTTCGTCGCACGGAATAGTTCGACAACTGACTGCGTTCAGCCAGACGACCCTGTGACTATGCGCGCCGCTGACGCCAGGTAAAGAGGTGATGGATTGCGACGGTTCTCGCAAAGACACGTGTACGCCAGCTTGATCACATGATCGTCGTTTGACGCCACGGCCATCCGGCACACGTCGTCCCAGCCAGTGACAGCGTCAGGCGAATCTGTTTCAACGTTCGCGGGCCTGCGAACCGTTGCATACGCCGCGCACAGTGCAATCCACAAGCCGGGCAGCAATTGTTCCGCCAACGCGTCGGGCAATTGTGCCAGGAGGATTCGCGCCGCGTGTGTCGCAGTAACCGTGTGAAGCACCGTGAAGTCTGGCGAGCGCCAGTAGGCGCTAATCGTCGCCCGCGCCAGGTCGTCGAGTAAGGACACAGTAACCGGAGGCGCAAGCACAGCCTGCCTGAACCGCACATCGCATGCAACGGCGCGCAAGCGTGACGTGATCGAGTCGCCCTGTACAACACTGTCGTCTATTGCACGTACGACGCTGTCAAACCTGGCATCGACGTTTTCTGCGGTGCGGGACCCGTCGAAACAGGCGTCAATCGGCAGATGCGACGAGATTAACGCGGCCAGGCCGGAGGCGATTTCGCCGGGATGCGTAGCCTCGATGCCGTATGCCAAGCGGATAAGCGCGTGAAAGGCCTGCGTTGCCGGTGCGAACGGCACCTCTTCCAGCACTGCCGCGATGACCGGGACGGAGCCGGCTTCGACGATCCAGTCTAGAAAACACAGGCGCAAGGCGCCGAATGCGGCGGCATTGCCGAGTTGCCGCGACCATTCGTGACGGCTGACGATTGTGTCGACAGGCGCCGCGCTTAATGCATATTCGCGCTCCCACATATCGAAGAACTCCTGCAGTCGAGCAGGCGACGCCCCCATCCCGGCCAACGCGACAAGCGCCATCGGACAATGGTTGGTTGTACCTCTGGCCATCAGGTCGAAGCGAGCGTTTGCATCCAGAAGCTCGTTCAATTTGAGCTTAACGGGGTCATTGCGCATATTGCCGTCTCTCGATCAAAGGAACGAATCCATTGTGAAAGTTCAAGTAAACTTGAAGTCAAGAGAGAAAACGTGGAAACGTCATGAACGAGACGACGATTACAATTGGTGAACTTGCCAGACGCTCGGGCGTAGCCGCGAGTGCGATCCGCTTCTATGAGGAACAGGGGCTGATCAGCAGTACCCGAACAGAAGGTGGTCATCGGCAGTATCGAAGGGAGGTCCTCCGTCGCGTAGGGTTCATCCGCGCCGCACAGGCTGTCGGATTGAACCTTTCGGAGATTCGTTCTGCCCTTGAGACGTTGCCCGGGCAACGCACGCCGACCAGGCAGGATTGGCAGCGTCTCTCTCGCGCCTGGCAGCCTCTGCTTCAGGAACGCATCGACGGTCTTATTGCATTGCGCGATCAGCTTGCATCCTGCGTAGGTTGCGGGTGCCTTTCGCTGAAGTCCTGTTCTCTCTACAATCCCGACGATGTTGCCCGACGGCGGGGAAGCGGTCCGCGATATCTGTTGGGCGACACCTCGCGCGCTGTGTTGGCGGACGATGTCGCGGATAAGCAGAAGACGTGATGCGGCGGCAGTGATAACTCGCTAGTGAAGCGCTCACGCCGGCCTCCGTCGTCACGGCTCGATGCGTCAGCCGCCAAGACCTTCGCGCAATCACTCCAGATTTTCTGGGTCCATACTGTCCTCCAGATTTTTTCGCAGTCTCATCATGACGCGGCTTGCTGCATCAATGTCCTCGACAGATAACCCGTCAGAGAGGCGGTTGACCCAAGCGACCTGAAGGCCCATGGCAGCGTCAAATGCTTGCCTCCCCTTGTCCGTCAAAACGACAAGTTGCGCGCGGCGATGGTGGGGGTTGACCTCGAATCTAACTAACCCTTCCTCTTCCAGGTCATTGACTATTCGCTGCACGTTCTGGCGATTGGCACCCAGGTCCCGAGCGATCCACGCGACTGGCTGAGGCTGCTGCGCCGCGGTGATTGCGCCAAGGATCTGCCAGCGGGCGCTCGTGAGCCCGAGCTCCGCAACCAGGCGATCGCCCGCGGTCAGAAGTCGGCTATTCAGCCTGAAAAAATCGAGTATGAAGCTCGTCAGGGTCTCGCCGGCTGGCGTTCTCTTCGTCTTACGCATCTGTCACCATTGAAGTAAGTTGACATCATAGTGTCAACGCACTATAAATCAATCATGTCAAATTGACATTATGCAACCAAACTTGGAGAGCTACTATGCCGCAATTGCGTCCACTTGACCCTTCTTTCCCGATCGAACGTCAACTTGCCACTGACGCCGCCCCTGTCGTTCTTGTCAACGTCTTCACCCTAGACAAGGCTGACGAGCAGATTTTTCTTCAGGTCTGGCAGGACGATGCGGCGTTTATGAAGCAGCAGCCCGGCTTCATTTCGACACAACTTCACCGCGCAGTCGGTGAAAGTCCGACGTACCTGAACTATGCAGTGTGGGAGTCCACCGCCCACTTCCGGGCGGCGTTCACTCATCCGGAATTCAAAGCGAAGCTCACCGCGTATCCCTCATCGGCGATCGCTTCTCCGCACCTGTTCCAGAAGGTCGCAGTACCAGGTATTTGCGTGGGTTAGGGGCGCCCCGTCGGACTGGGTTCGACCAGATGCGAGCGTTCGACATGTCGACCAAAATTGACGACAATGCTCCCAAGAAAAATTGCGGATTGTGCTCCGTTGTCGGAGACGCCGCCGAACCCAAAAGGAAGCATGAAACGACTATTCCTCGCTGCACTCGCAGCCACCTCTTTCGCGACTTGCGTTCATGCGCAAAGCAACGAATCCGGACCGCTCGTCACGCCCGCGGGAAAGCTGCAGTTCGAGCGCGTCGACCGCGATTTCGTGGGGACGCTCGACAAGGAAATGTTCGATCGCTTCGGTGCGAACACGCTCGCACACTTCGACGATGTCGACAGCGCAAATGACACCGTCACGCGCATGCTCGTGCAAACTGATTCCGGCCCGGTGCTGTACGATTTTCGTCACCATCCGCCACTTGTGCAGCGCTTGGGTGAGCGCATGACGGTCAAGCGCGTGTTCTGGCAAAGCGATGAAGTCGTGATGCAAAGCTCGCAAGGTTGGTTCCGGTTCAAACGCGGCGTGCTGACGAAGCTGCAGTCGTCTACGACGACGTACCATTGATTGCGCGCGCACTTCTATCGCCCTTACGGGTTTGTCATCACCTTGTCCAGTTTCTCCAAAAGAAATTCAGCGAAGACCGCTACCGCAGGCGGCACCGGTGGGCGGCTCGTGTAGACGAGCTGCAGACCGAGGCCGGTGCCGGCGCGCCGATAGGCTGGCAGCACGCGTACCAGTTTCCCCTGCGCGATGATTGGCTCAACTATTAACTGCGGCAGCAGCGCAATGCCCAGTCCCGCTATACAAGCCTGCGCCAGCACGCGCATATCGTTGACCGCGAACCGGCTGTTGATCGACACTTCCTGGCTACCGCGTGGCCCCTGCAGACGCCATGTGCTGCGACTCTGACGATTGGAAATCGTCAGACAGTCGTGTTCGGCCAGTTCACGCAGCGTGCGAGGTGCAGCGCGCCGTTCCAGATAGGCCGGACTCGCCGCAAGGATCATTGCACTCGGCGCCAGCCGACGTACCTTAAGGCCACTACGGCTCTCAATGCCCATGCGCAAGGCCAGATCGACGCGCTCGGCGATCAGATCGGTAGGCGTATCGTCGAGCAGAAAGTCGACGCTGATGTTTGGATAGCGCGCGTAGAACTCGACCAACCATTCCATGCGGAAGAATTCGAACAGGCCGGCCATCGCGGTGACGCGAACCGAGCCGGACGGTGTCTGTTCGTCTGCATGGAGTCGCCCGATCTCGAGGATCTGGTCAAGCGCCGGTGCATAGCGCTCGAACAGCGCCTGACCTTCCGTGCTCGGCGCGAGTTTGCGAGTCGAGCGATGCAGCAGACGTGTGCCGAGTTGCCCTTCGAGCTGATCGATGCGCCGGCTAAGCGTATTTGCCGGCATCTGCAGACGCCGCGCTGCCTCGGAGAAGCTGCCGGCGCGGACGACCTGAACGAACATCGCCAGATCATTCAGATCGAGCATGACATCTCTCCATAAATGGATTAATCAAATCCGATTTTACCATCTAGTGTGAAGCGCCTTTAATCCCCATACTTTGTGTGTCACACAGGAGGCGGCCGTAAAAAGCCATTCTCCCGCTCCACTCTACGGTGGCATTGCATATCCCCGATACCGCGCACGGGCGCGGCAACTTAATGATTCAAGGACATCGATTTGAAGAAGCATCTGATGATTGCGGCCGGTGCACTCGCCGCCACACTGTCGTTTTCGGCCTTCGCGGACGTGTCGACGTACCAGCTTGATCCGGACCACACGTACCCGAGTTTCGAGGCCGACCACATCGGCGGCCTGTCGGTCTGGCGTGGCAAGTTCGACAAGTCGCAGGGCACGGTGACGCTCGACCGCGCTGCAGAGACCGGCACGGTTGAAGTGACGACCGGCATTGCGTCGATCCACACGGGTAGCACGAAGCTCGACCAGAACCTGCAGTCGGATCAGTTCTTCGACGCGTCGAAGTTCCCGGACGCGACCTACAAGGGCACGATCAAGTTCAAGGGCGACAAGCCGGCCTCTGTCGTCGGCAATCTGACGATGCACGGCGTGACCAAACCGCTGACGCTGAAAATCGACTCGTTCAAGTGCATGCCGCATCCGATGCTCAAGCGCGAAGTGTGCGGTGTCGACGCAGTGGGCGAATTCGATCGCAGCGACTTCGGCGTCGACTTTGGCAAGGCGTACGGCTTCAGTATGAAGACCAGGCTGCTCATCTCGGCTGAGGCACTGAAGCAGTAATCCTGTTCGGACTACCGAGCTCGCCGCGTGATGTAGAACCGTCCTAACAAAATACCCCCATGGAAAACAACCATGTCGAACACCCAGAAGCTCATCGCCGTCGTGGGCGCAACCGGCCAGCAAGGCGGCGCCGTTGTGCGCGCGCTGCAGGCGAGCGGTCAGTTCAAAGTGCGCGCGTTGACGCGCAATCCGGGCAAGCATCCGAAGCTGGGCGACGAAGTCGTTCTGGCGGATTTCAATCGTCCGGAAACGCTTAAAGCCGCATTTGCCGGCGTACACGGCGTTTTCCTGGTGACCAATTCCTGGGAAGCACAAGATGACGAGCCCAAGCAGGCGCTCGCGGCAGTCAACGCGGCGAAAGACGCCGGCGTGCAGCACTTCATCTGGTCGACGCTTCCCAATGTGGAGACGATCAGCGGTGGCACGATCAATGTCCCGCACTTCACGGCCAAGGCGAAAATCGAACCCATCGTGAGTGACGCCGGATTTCCGTACCACACGTTCGTGATCGCGCCGTTTTATTACCAGAACCTGATCGGCCTGATGGCTCCGCAGAAACAAGCGGACGGCGCCGTGGGTTGGGCGCTGCCGCTTGATCCGGAGCGGCGTGTCATCCATATGGGTGACATCACTGAACTCGGTCGCCTCGTGGCCGGCGCGTTCGCGCAGCCGGAACTCGTGGGGCGCGGCGAACATTTGGCGCTGGTCGGTGACTTCCTGAGCTTCAACGAGATCATCGCCAGCCTGAATCAACAAGGAAACGCGCTCTCGTTCAAGCAGGTCCCGCGCGAGGTTTTTGCCGGCTGGTTTCCGCACGCCGACGGTATCGCGGCGATGCTCGCCTACTTTGAAGCGCACACCTATCTTGGCTCGGATTCGCGCGACGCGATCGCGCTCGCCAACAAAGTCGCCGGGCAGCAGCCGACCAAGTTTGCCGCATGGGCCAAGGCGAACTTCGCGATCCCGGCAGCCACCTGAACGAAGTGCACTGATCAAACCACGAACGAGCTAATAGCCATGAGCCGAATTCCTACCCACACAGTCGAGAGCGCGCCCGATGCGTCGCGCCCGCTTCTGCAAAAGATTGCCCAGTCTGCGCCGACGGGACGTCCCCTGAACCTGCATGCCCAGATGGCGCATTCTCCGGCGGTGCTGGCGGCGTACGCATCGCTGCGTGCCGTGACCGCCGAGCACGGCACCCTGGATCCGAAAGTGAGCTGGGCGCTCAATCTCGCCACTGCGGCGACGGTCGGAAACGACTACATGATTGGCATCGCCAGTCGATTCGCCGGCATGAACGGTTGGACCGAAGCACAGATCGCCGCTCTGCGGACAGGCACGACGACGGGCGACGTCAAGGTCGACGCGCTGACTCGCGTGGTCAAGGAAGCGACTGCCAATTCGGGAAACGTCACCGACGCCACATGGAAGGCCGCTCAACAAGCGGGCTGGAGCGATGAGCACCTGACCGAGGCATTCGCGTTCCTGGGGCTGACGATGTTCACGGGATACTTCCTCAACTACGCGCAAACTGATTCGGATATCTGATCAGGCACGTCATCGACGGCAAGCAAAATACCTGCAGGGTGCCCCATGAATGTCGGCCCCCATGCTCCGCTCGTGCCCGACCGTCGGCTCAGCCAGGACTGTCCGCGACCGAGATCAGAGCAAGCGCCGCCGGCACGAGCGGCTGCGCTGCCTCTTTGTTTGCCAACTGTCCGTAGACGTAGGCACCGTCGATAAGAAGTGCGATCTGGTTAGCCAGATTGTCGGGCCGGGCAACGCCGATTTGCTTCGCTAGCGTACCGAGACGGCGGCGCAACTCGACCTTATGCCTGAGGGCCACCACTCGCGCGGGATGATCCGGCGCGGGAAATTCCGTTGCCACGTTGAGAAAAGGGCAGCCTCGGTATTTCGGTGCGGCGATGTCGCGAGCGATCCACTTGAGGTGAGCCGTGAGCTCATCTTTCGGGGCGTTCCGGTGGCGCGTCGCGGTCTTGTCCCAGTCGGCCCAATAATTCGCGTCGTCCCGCTCGAGCACCGCAGCGACAAGATCGTCCTTGGTCGTGAAGTGACGATAGAGACTGGTCTTCGCAACCCCTGAGCGTTCGACGACGAGATCGACGCCGACGGCTCTGACGCCTTCCCGATAGAACAACTCAGCCGCCGTATCGAGTATGCGTTCCCGGACGCTGGCGGAACTGGTGGTCCCGGCCTCTTTTGCGGTGGTAGGTGTGCCTCTGCTCATGACAAGTCCTCTTGAGAGACGGAAACTTTCTGCTTACCGATTACTGTACCAACATATCTCTTGACACGCTACAGATCTGTACTCTACTCTTCAAAAAAGATACAGATCTGTAGCGTTGTTGTCTTGCCAAACTGCTGTCTCCCCATTCGAAGAAACACCATAACAACTGGAGGTCTGCAATGACGTCGAATCAAACCGTGGTCGTCTTCGGCGCCTATGGCCACACCGGCCGCTTCGTGGTGTCTGAACTGGTCAGGCGTGGCTGGAGACCTATCCTTTCCGGGCGCGATGCCAGCAAGCTGAACGCCCTCGGCGCCGCTTACCCCGGGCTGGACATTCGGCCCGCGTCGGTAGATGACCCGGATTCTCTCGACCGGGCGCTTGCAGGTGCGGCCGCTGTGATCAATTGCGCCGGTCCCTTCGCCAGTACGTCCGCGCCGGTGATCGAAGCCGCGTTGCGTGCACGAATTCCGTATCTGGACGTCGCGGCGGAGTTAGAGGCCAATCTGGATACGTTCAAGCATTACGCTGAACGGGCGCGCGAGGCGGGCATCGTGATCGTGCCGGGGATGGCATTTTTCGGCGGCTTGGGCGATCTCCTTGCCACGGCGGCGATGGGCGATTGGACGGCAGCGGACGAAATCTGCATCGCCTATGGGCTCAGTAGCTGGAAGCCGACGCTCGGCACAAGGGCGGCAGGCCAGGTGTCGCGGCAGCGTAGAGAGGGGCGGCGCCTTGTCTTTACGAAAGGGCAGATGGCGTTCCGCACGGACGCAGCGCCGGTTGGCGAATGGCAGTTCCCTGCACCGCTCGGCACGCAACCGGTCATTGGAGAATTTACGATGGCGGACACGGTGACGATCGCGCGCCATCTGAAGACACCCGAGATACGCTCGTACATGACGGCCGTGGCGGTTAAAGACCTGCTGGAGCCGGATGCGTCGCCGCCCGTCGCGGTCGACGAAAACGGACGCTCCGCGCAAACCTTCCTGGTCGACGTTGTGGTGCGGTCGGGAGGCAATGAACGTCGCGCATCGGCAAGCGGTCAGGATATCTACGCAATCAGCGCGCCCCTGGTGGTTGAAGCGGTCAGGCGTGTCGTCAGTGGCCTGGTCCACGGGGCAGGCGTTTTCACCGCAGGCGAAGCGTTCGACGCGCGTGATTTTCTGGAGTCACTGCGTCATCAGGAGCATCTGGCATTGGAGATACCGTGAATGGTGGTCCAGCTTTCAGGCGCTCATTGCGACGCTGCCTGCCTGTCCGGATGCCGCGGATCATGTAGCTGGTCCGCCGACCAGCCGCCGCCCAGATCGCCGAATAGCGACGCCGAGTCCAGCAAGCGCGTCTCCTGAACATTCAGCGCGGTCTGCTGAGTGGCCAACTGTGTGGCCTGCGCTGTCGCCACGGTCGTGTAGTCCACCGTGCCGGCCTCGTACTCGTTGAAAGCGATCTCGGCGCCGCGGGTTGCATCTTGTACAGCCGTATCCAGAACGACCGATTGCTCGGCCAGGATTCGCAATCCGGACAAGTCGTCTTCAACGTTCTGGAACGCCGTCAACACTGTGCCCCGGTAGTTGGCGACGGCCGCGTCGTAGGCTGCCTTCGCCGCGTCGACGTCGGCGCTGCGCAAGCCACCGTCGAAAAGCGTTTCGGTGGCGCTGCCGCCCAGCGACCAGACGTAGTTGCCCACATTCAACAGACCGGACAACGGCGACTGCGTGAGCCCGGCCAGCCCGGAAAGGGAAATCGCCGGGTAGTACGCCGACACCGCCACGCCGATTGCCGCGTTTTGCGCAGCCATCTTGCGCTCGGCGGCGGCGATATCGGGCCGGCGTTCGAGCAGCGTCGACGGCACGCCGACGGGCACACTCGGCAGCGTCGGCATCGTGGTGCTGTGCGTAATCGAAAGCTCTTCCGGATTCTTGCCCACCAGCACGGCGATCGCGTGCGCGTCTTGGGCGCGCGCCACGCCGAGAGCGATCAGATTGGACTGCGCCGTCTCGAGCTGGGCGCGCGCACTAATCACGTTGGACGGCGGGATGGTGCCCGCCTGATCCTGGTCCGACACGACGTCCAGAAAGTGCTGGTAGGCCACGACCGTCCTTTGCAGAAGGTCGATATTCGCGTCGCTGGTGCGCAGTTGTATGATTGCCGTGGCCAGCGCCACCTGCTCGGAGAGCGTCGCATTGGCGAGCGTCGCTTCGCTCGATTGCGCCGTCGCGGCGTTTTCTTCGATCGTGCGCCGCACCTGGCCCCACAGATCCGGCGCCCAGCTGACGTTGCCTTCCAGCGAGGCCGAGTTGACCACTCTGGCGGCATTGCCGACCGAGCTACGCGCCTTGGTGCCCGAACCGGTTGCATCGATGGTCGGGAACAGGCCGGCACGCGCCGCCCGCACTTCTGCCAGCGCTTGCTGATAGTTCGCGTAGTCCGCGCGCACGGTCTGGTTCGACACCGACACCAGCGGTTCGAGCTGGTCCATCAGCGGATCGTTGAATGCCGTCCACCAGTCGCCCTTCGGTTTGTCCGCCGCGGGCTCGGCTTGCGTCCAGCCGGGCAACTCCGAGTAGGTGGCGGCCACGTTGACCTGCGGCCGGTGGTAGTCCGGGCCGACCATGCAGCCGCTGGCCAGCAAGGCCAGCGCCGCCACGGCCAGCGGCCGAAGGGGGCCAAAGCGACCAAGGCGGCCAAAGCGGTTACGGGAAATCTTCATCGTCATGCCCTCGTATCCGGTTGTCCGGGTTGCTGCGCGTCGCGATTCCATGGCAGGTTGGCGGACCATCTGACCAGCTTGAAACGCAAGCGGTCGAGGTAGAGGTAGATCACCGGCGTCGTGTACAAGGTAAAGACCTGACTCAGGATCAGGCCGCCCATCACCGTGATACCGAGCGGTTGCCGCAGCGACGCGCCCTGGCCAATGCCGATGGCGAGCGGCACCGCGCCGAGCACGGCCGCGAATGTGGTCATCATGATCGGCCGCAGACGGACCACGGCGGCCGAGTGAATCGCGTCCCTCGCCGGCATGCCTTCGGCGCGCTGCAAATGGATCGCGACGTCGACCATCATGATGCCGTTCTTCTTGACGATACCGATCAGCAGGATGATGCCGATCAACGCGATCACCGAGAACGGTGTGCCGAAAATCAGCAAGGCCAGTGTCGCGCCGATTCCCGCGGACGGCAGCGTCGACAGGATGGTCAGCGGGTGGATCGAGCTTTCATACAACACGCCGAGCACGATATACACCACGCCGAGCGCCGCCAGGATTAGCAGCGGCACCGTCCCCATGGACTGCGAGTAGGCCGCCGCCGCGCCGGCGAACGAGCCGTGGATGCTGGCGGGCATGCCGATCTCGCGGATCGTGTTGTTGATCGCCACGCCCGCCTTGCTCAACGAACCGCCCGCCGGCAGGTTGAACGAAATCGTCGCGGCCACGAGGCCGCTCTGGTGGTTCACCTGTGTCGACGTATGGCTGTTCGAGAACGAAGCCAGCGCCGCCAGCGGCACCATGGTTTCGGCTGCCGTGCTGTCCGCGCTGCCGGTCGAACTGCCGCCCTTGCTATTGGCAATGCTGTTGGTGGTCGCGTTGGCTTGCGCGTTCGAGTTGAGTGCGTTCGTGGTCGCACTGGCTTCGGTCGCCACAGTCACGCCCGACACCGTGGCACCCGGCATCTGCGTGCCCGCCGTGCCGGTGGGGTTGCCCGACGCCCTGCTCAGGTAAATCTGGTTGAGCGCTTGCGGGTACTGCCAGTAATCAGGCGCTACCTCCATCACCACGAAATACTGGTTGAGCGGGTTGTAGATGGTCGATACCGTCCGTTGGCCAAACGCGTCATACAGCACGTTGTCGACCTGGTTCGGCGCAAAGCCGTAGCGCGCCGCCGTCGAGCGATTGACGGTGACGTAGGTCTGCAGACCGTTTTGCTGCAAGTCCGAGTTCACGTCGAGCAACTGCGCGTGCTCCTTGGCGAGCGCGGCAACGAGTAGCGGTGTCCATTTGAACAGCGCGGCGGAATCGTCGCTGGTGAGCGTGTACTGATACTCGGCGGCGGATTGCCGTCCGCCGATTCGCAGATCCTGCTGTGCCTGGATAAAGAGCCGGGCGCCCGAGACCGCATTGAGCTTGGGCCGCAGGCGGTTCACGACCTCGGTGGCTGAGGCGTGGCGTTCCGCCAGCGGCTTGAGTTCGATGAACACGTTGGCGGTGTTGAGCGCGCGGCCGCCTGTAAAGCCCGCTACCGAGGCCACTGCGGGATCCTTCTGCACGATCTCCTGCAATTGCGTGAGCTTCTTTTGCATCGCCGGAAAGGAGATGCTCTGGTCGGCGATGATCTGCCCGATCAGGATGCCCGTGTCCTGCTCGGGAAAGAAGGTGGCCGGCACCAGCTTGAACAGGAACACGTTGGCCACCAGCAGACCGATCAACAGCAGGATGACCAGTAGCGCATGGTCCAGTACGGCCGTGAGCGAGCGCGCGTAGGCATTCTTGAATCGATCGAACTGGTTTTCGACCCATATCGCCCAACGCGCTTTCGAATGCCCCGCGTTGTCGCGGCTCAGCACGTAGGCGCACATGGCCGGCGTGACCGTCAGCGAAATCACCAGCGAGATCAGGATGGCGACGGAGAGCGTGACCGCGAACTCATGGAACAGCAGGCCGACGACGCCCGGCATCAGCATGATCGGGAGGAACACCGCGATCAGCGACAGGCTCATCGAGATCACCGTGAAGCCCACTTCGCCGCTGCCTTTCAAGGCGGCCTCTTTCGGGCTGAGCCCCAACTCCATGTGACGCACGATGTTTTCCAGTACCACCACCGCATCGTCCACCACGAAGCCGGTACCGATTGTCAGCGCCATCAGCGAAAGGTTGTCGATGCTGTAGCCGAGCAGGTACATCGGCCCGAAGGTGCCCACGATCGACAGCGGCAGCGCGACGGCCGGCACCAGCGTGGCGCGCGGCGATTGCAGGAAAATGAACACGACGCCCACTACGAGCAGCACGGCGATGAACAGCGTGCGCTCGGTGTCGCCCACCGACGATCTGACCGACTCCGAGCGGTCGATGGCGATGCCCACGTGCACGCTGCTTGGCAGCGTCGCCTCGATTGACGGCAGGACTTTGCGAATCTGCGCGACGGTGCTCACAATATTGCTGCCCGGCATTGGATACACGATCACGAGGATGGCGGACTTGCCATTGAAGAGCCCGGCATTGCGGATATTTTCGTTCGAATCCCTAACCTGGGCCACGTCTCGCAACTGGACCGGCGCGCCGTTGCGGTAGGCGACCACCAGGTCGCGATACGGCGCAGCATGCGTGATCTGGTCGTTGGACGTGACCACGTAGCGCTGGTCGCCCTCGTCGAGATGGCCCTTCGCGCTGTCGGCGTTGGCGGCGCTGATCGCCGCGCGCACGTCTTCCAAACCGATGCCGTAGCTGTTCAGTTTGCCCGGTTGCAATTCCACACGTACCGAAGGCAACGCGCCGCCGCCAAGCGTGATCTGGCCCACCCCTTGGACTTGCGAGAGTTGCTGCTGGATCACCGAGTCCGCCGAGTCGTAGAGCTGTGCCTTGGTGAGCGTGTCCGACGTCAGCGAGAGCACCATGATCGGCGCATCCGCCGGGTTGTACTGGCGATAGCTCGGGTTGCTGCGCAGCGTGGTCGGCAAATCGGCGCGCGCCGCCTGGATGGCCGCTTCGACGTCGCGCGCGGCGCCGTTGATGTCGCGCTTCAGGCCGAACTCGACCACGATCACCGACGAGCCGACGGAGCTGATCGAAGTCAGTTCTTCAACGTCGGCAATCGTGGCGAGCCGCCGCTCGAGCGGCTCGGCCACCGTGGTCCCCATGATGTCCGGGCTCGCGCCCGCCATGTTCGCCTGCACCACGATGACCGGAAAGGCGATGTTCGGCAACGGCGCAACCGGCAGCCGGAAGTAGGCGAGCGCCCCGGAGATCAGGATCGCGACGGCCAGAAGCGTGGTCGCGACAGGCCGCCGGATGAATAACGCCGAGATGTTCAAGGCGTTTCCTCCGCACCGCCAGGAGGCGAACTCTCCGGTTTATTGCGGTTGCGCCAGCGTCTCGTACGCTCGGCCATTCTGTCGAAGAACAGATAGATCACAGGCGTGGTGAAGAGCGTCAGGATCTGGCTCAGCGTCAGACCGCCGATGATCGCGAGACCCAGCGGCCGGCGCAATTCCGAACCCGTGCCGCTGCCGAGCAGCATCGGCAGCGCGCCGAGCATGGCGGCGAGGGTGGTCATCAGGATCGGGCGGAAACGCAGCAGCGAAGCCTCGAAGATCGCCTCGCGCGGCGGCTTGCCGTGATTGCGTTCGGCGTCCAGCGCGAAGTCCACCATCATGATGGCGTTCTTCTTGACGATACCAATGAGCAGCACGATACCGATAATGCCGATCACATCCAGGTCGCTGCCGGCGATCATCAGCGCGAGCAGCGCGCCGATACCCGCCGAGGGCAGCGTGGACAGAATCGTGACCGGATGGATGAAGCTCTCATAAAGCACGCCGAGCACGATATACACCGCGACCAGCGCCGCGATCAGCAGATAGACTTCGCTCGACAGCGAATCCTCGAATGCCTGGGCCGCGCCCTGCAGCGACGAGGTGATCGACGGCGGCAGGTTCACCGATTGTTCGGCTTGATGGATGGCCGTGACCGCCGTGCTCAGCGACGCATCCTTCGCGAGGTTGAACGAGATGGTGACCGATGGGAACTGCGCCAGATGGCTGATCACGAGCGGTGACTTCGTGATCTGGATCTTCGCGATGCCCGACAGCGGCACCTGCCCCGTGCTGCTGGTCTGACTCGGCAGATACAGGTTGCCGATCGACTGCACGTTCGGCAACGATTCCGGTTTGGCGACGAGAATCACGCGGTACTGGTTCGACTGTTCGAAGATGGTCGAGACGATCCGCTGGCCGAGCGCGTCGTACAGCGCGTTGTCGATCGTCGCGGGCGTAATGCCGAAGCGCGCCGCCAACTGCCGGTTGACTTCGACGTTCACGCTGAGGCCGTCGGTATTCATGTCGCTTTGCACGTCGGCAAGCGACGGAATCTGCTTCAGCTTCGCTATCAGTTCCGGCACGTACTTCTGGAACGCCTGCTGGCTCGGTCCGCGCAGCACGAAGCTGTACTGGTTCGGCGAGACTGTCGTGTCGAGCGTCAGATCCTGCTCGGGCTGCATGTAGAGCCTGACGCCCGGCACGTTGGCGACTTCCTGTTGCAGGCGCCGGGCCACTTCTTGCGCCGTGTCGGAACGCTTGTCTCGCTCGCGAAGATTGATCAGGAAGCGGCCATTGTTCAGCGTCGAGTTCGTGCCGTCGATACCCACGTAGGAGGTCAGCGAGACGACATCCGGGTCTTTCAGGATCGCATCGGCGAGCGCGCCCTGGCGTTTCACCATCGCGGCGTACGACACCGAGTTGTCGGCCACGCTAATACCCTCGATCACGCCGACGTCCTGCACCGGAAAGAGGCCCTTCGGAATCACCACGTACAGGATGCCGGTCAGCACGACGGTACCGACGGCCACCACGAGCGTCAGCACCTGGTGATCCAGCACCCAGCGCAGCCCGCGCTCATAGGCGCCGAGCGTTTTGTCGAACAGGCCCTCGCTGATCCGCTCAAAGCGGCTCGGATGACGGTCGGCCTGTGCGCGCAACATGCGCGCACAGAGCATCGGCACCACGGTCAGCGACACGATTGCGGAGATCACAATGGTGACGGCAAGCGTCACCGCAAATTCGCTGAACAGACGCCCGATCACGCCGCCCATGAAGAGCAGCGGAATCAGCACGGCGATCAGCGAGATGGTCAGCGACAGAATCGTGAAGCCGATCTGACCCGCGCCTTCCAGTGCGGCTTCGAGCGGTGTCTTGCCTTCCTCCAGATAACGCACGATGTTCTCGATCATCACGATCGAGTCGTCGACCACGAAGCCGGTGGCGATGATGAGCGCCATCAGCGAGAGGTTGTCGATCGAGTAGTTCAACTGGTACATCACAGCCAGCGTGCCGATCAGCGACACCGGTACCGATATGCTCGGAATGAGCGTGGCGGGCACGTTACGTAGGAATACGAAGATCACCGCAACCACCAGCACGATGGCGAGAATCAGTTCGAACGCCGCGTCAGAGACCGACGAGCGGATCACGCCCGTGGTGTCCGACACCACCGTCACTTTCATGCCGGCCGGCAGCGTGGACTCGAGCTGCGGCAGTTGCTTCATGATCTGGTTGACGGTCGCGATCACGTTCGCGCCCGGTTGCCGTTGCACGTTGAGCACGATCGCCGGCGAGCCGTTGTACCAGGCGCCGCGCTCGACGTCCTGAGCGGCCTGACTGACCCGCGCGACGTCGCGCATGAACACCGGGGCGCCGTTCTGGTAGGCGATCACGGTGTCCAGATAGTCCTTCGGATCGGTGATCTGATCGTTGCCGTTGATCGTGTAATCGAGGTCCGGGCCGTCGAAATTGCCCTTCGGCTGACTGACGTTGACATAGCTGAGCAGCGTGCGCAGATCATCGATGTTCAGGCCGTAGGCGGCCAGCTTGTGCGGGTCCGCTTCGACGCGGATGGCCGGCACATTGCCGCCGCTCGTCGTGACCACGCCCACGCCCGACACTTCGGAAATCTTGGTGCCGAGACGGTTGTTGGCGATGTCTTCAAGCTGGGTCAGCGACATCGATTTCGACGTGACCGCGAGCGTCAGGATCGGCTGGTCGGCCGGATTGACCTTGGCATACGTCGGCGGCGCCGGCAGACCGGAGGGCAGATAGCTGTTGGAGGCGTTGATGGCCTGCTGGACGTTCTGTTCGGCGATGTCGAGGTTCAGCGACAGATCGAACTGCAGTGTGATGACCGACGCGCCGTCCGAGCTATACGACGTCATCTGTTGCAAGCCGGGGATCTCGCCCAACTGCACTTCGAGCGGCGCCGTAACCGTGGTGGCCATCACGTCCGGGCTCGCGCCCGGATAGAACGTCTGCACCTGGATGGTCGGATAGTCGACGTTGGGCAGCGACGAAACCGGCAGCACGCGCATGGCGACGAGGCCCACCAGCACGAGGGCGATCATCAGCAGCAGCGTGGCTACCGGTCGAAGAATAAACAGACGGGAAATGTTCATCGGCGCGTGAGCCCGCTACGACGAAGCAGCATTGGCCGACGCCGCTGCTGGCGCGGACGCCGCAGCGGGTTCGGAAGCGGCAGGTTCCGCGGCGGCGCCACTGGCCGATGGACCAGCCGCCGCGGGCTTCGACTTGGCCGGCTGGATTTTGGCGCCGTCGTTCAGACGGTCCGTGCCGTCCGTGACCACCTGGTTGCCCTGGGCGAGGCCGGACAGGATGACCGTGTTCTTGCCGTCGCTCGGACCCAGCTTTACCTTGTGCACGGAGACGGTATTGTTCGCGTTGACCAGATAGACGAAGTCGCCCGGCGCGCCGGTTTGCACGGCGGGGGTCGGCACCAGCACGGCATTCTGCATCGTATCGACCAGCAGCTTGACGTTGACGAACTCGTTGGGGAACAGCGCTTCGTCCTCGTTGGCGAAAGTAGCGCGTAAGGTGACGGTGCCGGTCGACGTGGCCATCTGGTTGCTGACGGCGTAAAGCGCGCCTGTGGCAACCTCGCGCGCGTTGTCGCTGGAATACGCGGTGACCGGCAAGGTCGCGCCGCCATTCAGGCGCTGCACGATGGAGGCCAGCGCGTCTTGCGGCACCGTGAACTGCACGGTAGTCGGCTTGATGGTGGTGATGACGACAATCCCCGTCGACGATGACGCCGTCACGTAGTTGCCCGGGTCGACGAGGCGCAGGCCGACCTTGCCGGCGACCGGCGCGGTGATCCGGCAATAGATCAGGTCGAGGTCGAACTGGGCGATGTTGGCGAGATCGACCTGGACTGCGGCCTCGTCCTGCTGCACCAGGAATTGCTGATCCGCAAAGGTCTGCTGGGCGATCGACTTGCGCTCGTTCAACTGCGTGAAGCGGACCAGATCGGCACGCGCCTGGGCCAGCGTCGCGCGGTCTTTGGCGAGTGTTGCCTGAGCCTGCTGCTTGCTGATCTGATACTGGCGTGGATCGATCTGGGCGAGGAACTGGCCTTTCTGTACTTCCTGGCCTTCGTGATAACCGACGGCCGTGAGGTAGCCGCTTAGCTGTGGCAGCACGGTCACGGTGGCGGTCGGCGTGACCGTGCCGAGTTCGCTCAACGTGACTGGCATTGAACCGAGTGTAGCGCTCGCTACAGTGACGACGATGGGTGCGACGTCGCGCGTGGGTTTCTTCTGGGTCAACAAATGGACAACGACAAGCGCAACTAGCGCCAGCACGACAACCGCAAACAGAATGAGCCCGCGTCGGGAGCGCTTGGGTTGCTTGGACACGGCTTCGCTCATAGGTATCTCCGAAAACAGATGCTGCCGTTGATAGTCGGATGGGGAGTCATTCTCTGCCGGGATGTTGGGACCATGCCATGGTTCTCGTGCCTTGTCACAACCCAACGACCGTTTGGCATGCTGTTAGCTAATTGCAAGCAAAGCGGACTGCGCAAAATGTATAGCGTCGTGATTGGCACAGGGCGACGTTATGGCTTGGTGACTGGATCCGTGACGATGAATGCGCTTCGTAATTGGCGGTAACGTTCTATCAAGGTGGCCCCTCGAAATAGCGCGCGCGGCGAATCGCCGACGGCCGCGAGGGCCTTGCTGACAGACCGTGTGGTGCTCATGTTCGCCTTGGTGGAAGCGGGTGGACAACCATTGAGACCAAGCATGGCGTCAATGTACCCAGGGCGCGCAAGGCTTGAGTTACCGGAGTGATACATGTTGGGATCTGAAACACTCCGTCGGGTGTGTTTCGGCCCGTAGTTCGCGCCAACGAACGGTTGATCGTGGGGGTTTTCTTTGGGCCGCGGTCGCAGCGAGCGGGAGTGCGCGATGAAAGCTTGTTGAAATTATTCGAGTCGCGATGAGGGAACGGGGCCACGCGTTGAAGGAGGAAGCGCGCCCCCGGCAGGCGCGACGGCAAGACGAAGTTCCCTGTAGGCGGACACTAGCGCGTCGAGGCTGAATGTCCGGTTCAGTCCGCTGGGATTCGGCAACACCCATGCGCGGGCGCCGCCGAACGTTGTCGGTTGTGGACCCCAATGGATGTCGCGTGTGCCCGACATGGCGGAGAGCGCCATCTTCCCCAGGAAGGCAACACATTGCGGCGCATAGCGTTCAATCTTCTGCTCGAATTCCGTCGCAGCCGCTTTGAACTCCCCGGGTGATAGTTCGTCCGCTCGTGCGGTTGGACGCGAGACCACGGTTGTGAGGCCACAACCATACTGCAGGAGCGTGTGATCGTCGTCAGGAGAAATCTGTTCAGGCGTGAAGCCCGCCAGATGAACGACCCGCCAGAACCGATTGCCTCTGCCGGCAAAGTGGCGGCCGGTCGATGCCGCAAGAACGCCCGGATTGATTCCGCAAAATACCACCGACAAACCTGGTTCAAGGATGTCAGGAAGACCTTGAAGTGGATCGGAGCGAGTCACGGACGGTGTAATCCTTTATTGGGGAGAGGCTCCCACGAGAGCAGCAGTTTGGGCTACACCGTCACGGCGGACAAGCCACAAGAGGGTCGATTTGAGGTCAAACGGGCCCCGATTCTGGCCAGGGGCGGTCTATACCACTGGCAATGGGAGCCGACACAATCGGCAAGCAGGAACTCGATACTCTGCATCCCCCTCTGTCGAAAACGACTCGGCGAGCGCTTTGTTGCGGGAATGATTATCGATAACGCCTCAATTCACATTCGAGACGAGTGATGAAATCAGGAAAGGCATCTCCAACTATTGGCGCGCATGCCTGCGTTCCTGATTTAATTATCGCTATTCCGTGCAATGATAAGGTTAAGTTAAGGTCATTTATAAAACAATTAAATGTCTTGTAGATATGCTGGATAAAAACATATCAATCATAAGGGTATGCGTAAAAATAATAAATGCAGTTGAAATTACTCGAGATGAATAAAGCGTGCACAGCACCACCACGCAAGGCGCCTACGCGGGCCACCACACGCGCGATGCGGAGTCATTGTTGAGAAAACGGCAATGCAGCAAGGCCCATGGCGGATTCTCTCTTCAAAATTTCGAATAATCTTTTATTTCACTTTTTCGTCATGGGGTTTGCAATCGCTCCGCAGAACAATTCGTGTTTTAAGTCAATTTTATTTTTGTAATTTTTATTTTCATAAAGAATTCAGTGGCTATTGAAATGATAGGAAAAAGAGATTGGATAATCGAATGTCTGAGTAATAGGATTCCTCCGGTTTCCCCCTGAACCAGGAATACAACGTGAAAATACTGAAGACACAGATTGCAGCAAGCATTTTCTCGATCGTCTCGGCAATGGCGATCGCTCAACCGGCGTATGCCGTGGATATGACCCAGGATAGCGGGTCGCCTGTCGGCGACAACCAGAACTCCCAGACGGCGGGCCCCGAAGGTCCGGTGCTTTTGCAGGACTCTCATCTCATCGAGAAACTGCAGCGCTTCGACCGGGAGCGTATACCTGAGCGCGTCGTGCATGCACGTGGCACAGGTATCTATGGCGAGTTCGTGCCGACTACAGACATCAGCTCCCTCACCTCTGCCCAGGTGTTCACGCCTGGATCGAAGACCCCGGTCTTCGTCCGATTCTCGACGGTGATGGGCTATCGCGGCTCGCCCGAGCAGGCACGAGACCCGCGCGGTTTCGCTATCAAGTTCTACACGCAGCAAGGCAACTGGGACATGGTCGGCATCAACTGGCCGATCTTCTTCATTCGGGACGCCATCAAGTTTCCTGACTTCGTGCATGCGAACAAACCATCGGCGGTGACTGGCGTGCAGGATCCGAATCTGGCGTTCGACTTTTTCGCCCATTCGCCCGAAGCGACGAACATGCTGACGCACCTCTACACGGACGAGGGCATGCCGGATTCGTATCGCCACATGGACGGCTACGGCGTGCACGCCTTCAAGTTCGTCAATGCAAAAGGGGAGGTTCACTACGTGAAGTTTCACTGGAAGAGCCGTCAGGGTGTCGAAGGCATTCGTCCCCAGGATATCCCGCATTCGATCGGTGCGGACTGGAATCTGATGACCAATGACCTGTACAACTCGGTCAAGGCGCGTTCGTATCCACAGTGGGACCTTTACATCCAGGTGCTCTCGCCGAAGGATCTGGACAAATTCGATTTCGATGCGCTGGATGACACGAAGGTGTGGCCGTCGTCCATCCCGGAGCAGAAGGTGGGCACGATGACGCTCAACCGCGTTCCGGACAACTATTTCGAGTCCACGGAAGAATCGGCTTTCGCGCCGTCGCGGCTCGTGCCGGGGATCGAGCCTTCCGAGGACCGGATGTTGCAGGGTCGCCTGTTCTCCTATGCCGATACGCAGATGTATCGCCTCGGCCCGAACTACAACCAGTTGCCGATCAACCGCCCGGTCGTTCAGGTCTACAACAACAACCAGGACGGCTTCATGAATGAGGGGGATCGAAAGGGCGAAGTGAACTACGAGCCATCCGGAGTCGCCGAAATCTCACAGCAGGACAAGTACAAGTCCGTGCAGACGCCGCTGAAGGGGACAACCCAGCAAAGAGCGATCCACAAGACGCTCGACTTCCGTCAGGCCGGCGAGTATTACCGGACGCTGTCCGAGACCGGCAAGACAGATCTGATCACGGCGCTGTCGGGCGACCTTGGCCGCGTGACCAACGACGCGAACAAGTACGCAATGCTCTCGTACTTCTATAAGGCTGATGCCGACTACGGTACCCGTCTCGCGCGTGCGACCAACGCGGATGTCACCCGTGTGAAGGATGCGGCCGCACACCTGAGCGATAACTGAAGCATGCACGGGAGCCTGCGCAAGCAGGCTTCCCAACAAATGACTAAACAGGCTTTCTTACGGAGAACGTAATGCAATGCTCTTTCACTGCCCGGCGCCTTGTTCGGACCGTGGCGGTCGCCACCCTGGCCGCACTGTTGACGGCGAGTTGCGCACAGCATGTGTATCAGCCGGGAACGTATTCGGCCGCGACGGACACGCCGCGTTACACCGAAGACTGGTTTGTCGCGGCGCGTGCGGGACGCACGGATATCGTTCAGGCGTTGATCGACGCGCATTTCCCGCTCGAGACAACAACGCCCGAAGGCTATACCGCGCTGATCCTTAGCGCGTATGACAACCACCCTGAGACATTGAAGGCGCTTCTTTCTGCCGGCGCCAACGCTTGCGCCGCCGACCGGCATGGCAACACGGCACTGATGGGGGCGCTCTTCAAAGGCGAGACGAATATTGCAACGATGTTGCTCGACACGCATTGCGACATCGATCAAACCAACAACGCGGGGGAAACGGCATTGTCGTTTGCCGCGCTATTCGGCCGACTCGATATGATTCCGGTGCTTGTCGCGCACGGCGCCAACGCGAATCATGTCGATGCGCGCGGCGGGACCGCGTTGCAAATGGCGATCGCACAACACAACCCGGCTGCGGAGGATGCATTGCGGCACGCCGGCGCGACACAATGAGACGTGGCGGATAAACCGCCGATCACGCCCGCTTCAACAACGCACTATCCACCGTCGGCGCTGCCTGGCATCGCCTACCTGCGCACGCCGTTCATGCTCTTGCCTGCCCAGACGGGGCGCCCCGTAATCGCGAGCGCCGCCGCGCCGATTGAATGGAGCATGAAGGTGCGTCGATGGGTTCGCATGTTCGATGGCTCCCTGTCACGCTACGAGCACACGTTCCGGGGGCGCCATGAATTCCGGCCCAACGGGATCCTTGACGAACTGCGCGACAATCGCGTCAATTTGCTCGAACGCCTTCTCGTCGAGGCGCCAGCCGAACACATCTTCGATCCCGTCCAACTGCGCCGGACGACGTGCGCCCCACAGCGCGATCGTCGGGCCGCGATCGAGCACCCAGCGCACCGCCAGTGCGAGCACCGACTTGTCGAAGTTATCGCGCGCGAACACGTTCAGCGCTTTTACGGCCGCGACATACTGCTCGCGACGCGGCTCGCGAAACTTCGGGTCGCGCTGGCGCAGATCGTCGCCCTCGAAACGCGTCTCGACACCGATGCGCCCCGCCAGCAGCCCGCGGCATAATGCCCCATAGGCAAGCGCGACGAGCCCATGCTGTTTTGCGTACGGCAGCACATCACGATCGATATCGCGCTCGAACAGGTTGTACGGCGGTTGCGTGGTCGACAGCGGCGCCACGCGCCGGAACGCATCCATTTGCGCAGGCGAGAAGTTGCTGACGCCCAGCGCCCGTACCTTGCCTTCCTTGCGCAGATCGTCGAGCACCGCGGCGGTTTCTTCGATCGGCACCAGCGGATCGGGCCAGTGGACCTGATACAGATCGATGTAATCTGTCCGCAAGCGCCGAAGCGTATCCTCTACTTCTTGACGAATGCGCTCTGGCGACGAATTGCGGAACACCGCACCGTCGTGCCATTCCAATGCGACCTTGGTCGCGATGACCGCCTTGTGCCGATATCCATCGGCCAACGCCTTGCCGACAATCTCCTCCGATGCGCCGAAGCCGTACACCGGCGCTGTGTCGATCAGATTGACCCCGCTGTCGAGCGCCCGGCGGATCACCGCGATCGAGTCTTTCTCATCGGTGCCGCCCCACATCCATCCGCCGATCGCCCAGGTGCCAAGGCCGATGCGTGAGACGGGGGTCGTTAAACCTTCAATTGCGATTGTTTCAATAGTCATGTGAAGCTCTCTAATCAAAGCACTACGTAAAGCACCGCATCCGGGTCGAATGCGATCTGACTAACGGCGACATGCCCATCGGACGGGCAGGCGAGCCGATTATTTCAGCGGCATCCGGCGATCACAAGAAGGCACCTGACGGTTTCATACTTTCCCCATGGAAACTAATTGCTACGACGGCGCTTACGCGCACGACAATCCGCAAAAAAAAACCGATGACCTGGCGCGGAACATCATCGAGCAGATCGCGGACAAGTGGACGATCCTCGTCATCGACGCGCTCGGTACGCACGGCGAGATGCGTTTTTCGCGGCTGCGCGAAGTGGTGGAGGGCGTGAGCCAGAAAATGCTCACCAAGACATTGCGACAGCTTGAGCGTGACGGCCTCGTCACGCGCTACGTGCATCCGGTGATCCCGCCGCGGGTCGACTATCAGCTAACGCCATTGGGGCGGAGCCTGCTCGACAAGATCTGCGGGATATGGGATTGGGTCGAAGTCCACATGAGCGAAATGGAATTGGCGCGGCGCGAGTTCGACCACGGCGAAAAGCGGGTCGATCACCTACGTCCGCGTGACGTGCCCATCGCTTAGCACTGCCGCCGTAATGCGAGATCGAAGCTGGCCGCCACTGTCGAGCCGCCAGCAAGGCCGTGAGAAATTGCCCATAATTGCGCGCAGTCTTCGAGCAACCGTTGGGACGTTTCATGAAAGCAGATTCTGTCACACCGCGATCCCCGATCGCATTTCTGGCTGTCGCGTTGGCGTTCGCGATCAACATGATGGGCACAACGCTACCGACGGCAATCTATCGGTACTACCAACTGCAGTATGGTTTTACCCCGACCATCATCACGGTGATCTATGCCTCGTATGCAATCGGGGTGCTGGGTGCACTGCTACTGGTCGGCAACTGGTCCGATCAGCTCGGCCGTCGTCGCATGCTACTGGCCGGACTGTTTGCGTCGGCCGCATCAGCGCTGATGTTCCTGCTCAGCGACGGGCTGGCGCTGCTGATGCTCGGCCGCCTGTTGTCGGGAATCTCCGCCGGCATCTTCACAGGAACCGCCACCGTAGCTGTGATCGAACTCGCGCCGCCTGCGTGGCGCGGCAAAGCCATGCTCGCGGCTACGGCGTCCAATATGCTCGGGCTGGGTTGTGGTCCTTTGCTAAGCGGCATCCTCGTCGAACTATTCCCCTGGCCGATGCGCCTGCCCTATGCCGCGCATCTCGCGTTGGTGGGTGTCGCCGCGCTGGTCGTCCTTGGCGTGCCGGAGACCGCTACGATGTCTGCGCGCGTGAAGCTCGGCATCCAGAAAATTTCGCTTCCTGCCGAAGTACGCCGTGCGTTTATTCCTGCCGCGCTGGCGGGGTTTGCCGGTTTCGTCGTGGTGGGCTTCTTTGCGGCTGTCGCTCCACAACTGATTCGGGTCGTACTCGGTTTTCACAGCGGCATCGTGACTGGCGCGATCGTGTTCCTGCTGTTCGCGTGCTCCGCACTCGGGCAAATCGTGCAGACGGTCATTACTGCCCGATGGAGGCAAGCGGCTGGCTGCGTTGGACTCGTCGTGGGACTGATATGTGTTGGTCTGTGCGTGCCGGAGCGCTCGCTCGGTGCGCTTTTGCTCGGCACCGCCCTGGCAGGAATCGGGCAAGGCATCAGCTTTCGCGCCGGGTTGGGCGAGATCGCATCCGCGGCGCCGGCGCACAGGCGAGCGGAAGTCACGTCCAGCTTTTTCGTCGTGCTTTATGTGGCGATCTCACTACCTGTGATCGGCCTTGGTATCGCCGTGCAGCTCGCCGACATTCAACGCGCGACGTTGCTCTTCGTTGGTTTGACGATAGTGCTTGTGCTTATCGCGCTGCTCCTGCTGATGCGTGAGCAGGCGGATACGGGGCAAGATTCGCGAGTGATCGGTGACTGAACACGAAGCCGCTCGAATTCGGCAGCGCTATACTTTGCTGACGTCCGCCAACACGTGCCATCCCCCCTGTTCCATGACTGAGAATGTCCAGTTCCAGCAAGTGTCCGAGATACCCGGCCTGGTGCTGAGTACCGCACACTTTGCGGATTTCAGTTTCGACCGCCATTTTCACCTCGATTTCCACGTCGGGTTGGTGACGGACGGGGTGCAGCGCCAGCGAGTTAACGGAAAGACCGTACTGCACGCACCCGGGACTGTCGTTCTGATGCCGCCAGGCGAGATTCACGATGGAATCGTGGAGGACGGCAGCCAATCCACGCTCAAGACTTTCCGCCTTTCGCGCGAACTCGTTGCAAGCGCGGCGGAGGAGATCAGCGGGCTGCATCGCGAGCCGGAATTCGCCGGCGCCTTGCTTGAGGATCCGTTGCTCGCGGGCCATCTTCTTCGACTGCACGATGCGATGCGACGGTGCAACGCCGCGAGCAGTCTTGAGATGCAGACGGAATGGCTCACGTTGCTGGAATGCCTGTTGAGTCAATCGCGCGCGATCGTGCCTGAAACGGTCCAGGGCTCGCTCTCGCGCATTCAGTGGGAACGCGTCAGGGACTACTGTTTCAGTCATCTCAGCGACAAGATCACGCTCGACGAATTGGCCGCGTTGTGCTCACTCGGCAGGTTCCAGTTCCTCAAGCAATTCAAGCAGACCGTCGGGATGACGCCCCACGCGTGGCTGCTCCGTCTTCGTCTCGAGCGGGCTTGTGCGCTTTTGTCGCGAAGCTCGCAAGCGATCGCAACAGTCGCTCAGGAAGTCGGGTTCTACGATCAAAGCCACTTCAATCGCGCTTTCCGGCAGGCATACGGCGTCGCGCCGTCGTGCTACAGGACGTAAGCCGCGCGGTTGGCGGCGGCGCACGAGGTTCAGCGCCATCTCGCCCTATGGCTGCGCGACTGATCAATTTTTTACAAGTCCGGCGGCCTCACTCGACATAGGATGCGCCAATCCGGGGGGAAGTTCTCCTCCCGTCGAGTTGAGGATAGGACAATGGACAGCAGTAATCGATCACACGTTGCCAGGGCGCCGGCTCTGGGTTTTACGAGCGATAACATCGCGGGCGCGTCGCCAGAGGTAATTGAAGCCATCGCGGCGAGCAGCGCCGGGCAAGCGAGCCCATATGGAGGAGATGAGTTCACTGCCCGCGTCGAACGCAAACTGAGCGAAATCTTCGAGCGCGAAGTCGACGTGTTTCTCGTGCCGACCGGCACCGCCGCCAACTCCTTGTGCCTGAGCGCGATGACGCCGCCCTGGGGCAACATCTATTGCCATCCGTCGAGCCATATCAACAACGACGAATGCGGCGCGCCCGCGTGGTACACGAATGGCGCGAAGCTGGTCACCGTGGACGGGCAATCAGCGAAGATAGACCCCGCAAGTCTTCATGGCGCGGCTCGCGTGAAGGTAGGCGACGTGCATTCGACGCAGCCGTCCTGCGCGAGCATCACGCAGGCGACGGAAGAGGGTGGCGTGTACACACTGGCCGAGATCGAAGCGCTGGGGGACGTCTGCAAGGCATCTTCCATCAAACTTCATATGGATGGCTCACGATTCGCCAATGCGCTAGTGTCCCTCGGCTGTTCGCCTGCGGAGATGACGTGGAAGGCCGGGGTCGATGCCTTGTCGTTCGGCGCGACCAAGAATGGTGTGTTCGCAGCGGAAGCGATCGTGCTGTTCGATGCATCCCTTGCACCCGAAATGGGCTACCGTCGCAAGCGCGCGGGCCATCTGTTCTCGAAGATGCGCTTTCTTTCGACGCAGATCGACGCATACTTGACCGACGATCTCTGGTTGCGCAACGCACGCCAGGCCAACGACGCCGCGCAGCACCTGAGCCGAGGACTCGCGGGGTTGAGCGGCGTTGAGGTGCTCGGCGCGACTGGGGCCAACATTATCTTCTGTCGATTGCCTTCCGTGGCCATCCAATCGCTGCTTCAGGCGGGATTCGGGTTCTATCACGATCGTTGGGAACAAAACGTTGTGCGGTTCGTGACTTCCTTCTCCACCACGATTGAGGATGTCGACAATTTGCTGGCGCATGTGACGCGCGCGGTGCCGGCGCACGGCGTTTGACAGGAGCAGATCGCGCGTGCCACTCTGAATTTTTCGCCACCACCTGTCCGTTAGCATGCCGCCCGAGCGTCATTGTCATGGCGGCCCGATATGTTCACCCGCCCTAACCCCATGACGGAGGCTCATATGCAATACCTATTGATGATCTATTCGGAAGAAAACGGCTGGAACCAGATGACCGACAGCGAGCGGCAGCAAGGCGTCGCCGCGTATCACGCGTACACCGAATCGTTGAAAAAAGCGGAGGTGCTGGTGGGCGCCAACCGGCTGCAGAACACCAACACGGCCACCACGGTCCGGCTCGTCGACGGCAAGCCGCAGGTGCTTGACGGGCCGTATTCCGATTCGAAGGAGCAGCTCGCCGGCTACTACCTGATCGACGTGCCCAACCTGGACGCGGCGATCGCGTGGGCGTCGCGTTGTCCCGGCGCGGCGCACGGCCTCATGGAAGTGCGCCCGGTCTGGACTGCCCCCTACGACGCGCCATCTGCTGCATGAGTCCGTCCGGCGGCGGCGGGCGTGACGCTGACGGCGCCGCGCGTTCGATTGCCGAGGCGGTCGCTCGCCGCAGTTACGGCAAGCTCGTCGCGCTGCTGGCGATGCGCACGCGCGACGTCGCCGCGGCCGAGGACGCGCTCGCCGACGCGTTTGCAGCCGCGCTCGCGGACTGGCCCGAGCGCGGCTGCCCCGCGAATCCCGAGGCGTGGCTGATGACGGTTGCGCGCCGCCGGGCGATCGATGGCGCGCGCCATCGACATGTCGGCGACGAAGTAACAAACCAGCTCGCGATCCTCGCCGACGAGATCGACGAGCATGAAGCAGGCGTGTTGCCCGACCGCCGGCTTGCGTTGCTGTTCGCGTGCACACACCCTGCACTCGAGGCCGCGATTCGCACGCCGCTGATGCTGCAGGTGGTGCTGGGGCTCGAAGCGAAGACGATTGCGTCCGCGTTCCTGATGTCGCCCGCCGCGATGAGCAAGCGCCTCGCGCGGGCGAAGAACAAGATCCGCGAAGCGGGTATTCCGTTCAGCGTACCCGAGCGCGAGGAGTTGCCCGGCCGGCTCGCTGCCGTGCTGGAAGCGGTCTATGCGGCGTACGCGGAAGGCTGGACCGATCCGGTCGGCGGTGATACCGAGCGACGCGATCTCGTCGGTGAGGCCCTGTTTCTTGCACAACTGCTCATTGAGCTGCTGCCCGAGGAGCCAGAGGCACTGGGTCTGCTCGCGCTAATGCTGTATGCGCAGGCGCGGCGCGATGCGCGACGCGATGCGGCCGGCGACTACGTGCCGCTTTCGGCTCAGGATCCGGCGACATGGAACACGCCGATGATCGACGCAGCCAACGCATTGCTGCGGCGCGCAAGCACATTCAACGCAATCGGACGCTTTCAGCTCGAAGCCGCGCTGCAGTCAGCGCACATTTACCGCTGTCAGACGCATCGGTCGAACTGGGACGAGATCGTGCAGCTCTACGATGCGCTGCTCGCGATTGCGGCATCGCCGGTGGTTGCGGTGAACCGTGCGCTCGCCCTGGCGGAACGGGACGGCCCGCAGGCGGCGCTCGACGCGCTCGCGCCGTATGCGAACGATCCGCGGCTGGCCGACTACCAGCCGTACTGGGCCGCGCGCGCCGATCTGCTCGCGCGTGCCGGCGCGACGGCCGAAGCGCTCGGCGCGTACGATCTCGCGATCGGACTCGAGCGTGATCCGGCCGTGCGCCGGTTCCTGCAGGGCAAGCGCATCGCGCTGTCTTCGGCGAGAAGTTAGATCGGCGCGTTGCGTTTGCTACGCGAGGTTGCAATCCTTGCGCCGACGCGGAATCCTCAACACCCGCACTTCCACTGCGGCTGCTGCAGTGTCATCCCGTGCTGCCCCTTGTACGCGGCGACCGCGGGCGAGGTCCACCCCTCCAGCATCTGCGGAGCGAGCCGGTAGATCTCGATGCCGAGCGGACGGCATACCTCCAGCGGATCGCGCGCGTCGGGTCCCCACATCGGCAACGAGAGATCGCCGCCCGGGCACGTCGACAACGCGCAAAGCAGGTCGATTTCCGCGAAAAATTCGAGGTAATCCCCCTTCTTCGCGGGACAGGCTTTCATGAAGTACTTGTCTTCGAGATTCAGCCCGGTGCACTGGAACACGTTCAGCACGTCGTGCACGTCGTATTCGGTCAAGCCATACGGAGCAATTGCGCGCGTCAGGTTCGAGTGGCAGTGGAAATGGAAATCCTCACCCGTCAGCATGCGGTTCACGTACGGATCACAACGCGTGCCGAGCAGGTCGTGAACGCGGCCGCCATGCTCGTCGACGCCGTAGTCGGCGAGGCTGTCGTCGGTGATCGTCACCATGGGACGCAGGAAGGGTAGCGTCGACCACAAACGGTCGAAGGTGCTTACATGCGCCTGCTGCAACTGGCGCGTGCGCGAGGCCCACATGCGCTCGCGCGGGTTGTGCAGATTCCACATGTTCAGGTCGGCCACTTGCGGACCTTCAATCGTGACGATCCGAAACACATGACCAGCCGGTACGGTCCATGCCTGACCCGAGCGGATGGGCACGACGATCGATTCGACCAGTGTGCGCGTATCGTGTTCGGAGGCGATGCGACCATAAAACGCCTTGTCGGGGTCGAGCGCGGATCCCTTGGTGGATTGATAGGCGGCGGGGTAATTCAACATGATGGAGACTCCTTGATAAAGCACACGGACAGGCTGCGCTTGTCACGCACTGTCGCCTGTTTGAGCAGTAGCCGTGAATCGGTGGACTAAGCCGGAATGAGAGGCAACGAATCAAAGGTAATCGAGCAGGGCGTGCTCCGATTGCTTCAGGTAACCGGCGAGCGCGGCGCTCGCCTCGGCGGTGCGCCCACTCGCGATCAGTTCGAGAATTTCCTGATCCTTCGCAATCCAGGGACGCTGGAAGCGCCGCTCGTCGGGGGCCGAGGCAAACACGAGGCGCAGTTGCGCCAGTATCGTCGTGAAGAATGTGTCGAATAGCGGGCTGCCGAGCAACTGCACGATGCGCCGGTGAAACAGCAAACTGTAGGTGCCGACGCTGCGCCAGTCACCTTCGTCCGCCGCCGCTTGCGCGTGCACGACTGCGTCGCGCATCGCCGCGATTTCATCTTCCTCAATCGGGTCCTCGCGCATCAGGGCCTGCAGTTCGAGCGTGCGCCGCACCCGATAGATGTCGCGCACATCATGGCGCGTCAGGGTGCGCACGATCACGCCGCGATGCCGGTAATGCACCGCGAGCCCTTCACGGCACAGGAGACGCAGCGCTTCACGCAGCGTGTTGCGCGAGACGTCGTGCGCTTGGGTGAGATCGTTCTCGACAAGTGCGGTGCCCGGCGGCAATTTGCCTTCAATGATCTCGTTGCGGATCGTCGACAGGATCCGGTCCGTGACCGATTGCTCGGGCTCCTGCCCAGTGAGGGGGGTAACAGTTGATTGCGAGGTGGGCATACGGTGTTTTAAGCAAGGTGGACGTCTTTGAGGAAGCTGGCGATACGCGAAGTCTTGTCGAGCGTCGCCAGTTCGCGCGGCGGCGCATCGCTCACTATCATGCCTGCTTCCATGAACACGATACGGTCTGAAATACGGAACGCAAAGTTGATTTCGTGTGTGACGATAATCATGGTCATGCCTTCCTGGGCAAGTCCCTCGATGACCTTCAGTACTTCGTTGACCAGTTCCGGATCGAGCGCCGACGTCGGTTCGTCGAACAGAACAATCGAGGGCTGCATCGCCAATGCCCGCGCAATCGCGACGCGCTGCTGCTGACCGCCGGACAACTGATGCGGATACTTGTGCGCATGCGCAGCCATGCCTACCTTTGCCAGCAGGCGCATGCCGGATTCGTCGAGCGGGGCGCCGTTCAAACGCCCGTGATAGCGGGGCGCGAGCGTCACATTCTGCAGCACCGTCTTGTGTGGAAACAGGTTGAAGCTCTGAAACACCATGCCGATATCGAGGATGCCGCGCATGTACTGCGCATGCGGCACCTTGCCATGCCTCCCACGGGGCGGCCACAGGAACGCCTTGTCATGCAGGCGCACCTCGCCGCCATCGAGCGTCTCGAGGCCATTCAGCGTGCGGATCAGCGAAGTCTTGCCCGAACCCGACGGGCCGATGATCGACACCACCTCTCCTGCGCGCACGGTCAAGTCGATCCCCTTGAGCACTTCATGATCGCCGTAGCGCTTGCGGATGCCGATGGCTTCCAGCGAACGCGTCGCGCTGCTTGTTCGCGCGGTGCGAACGTCCTTTGCTACCTGCACGGGCCGCGGTGTTTCCACGGGAATGACGGCGTTCGCAGCTCGCGTGCGGAGCGTGACATCAAGGTGCTTCTCGAGCATCTTCAGCGCCTGGCCGAACACCGTAACGATCAGCACATAGTAGAACGAGACGGCCAGCATCGTCTCCAGCACCTTGAAGTTCTGCGTGTACAGGCGTTCGCCAACCAGCAGGATTTCCGCGAGCGAAATGACGGACACGAGCGACGTGAGTTTGACGATCGTAACGTACTCGTTAATGAGCGAGGGCAGCGCGACGCGAAACGCCTGCGGCAGCACGATCAGCCGCTGCAGGCCGACGAAGCGGATTCCGAGCGCCTTGCCCGCTTCGAGCTGGCCCTTGTGGAGCGACAGCAGGCCGCCGCGATGGATCTCGGCGATGTAGGCCGCTTCGCTGATCGAAAGCGCCAGCAGGCCGGCCCAGAACGGGTCGGACAACAGGCCGCCCGTCCAGGGCAGCACCTGCGGCAGGTTATAGACAAAGATCAGCAGCACCAGCAGCGGCAGGCTGCGAAAGAGCCAGATGTAGGTGCTGCATGCCACGCGTAGCGGCATGAACGCAGACTGTTTGCCGAGCGCGAGTGCGAAGCCCGCGACAATGCCGATCAGCCAGGTCGCGGCGCTCAGTTCGACGACGAGCCAGGTGGCTTTCCAGAAGGCGGCGTCGAACAACAGCGAAGCCGTGTAGTGCCAGTCGAATACCATGTGCTTCCCCTTACGACGCGCAGCCACGAGGGCGCGGGCGAGTGCCCGGCCTCAGGCTGAGCGCGCAACGTGCAGTTAGTTCGATGCCGTACCGAGCGCCTGGGCAATGTCATTGCCGGTCGGTTCGGCGACGTTGTACTGCTTGAGTAGCGCCTGGTATTCGCCTAACTGCTTCATCGACGCAAACGCGCTCTTCAATTGGGCGAGCAGCGCGTCATTGCCTTTCTTGACGCCGAGCCCGATGACGACCGGATAGAGCGGGGTTGTCGACGTAATCGCCACGCGTCCGCCGAGCTTGTTGACGGTCATCTGCGCGACGGCCGAGTCTTCGAATTGCGCGTCGACGGCGTGCGAGAGGACGGCTTGGGCCGCTTCCGGCGAAGTCTCGAACTCGCGCACGTCGATTGCGCCGCGGCCGGCAGGCGTACAGACCTGCTTCGATACGTCGTTGAGTTTCGGAATCCACGACGCACCCTTGATCGAGCTCACGCGCTTGCCACACAGATCTTCGGGCTTCTTCGGCTCAAAGCCGGTGTGGCTCAAGGCGAGCAGCGACCCGCCGGTTTTCAGGTAGGGCACGAAGTCGATCTGTTTCGCGCGCTCCGGCGTCACATAGAGCGCCGACGCGATTACGTCGAAGCGATTGGCGTTCACGCCGAGGATCAGATTCGCGAAACGGGTGTCGACGAAGCCGGGCTGGAGCTTCAGGTGCCCAGCGAGCTTCGTCATGAACGCGGGATCGAAGCCGGCGGGATCAGCGTCCTGCACGTAGTCGTAGGGCGGATACGTCAGATCCGCGCCGATCGTCAGCTTGCCGGGCGCCACGGTCGGCGCGCCGCTCGAGGCGAACGCGTGAGACGCGGCGAACAGCGCGAGCGCGGCGGCGCACTTCGCGACCCGCGGCAGGGAGGGCATGACAGTTTTCAGATCAGGTTGGGCTTTCATGGAGTTCTCGCTCGTCGGGGTGGAGGTAATATACATTGTTGAACAATAGAAAAAGTATTGTTCAACAATAATTCCTGCATAAGCAGGATCCGAGCCAAGGAAACGAGGAGGTGGGTGAGCGCGCCGTGATGTAGGTCTGGTGCGGCTGTGAGGGAGACGCGGGCTGGTCTTTAACGGAGGCGCGGCCGTCGTCGGCGCACCGGTTCCGTGCGCCTGCGCGTGTTACCGGCGAACGCGTTCAGGAACGGTGCATTTCGTGGGGAAGAAGGGAGCGTGCCTGCGCGGCGCGACTCACCCGATGCTGCCCGCAAACCTCTCAGCCAACCGCTCCCGCTCGAACGCCTCGACAACGAAATCGACAAACACCCGTGTTTTCGCCGGCAGCAGCGCTCGCGTCGCGTAGTAGATCGAGATCGCCCCGGCGTCCGCGTACCAGCGCGGTAGCAATCGCACGAGTTCCCCCCGTTCAATCGACGACAGCACGTCCGACACGGCCAGCAGCGTCACGCCCAGTCCGAGAATCGCTGCCTCGCGCATCGCTGCCGGGTCATTGACCATGATGGTCTCGCCAAGCTGTGCGGGCATCTCATTGCCCACTGCGTTACGCATGGTTCGGTGACGCACGCGGCCCGTGCGGCTCGAGCGCATCACGATGCCGTCGAGGTTCGCAAGATCGCCGGGATCGGCCGGTGTGATGCGGCCGGCCATGTATGCCGGAGACGCGACCGCCACGAGATGCGCAGGCGCCAATGCGCGCGACACGACGCCCGGGGCGAGATCGAAGCCACCACCCAGCGCGGCATCGTATCCCTCTTCAATCAGGTCAACCGGCCGGTTCTCGAAGTGCCAATCAGGACGAATCATTGGATAGCGCGCGAGGAACGCCGGCAGCAGCGGCATGACGTACGTGATGCCGAACGTTGGCGCCATGCTGACTTTCAGCACGCCGGCCGGCTCGCTGCGATCGTTCGACACGGACGCGATTGCCGCCTGCAGCGCGTCCAGATTGCCGCCGATTTCCACGAGAAAGCGCTCGCCCGCCTCGGTCAACGTGAGCTTGCGCGTCGAGCGTTGGAACAGCCGCACGCCGAGATTGCGTTCGAGCAGCGCAACGTTCCGGCTGACCGCGGCGGGCGTCAGCGCAAGACGCCGCGCGGCCGCGGAGAAGCTGCCCGTTTCGGCGCTACGAACAAACGACTTGAGGTTGGCGAGGGTTTCCATCCATGAATCTTAAAGCATTGCTTGAAAATAATTCAAGCGATTCACAGCTAATCATCAAGCAATAAAGGCGGCAACATTCAGTCACCTAGCCCCGGGAGTGAACCTCAGATGTCCCTCTCCTTGCCGGCTTATCACTTGATTGATCACTCTTCACCAGGAGCATCGTTATGAGCACCATCGGTATCATCGGAGCAGGCGCCATCGGGTCCGCGTTCGCGAGAGCGCTGGCGGGCAAAGGCCTCAAAGCCGTCATCGCGAACAGCCGAGGCCCGGCCTCACTCGCCGACCTCGCACGCGAGCTCGGCCCCTTGATCACGCCGGGAACGCGCGAACAGGCGGCCGCGCAGGACATCGTCCTTGTCGCCGTCAACTGGACGAAGCTGCCGACCGCCTTGGCCGGGCTGCCGGACTTCGGCGGACGCATCGTGATCGACGCGAACAACCCGATCGAGCCGCCGCTGTTCAAACCGGCTGAATTGCATGGCCGGACGTCGAGCGGAATCTTCGCGGAACTCGTGCCGGGCGCACGCGTCGTGAAGGCGTTCAACCATCTTCCGGCACATCTCCTTTCGAAGGATCCGCAGGCCGAAGGCGGACGCCGCGTGTTGTTCTTCGCGGGAGACGACGGGCAGGCGAAAGCGGCAGTGAGCGGACTGATCGAGCAGCTCGGTTTCTTCGGCATCGACCTGGGTTCGCTCGAAGCCGGGGGCAAGTTAGTTCAAATTCCGGGCGGCCCGCTGCCGGTGCACAATTTCGTCAAGTTTGGATAAGCAAACCAAGGCGCGGAAAACCGCGCCTTTCAAACTTGCTTTAAGGGCGACTTGCGGGAGCTGTGGGAGACGGCCAGAAAGCGGCGCAAACAGTTCTCGACGATTTGCGAGACGTCGTTGTCATAACCGGCGCAGTAGAGACTTCCGAGAAACGAGATTGAGCCGACTGCGAATAGTCCGCCGCCGCTCGGGCTGAAGCCGCAGATCATGTGGGCTCGAATGCCGCTATGCACTCTAGGTTTGCCGACCATTCGATTGAAGAGAAGCTCCTCGGGAACGGTCACGAAACTGGCGTCGTGATTGTCGGAGTACGCGACCACTGTCACGTAGGCGGGCGTGCCGAGGTCGGCCGCAGTTTGATCAATTTCAAAGCCCGCAGCGCCGCCGCCAGACAAGCCGAAGTTTCCAAGTGGTTCTCCTGCTCCTGCTTTAACCCCCGCGAACAGCCAGGAATGTTCGGTGGCAAACGAGGCCGGCGTGCGGCGATAGAATGTGCCCCGAAAATCTCCCTCCGCCGTAAACCCGACTCCCGCAACTTTTTGCGGCGGCAATCCGTTTCGACGCCACATCCCCCCATACTCGCCATCCAACTGGTTGTAGTACTCACCGGGCTGACTTTCCCATACCCGCATGCCCGCCTCGGCTCGACGAATTTCAAGCAGATGCGGTGCAGACGCTGCGCGCCCGATTTTCCAGTAGAACCCGTTTCCGCCAAGGTACATCAGGCTTCCACCCGCAGACCGATAGGCGAGGAACGCATCGAGCATTCGGCGGGTATGGTATTCGGGGTGAGAGCCGGTCAGGACGACGTCATAGTGCTTCAACGCGTCGACGCCTCGCTCATCGAGATCCTCGTCCGTAACGACATCAAATTCGAATCCTTTTTCCCTTAACCAGTTGGTCAGATGGGAGTCCGCGGAGAAGTGGCGCAGACCTGAGCCATGCTCGTCAAGGAACGTCAGATAACCTGGACGCATTGTGAGAATCGGGCGCAGGCGGGAGGAGAGGCTTATACCTGAGCCATCACTGTGGGAGTTGTATGTTGATGTACCAAATGCAGTTACGACGTCCGGGTTGTGAGGATAGCCGCCCCATTTGTCCACGCGATCGGCAAGCGCGCCCGAAAAATTTCCGCGAGCGTTGTTGGCGTAGGCCAAGTAAGTCAGCGTGGGTGCAAGAAACGCGATGCGCGCATGCTTCCCCTCCGGCGCAACCGTGACGTAAAACGGAATCGTATCGACCCCTTCTCCATTGTCCACGCGCAGTCCATAGACACCCGATGCCATGTCGGCCGGAATTTTCAGATGTACCGACGTTTGCCAGCCACAGTCCGACAGGTCGTCAGCGTGGAACCGGATCGCGGCGTATTCATTCGGTGCATGCTTCCAGTCCAGCTCGCGTCCGGTCCACCCCGACGACCGAACTGCCCTCATTGGTGCGTTCACAAGCGTCAACGGGGCTCCGCTATCAAGGCAGTTCGGTACGCTCGTGTGAGCAAGCGTTGGCGTGAAGTCCCAATGTGCCAACAGGATGTCCTCGCGCTGATCGCCGCGTGCATCGTTGCTAGGCGCGCGCAACTCCGGGCTTTCGATGAAGCCGTTGAAGGCGTGCTCCGGGTGTCCTGTCCAGACAGCCGCAAAGCACACGGAAGTAGCGTCGAACGAGGCGGCAGAGAACGGCACTTCAAAGTCCGCCACGTTCCTGAATGCCTCTTCGCGTGCGTTTGTACCGGAGCTAATCGCCCGGATGTGCCCGTCACGGTCGATCGATATCTGCAGATTTGTCCACAGATCGGCGGCGACAGGTACGCCTGTTGTGATCAGCTCCCCGTTCGCGAGGCTCTGGAAAACAAGTTCGCCGCGAGTGAGAGCGATCGTTACACCATGCGTTCCATCGTGGTTCTGAAGAGCGACCAATGTCTGGAGGGAAGCGTCTTCAAGCGTGGGTTGAACCGTCAGGTAGAGCTTGATGTGCTGAATGTTCTCCAGAGCCGGCATCGGGCCGTAAGCGCAGGAGCCGGGAAATATTGGCTGCTCCTGTCCTGGGTAGGTGCTTTGCAGCCGGACATCGATCGGGACCAGTTTCATCCCAGGCCCATCGGGGTTTGGGTCACAACAATCTATGCGCTCAACAGTTGCCGTAAAGGCGCGAGCGCCGCGCGAACTGATTTTGAACGCCAGTTCCTGACCAGCGTGTGCGCTCCACGGGGTTGCATAGCCGATGATCGCGGGAGTTTGGGAGTCTGAAGTAGTCATAGTCAAATGATCAATCATTCTTGGTCGTGGTCCCAGGCGCTGCTCTGCGACCGCCTACGGCCAGGGGAAACCCCCTGTGAGATTTTATTTTGCAATGGTTGCAAATAGAACCAAAAGTGGTCACTATCGAGTCCAGTGTACTTTAACCACTTGGGGTGTGCGATGAAAAAATTGGTCTATTCGGCAATGACGGTCGCTGCAGTTCTCGTCTTCGGTAGCGCAAGCGCCCAAGAGGTTGTTCTTGTTGGAGTTTCCGGGCCTTTGACCGGCCCCCAGGCGTCGGAGGGGAAAGACAACGAGAATGGCGCGCGCATGGCGGTTGACGAGCTGAATAGCGCCGGAACAACGATTTCCGGCAAAAGCGTAACATTCAAATTGGTATCGCAAGATGACCAGGCGGATCCCCGGATCGGGGTGCAGGTCGCGCAGAAGCTGGTCGACGCCAAGGTGGCCGCAGTTCTGGGCCCATACAATTCCGGAGTCGCGATTCCGGCCTCCAGGCTCTACCAGAACGCTGGCATCCCGATGCTTTCGGTTGCGTCAAACCCGGCGTTGACTCTCCAAGGCTTTAACGAAGTCTTTCGTATCGGAGCTAGTGACGGGCAACTCGGCGGTGCGATGGCGAATTTCGCCGTCGATACGCTTAAAGCGAAAACAGCGGCAGTCATGGATGACCGGTCGGCCTACGGGCAAGGCGTGGCCGAAGAGTTCATGAGCGTGGCCAAGGCACGCGGGCTGAAGATTATCGACCAGCAATACACGAATGGTCAGGCCGTCGATTTCAAGGGTGTCCTCTCTCAGATCAAGGCGACGAATCCCGACGTCATCTTCTATGGTGGCTACGCGTCGCAAAGCGGCCCGCTTGTCAAACAGATGCGTCAGCTCGGCTTGCGGGCGAAGCTGTTGGGTGGCGACGGAATCTGTACGTCTGATATGGCCAAAATCGCAGGTCCCGCAGCGACGAATGCGTATTGCTCCCAAGGCGGGGTCTCGCTGGACAAGACGCCAGCAGGTAGCGCGTTCCTGAAAAAGTACAAGACAACCTTCAACGTCGATACGCAGGTGTATGGCGTGAGCTATTACGACGGCATGAAGCTGTTGGCTGACGCGATGGTGAAGGCTGGCACGACATCCGACCGCGCCAAAATTGGTGCGCAACTCGCCAAGTCCGCCTACACCGGCGTGGCCGGCGAGTACTCGTTCGACGTACATCATGATCTGAAAAGCTCGGCGACGACCGTGTACACATTCAAGGATGGCGCCGTCGTAACTTACGGCAACTAAGGTCTCAACGAAGATAGTAAGCAAGACGGAGTATCTATGCGAATTACCAGAACACTTAACACGATCGAAATGCACACCGGTGGTGAGCCGTTTCGCATCATCACCAATGGTTTCCCGCGTCTCGCGGGGAAAACCATCGTGGAGCGGCGGGAGTGGATCCAGAAGCATGCGGATGAGTTGCGGAGCGCCATGATGCTGGAGCCTCGAGGCCATGCCGATATGTACGGAGGCTTCCTCACTGAGCCGGTGACCGAAGGCGCGGATTTCGGCATCATCTTTACGCAGAATAAGGACTACAGCCCCCATTGCGGCCACGGGACCATTGCGCTGGCCACCGCAGCGGTTGAACTGGGGTGGATTGAGCGCACGTCGCCAGAAACGCGCGTGGGTATCGATGCGCCTTGCGGATTCCTCGAAGCTTTCGTCCAGTGGGACGGCGAAAATGCAGGGAATGTGCGTTTTGTGAACGTGCCGTCATTCGTCTGGAAAAACGACGTCACCGTCAATACGCCAACGTTCGGCCCCGTGTCCGGAGACATCGCTTACGGAGGCGCGTTCTATTTCTACGTCGATGGCGCACAGTACGATATGGCGGTAGGCGAAAACAACGTTGATCGACTGAAGCAGTTCGGCGACGAGATCACCCAGGCAACTAACGCAGCGTTTGACATCGTTCATCCGGAGATTCCAGAAATCAGAGGGCTCTACGGCACGATCATTTCGAATACGCCCCGCCATCCGGGATCGACTCAGGCGAACTGCTGCATCTTCGCCGATCGCGAGGTTGACCGATCGCCAACAGGGTCCGGCACCGCAGGACGCGTTGCCCAGCTCTACCAGCGTGGCAAGCTACCCCCGGATGGGACGCTCGTGAACGAGTCGATCATCGGAACGATCTTCAAGGGCCGCGTGCTGAGTGAGACGACATGCGGTGAATTCGATGCAGTGATTCCTGAGATCGAAGGGAATGCGTTTATCTGCGGCTACGGAACGTGGTTGATCGACGAGCGCGATCCTTTGACCTACGGGTTCCTGGTGCGGTAGAGAGGGCAGATTACAGGCGCTGCTTCGACGGCAACTGCCGCACTGGCGTGACACCTTTTGGCCCATCTCCTTGGTGCCTTCGCGGCGCATTCTGAAATGGGATGCCGCCGCGCTTTTTGCCTTGTGCGAGCCACGGGGAACACTTCATGCGTGGTCGCATCAGGAGATGGCATCATGTCGCCACGACGTATGATAATTATCCGTCAATGACAGGTGAACTCCCGCGCATCGGGCGTCAGGAAATGAAAGGAAGTGAGATGGGTACGACACGGCAGGATCTCGAATCGAATTTCAGACCACTGCAGATTTATGAGCAGGTCGAGGAGAAGATCAAGGAAGAAATCCGCACGGGACGGTTCGCGGCCGAGTCCCGGCTGCCATCGGAACGCGAACTTGCAGCGCTCTATGGCGTCGGCCGACCTGCGGTTCGAGAGGCAATAGGGGCTCTTCAGAATGAAGGCCTCGTTGTGACGAAACGGAATTCCGGTACCTACGTCTCCTCGGCAGCTTCTGAGCGTTTGCTTAACGTCGACGGCAATCATGGAACTCAGAACGCGGAGCCAGATTTCAGTCCAACGGGAACGCTCGAAACGCGATTCATCCTCGAACCTGCAATCGCACGTCGAGCCGCCGCACGAGGTAAGCGCGATCGCCTGGCTGAGCAATATCTTGCAGAGATGGAGACAATTCACGATATCACCAATCTCGAAGAGCGTGCGCTGTGGAATAACAGCGATAGATTGTTCCACCGGCAATTGGCGGTCATGACGGGTGACGCTCTGCTCGTCAAGATCGCAGACGAGGTAGCGAAAACAATGGATCAACCATTGTGGAAGCGGCTAAAGGACGACGCGATTTACGATCCGCTACGGATACGCCTGTATGCGTCCGAGCATCGGCTTATTTACGAGTCAATCGTGAGCGGCGATGGTGACGCAGCAGGGTTTTACGTGGAGCAGCATATCAAGCGGGTGCGACGGGATATTGCGCCCAAGTAAAGCCGGCCTGATCAATTAGCTGGCCGCGAACACTCCACCATCGTCGACAAAGAGATCGCAGTAGCGATGTCCCCGATGATCATCACCAGACGCTGGATACAAATCGAATGCGCGTGGCCGCGCGGCCACTAATAAAAGACGGACTTCAGAAGACATGGCAGAAATAGTTCTTTCACTTGATCACCTGCACAAGTTGGCCTTTGACGTATTGGCATCCAATGGGCTCAGCGCGCGTCAATCGGACGCGATGGCGAAGGTACTCGTTGCAGGTCAACGGGACGATTGCCACTCACACGGTGTATGGCGCCTTATTGGATGCGTAAAAACGCTGAAGATGGGCAAAATCAATGCTGATGCCGAACCGCAGATAAACGATGTCTCGCCTTCGCTTGTTAAAGTCGATGCTCGGTTCGGATTCTCTCCGCTTGCTTTTGAACTGGGGAGTCGAGTACTCGTCGAAAAGGCGAAGAAATCTGGTATCGCGGCCCTGGCAATCAACAACTGCTTTCACTTCAGCGCTTTGTGGCCGGAGGTCGAGGCAATTGCTGCTGAAGGCGTAGCCGCACTGGCCATGACACCGACCCATAGCTGTGTAGCACCTGCTGGCGGAAACAAGCCGCTATTTGGAACCAACCCGATCGCGTTCGCCTGGCCACGTCCAGGCCCCTTTCCGTTTGTGTTCGACATGGCTACGAGCAGAATCGCCCGTGGCGACATCGAGCTGCATAAGCGGTCTGGCTCGAAGATCCCGAGTGACTGGGCGATCGACGAAAACGGTCAAGCTACCGATGATCCCGATAAAGCATTGAGGGGTGCCATGCTTACATTCGGAGGCTATAAGGGTTCCGCGCTCTCAGCGATGGTTGAGTTGCTGGCTGGTCCGTTAATTGGCGATATGCTCAGCCCGGAATCGCTGGCTTTTGACGAAGACGTAGGCGCGGCCCCCTGTCATGGTGAAATCGTCATCGCTTTCGACCCTGCAGTCTTCGCCGGCGCTGCCCCTACGGACAACCTGCAGCGCGCCGAGACTCTGTTTGAAGGAATCGTGGGTCAGGGCGCGCGTCTGCCCTCTCAGCGACGATTCGATGCGCGACAGCGCAGCGTTGAGCACGGCGTGTCGCTTTCAAAGGAGCTTCACGACGAACTTACCCGTTTGATTTCGTGAGATCTGTCGGGGATAGGGTTGCATCCTGGCTCAACATCTCAAGTGTTGCACGAGGCGTGGATCGACGAACACTCCTGACCTTGCCGCCGTCAATCGGTACGCACGTGACCAGCTCGCGACCGTCGCGGGTAGAGCTGCGAGATCGCGAGCAAGGCAATAATCAGGAAAATCGGCAAGCAGTTGAACAACACGATTCGCTGCGGCGAAAACCCAAGCGTTAGTAGAATGCCGCCGATTGCGCTCGCCGCGGAGCCCAACGCCGCGCTCGCTGGCGAAAATCCGTACGACACGAGCAAAGTCGGTATCCAGAACATGAATTGATAGGTCACCAGAAAAGCGAGGAATGCGATCGACCAGACTCCACCCGTGATGCGCGATCAACAGCGAAGCCTGAAAGCAGCACCACCACCGCAACCTACCCCTTAAACTCCACCGAAACAAAAATCTTCTTACACGGCTCAACCACTTCCCACGTCCCCTTAAATCCCGCCGGAATCAAGAACCGGTCCCCAGCCCGCACAGTCTTGCTAGTCCCATGCGCATCCCGAATCACGGACACGCCCTCGAGTATTTCGCAATACTCACTCTCGGTGAAGTTCACCGTCCATTGCCCGCAAGCTCCCTCCCAAACGCCAGCCGCGAGCTGCCCACAGGGACTGGCAAAATGCGTGTGAACAAGCTGCGAAGGATTGCCGGCAAGCACCGCTTCTGCTTTCGGCATGTACTCAACGCTTTCCTTGGCAGGTTGCGCAAAATCTACGATATTCAGAATGCTCATAATGGCTCGATGCAAACAGAGTTAAAAATCAAAGCTTCAAAAAGGGCGTAGCGCACACACCCACTGCATGCGCCACGCTCAAAAGGTGACACCTACCGTCAGCAGACTGCATCAGCTAAACCGAACTCAACTCCCCGACTTCAACTGCGCCCACAGCCGGTTCTCAAGCCGCATGATCGGTGCAGGCTGCGGCCGCATCAACGTCATCTTGTTCAGCACGGCTTCAGGCGGATACACATTCGCATCCTGCTCGATCGCCGGCGTCACAAACTGCCTCGCCGCGCGATTCGCAGTCGGATAAAACACTTCGTTCGTAATCGCCGCGCTTACCTTCGGATCTTCGATGTAGTTCATCCACTTCATCGCCGCTTCCGGATGCGGGGCATCTTTCGGAATCACCATCACGTCCATCCAGAGCAGGCCGGCGTCCTTGATGTTCGAGAACCGCACATCATACGAACGCTTCGCTTCCGACGCACGTCGCCGTGCAATCCCCACATCTCCCGAATAGCCCAACGCCACGCAGATATCGTTGTTCGCCAGATCGTTGATGTAGCCGGATGAATTGAACTGCGTGATATACGGTCGCACTTTCTTCAGCACTTCGTATGCGGCCTGGTAATCGCCGGGATTGGTGCTGTTCGGGTCCTTATGCATGTACTGAAGCACGGCCGGGAAAACATCCGCCGCTGCGTCGAGGAAAGACACGCCACAACTCTTCAGCTTGGAAAGATTCTGAGGGTCGAACAACAGCGACCAGCTATCAACGGGCGCATCGGCACCGAGAGCCTTTTTTACGGCCTGAACGTTATAGCCGACACCGTCCGTGCCCCAGGCCCAAGGCACACCGTATTGATTGCCGGGGTCCGCATCGGCAATCAGTTTCATCAAACCCGGATCGAGGTTCGCGAGGTTCGGCATCTTCGATTTGTCGATCTTCTGATACACGCCGGCTTCGATCTGGCGCGCCATATAACTCGATGTGGGCACAACGATGTCATACCCGGAACTGCCTGCCAGCAGTTTCGCCTGCAGTGTGTCGTCGCTATCGTAGCTGTCGTATTTCACCGTGATGCCGGATTGCTTTTCGAAGCCGGTAATCGTGTCTTTGGCGATGTAGTCCGACCAGTTGTAGACGTTGATCGTCGTATCCGCTGCGTGTGCAGCGTTCATCGGCGTTAGGGCGGTCAACGAGCACAGCATCGTGCCGGTGAGCGAGAGAAGCTTGGCATGACGGATCTTCATTCGACTATCTCCTTGGTTTCGATCTTCAGTTTTCGCCGCAGCGTAGGCACCGATGCACGAGCGTGACGACCCGCACGTCCTTATGTCCTGCACGAGTGCGGACGAATCAGGGACGTGACGCCGCCTGCCGCAGCGCAAGCGCACAGCAGAGCTAAAAGGGACGCAGAGAGGCGAGCGCTATAAGCCGGCCAACGCTAGCAAGACAAATGCAAAGCGCGGACAGACAAATGCATTGCAGACGTTCGACCGCTAGATAAAGCGGCCTGATCGCATGCAACACTTGCTCGCGAAAAGAGAAGGGGGCTAAGGCAGAAGCGACGCGATTTCGTCGGTACGCACCCCGATAGTTGCGGGTGCTGCAATGACGTTGTGTCGACGGACAGAGCGACGCGACAACACGGTATCGATGGACAGGGGGCGGGATGGCGAAGCGCAGTTGCTCCCCTGATGAGCGATAGAACAGCCGGACAGGAAGGTTCTTTCCCGACCAGGCTGATATCTCACCAATGGACCACGGACTTTCACGATGGAACCCGAAGCGACGTTGAGTAGAAGTCCTCGCTGATGCAGATTGACCGCGCTGCGAGAACCACCAGACTGCCGCCCTAGGATATATGAGCCATTATTTTCGTCAAAGGATTTTCTGACACTGCGCTGTCATAGTCATGCGCAGTGGAACGCGTTCATGCGAGCGCATGCTTCAACAAGCATGGCTCGCATCGAACTACGCAACAACAGACAACGTTAGCGTTTTACTGGCCGCCCATCGGTTCGGGCTGAACCGCGGGCGCAGCGGGTACGGGTGTGCCGGTTTGCGATGAGCCGTTTGCCGAAGAACCATAACCGGTGGCGTCATGCTGTGCGGCTACGCGTGCTTCGGCTGCCTGAATGTCCGCGGGGTAGGTCGAGTCGGTTGCAGCGGCGGGGTTGTAGCCGGCCTGTTCAATCTGGATCAGTTGCGCCTTGACCTCCGCGCGGGTCAGCGGTTGCTCGGACTGTGCGAACGAAGCGACCGGGGCTGCGAGAACAACGACCACTGCGACTGCTTTGATCAGTGATTTCATGATGCGTCCCTCCGAGGATGTTTTATTCGGCGCCGCAACATGTGTTCGGCGACCTATGGAGGGATTCTAGGAAGCGGGCGATCTAGGGCAAACCCCTAAACCCGTAATTCAGTCTTGCAGCAAATGATAAGTCGGCGTTATGTAATGCTCTTCCTAAGATTTGAAGAATTGCTTCAGACTCCAGAACGTACACCTACGCGGTACGCCGTCATCTGCCGGTATGCGCTGCCAGGTCGCACGATGACCTGATCCTGCTCGGCCATATTGACTTCATTCGGAAAGCCGCCCGCTTCGAGACACAGTCCGGAGTACGCCTGATAGGCGATGCCGCCGCGTCCCGTGTCGCCTTTCAGGAAATTGCCGGTGTAGAACTGTAAGCCGCGCTGATCGGTCGAGACGGTCAGTTCGCGTCCGCTGCCGGGGTCATAGGCGCATGCAACCTCGCGTACCTGCGGTTCGCGTCCGGCCATCGTGGCGTCAGGCGCGTCACGCAGCACATAGCAGTGATCGAAGCCACCGGCCCTCGCAAGCTGCGCATGCGGCCAATCGAGCCGTGCGCCGATCGGCGCGCTCTGTCTGAAGTCGAACGCATTGCCTGCCACTTCGGCAAGCTCGCAAGGAATCATCGACGCATCGACTTCGAAGAACCGGTCGGCATTGATCGACAGCACATGTCCGCGAATGTCGGCACCCCGCCGACCCGTCAGGTTGAAATACGGATGGCTCGTCAGATTGAGCGGCGTAGGGGCGTCCGTGATCGCTTCATAGGCGATCGTCAAGGTGCCGTCGTCGTCGAGCGTGTAGCGCACCTGCACCGTGACGTTGCCCGGAAAGCCGGCGTCGCCTTCGGGCGATTCCAGACGCATAACCAGCGCACCGTTGTCTTCGCTCACGTCCCACAGTGTGCGATGAAAACCCTGCGTGCCGCCATGCAGCAGATTCGCGCCTTCATTGCGATCGAGCGTGTACTCGATGCCGTCGAGCGTGAAACGCGCATCGGCAATGCGGTTCGCCCAACGGCCGATCAATCCGCCCATGTAGGTTGTGGCCGCAACGTATTCGGCGGGCGTGTCGTGGCCGAGTAGGATGTCGCCGAGACGACCCGCGCGGTCCGGCGCATGCCACGAGACCAGCGTCGCGCCCAGGTCGCTGATGGCGACTTTCATGCCGTGCGCATTGCGCAGCGTAAAGAGCCGCACAGGATCGCCGCCGGGCAGCGTGCCCCATGGCTCAGAGGAAAGTGGTGCGATGCTGATCATGTCGTCGGTAGAAAGAGAAGGTGAAAGGCATGCTCAGCCGGGCTCTGCCGTCGAATTCACACGGTCCTGGTATTCGCGCGGCGTACAGCCGAGTTCGCGGCGAAACACCGCGTACATGTATTGCAGTGACGTGAAGCCGCAACGGATCGCCACCTCGGCACTCGACGCATCGCGCTTCGCCAGCAGCGCTTTCGCGACATCGAGTTTATGGCGCAGGATTTCCTGATGCACGGTGCACTGCCGTTCGCGCCGGAAGTACTCTTCGAGAGACGATCTCGACACGCCCACGTAATCGGCAACCTGTTCGGTGCGAATGCCCTGGCATGCGTACTGGCGGATGAAGTGCCGCGCACGCATCACATACGGACTCGCGAGCGGCTGGTGTTTCGTCGATTCGAGCACATTGATGCCCACCGGCGGTACGAGAATGCGCCGCCCCGGAAAACGCGCGCCGTGCAGCATTTGATGCAACAAGTGAGCGGCGGTGCGGCCCATTTCCTCGGTGCCTTGAATCACGGAGGAAAGCGGAATGCGGGTCAACGTTCGCGTGAGCGGATCGTTGTCGATGCCGATGATCGCCACTTCTTCAGGCACGGGAATACCCGCGATCAAGCATGCCTGCAGCAGATGCCGTGCGCGGGCGTCGGTGACGGCGATGATGCCGACCGGCTTCGGCAACTGGGCGAGCCAAGCGGTGAGCTGCTCGGTTGCCTGATTCCACGACGGCGCGCTGGTCGACAGGCCACGATAGATCTCGGTGCCGATCTGCTCGGCGCTATGGCCGTCCGTGCTGCGCAGGTGAGCGAATGCCAACTCACGTTGCTGCGCCCAGCGATTCTCCTGCGCTTGCGGCAGGCTATACAAAGCGAAGTGCTCGAGTCCCGCGCCGATCAGATGCGTGTAGGCAAGCGAAACGAGCTTGGCGTTATCGGTCGCGATATAGGGTAAGTCCGGGGGGTAGTGCGCCGGATCTTCGAATGATGAACCGACCGCCACCACCGGCAACGGACAATCTCGCAGCGCTTCACCCACAGCGGGATCGTCGAAATCCGCGATGATGCCGTCGCCGTCGAAACGCTCGATACCCGTCAACCGGCAGCGGAAATCTTCTTCGAGGAAGAGATCCCACGCCACGCGCGTCGACAGCAGGTAATTGCCGATGCCGGTGATGATCTCGCGGTCATACACCTTGTTCGCGTTGAACAGCAGCGCGATCCGATGGGTCGTCTGTGGTGTTTGCGGACGGGTCATGGCAGTGGGTGGCGTGCGAATCGTTGGGATTCGCAGCGCCTTCGTCTCCTGTTGTTGGGTGTGCTCTGAAGGCAGCACCGTTTTTAAGAGTCTGGTTATTCTAGGCCGCGAAGATCGCGCCGGTGTGAAACAAACGCATGGGCGGTAAGAAACATCAAGCACGCTGCGCAATTTCGCAATTGCCGGTGCACCTTGCAAGCGGCAGCATGGCGTCACCTTGTCGACCGGCGCGGCGATGTCGCACGGGTTGCAGTGCAGCATAAAACAGGAGACGCTGATGTCCTACTTCGAACACATTCCCGAGATCCGCTACGAGGGCCCGCAATCGGATAACCCGCTTGCGTATCGCCATTACGACAAGAGTAAGCGGGTGCTCGGCAAGACACTCGAAGAACATCTTCGCATCGCTGTGTGCTACTGGCATACGTTTGTCTGGCCGGGCGTCGATATTTTCGGGCAAGGGACGTTTCGGCGTCCATGGCAGCAAGCCGGCGACGCAATGGAACGGGCGCAGCAAAAGGCGGATTCCGCGTTTGAGTTTTTCTCGAAGCTCGGCACGCCGTATTACACGTTTCATGATACCGACGTTGCGCCGGAAGGCGACAGCCTGAAAACCTACAGCGAGAACTTCACCCGCATCGCCGACTATCTGGCGCGCAAGCAGCAGGACACCGGCGTCAAATTGCTGTGGGGCACGGCCAATCTGTTCTCGCATCCGCGTTATGCAGCAGGCGCGGCGACTAGTCCTGATCCCGAGATTTTCGCGTTCGCTGCGACGCAGGTTCGCCATGCGCTCGACGCGACCCAACTGCTCGGTGGCGAAAATTATGTGTTGTGGGGCGGCCGTGAAGGCTACGACACACTGCTCAATACCGATCTCGTACGCGAACGTGATCAGCTTGCCCGTTTCCTGCACATGGTGGTCGAGCACAAGCACAAGATCGGCTTCAAAGGCGCATTGCTGATCGAGCCGAAGCCGCAGGAGCCGACCAAGCATCAATTCGACTACGACGTGGCGACCGTACACGGTTTCCTGCTGCAATACGGGCTCGAAAAAGAAATTCGCGTGAACATCGAAGCCAATCACGCCACGCTTGCTGGCCACTCGTTCCATCACGAGATCGCCACGGCCTACGCGCTGGGCATTTTCGGCAGCGTCGACGCGAATCGCGGCGATCAACAAAACGGCTGGGACACGGACCAGTTTCCGAACAGCGTCGAAGAATTGACTCTCGCTTTCTACGAAATCCTCAAGCACGGCGGCTTCACCACCGGCGGTATGAACTTCGACGCTAAAGTGCGGCGGCAGAGCGTCGATGCGGAAGATCTGTTCTTCGGTCATATCGGTGCAATCGATAACCTGGCGCTCGCCGTCGAGCGTGCGGCGACACTGATCGAAAACGACCGGCTCGAAGCGTTCAAACGTCAACGCTACGCGGGCTGGGAGTCGGAGTTCGGCCGCAAGATTCTGAAGGGCGACTATTCGCTCTCGACGCTGGCTGCGGATGCATTGACGCGCGGCCTGAATCCGCAGCATGTGAGTGGCAGACAGGAGCAACTGGAAAACGTTGTAAATCAGGCGATATACAGCCGACGCTAAAAAGGCAGTCATGAAGTAACCGCCCGAAAAAGGGCACGCAGTAAGACATAAAAACCGCGCGGCCACGTTGACCGCGCGAATAAAAGAAGCTTTGGGTTGTCGCTTGTCCGGTTCTGCGGCTCGCAGCGCAGACCGTCCAATCCGGTATTCCGGCTATCAGAACAAGGAGTGAGACATGAAATTCGCAACGCGTCGTACCGTACTGAGTTCGCTCGTGTGTGGAGCGATGCTCGCCAGCCTGTCGCTTGCTGCGCCGCTCGCGCACGCAAGCAAGGACCACCCGGAAATTGGCTTCTGTATCGACGATCTGCGCGTCGAGCGCTGGTCGCGCGATCGTGACTATTTCGTTGCAGCGGCAGAAAAGCTCGGCGCCAAAGTATCGGTGCAATCCGCCGACGCGAGCGAAGAGCGACAGATTTCGCAGATTGAAAACCTGATCTCGCGCGGCGTCGACGTGATCGTGATCGTGCCGTTTAATTCGAAGACGCTCGGCAATGTGGTCGCCGAAGCCAAGAAAGCAGGCATCAAGGTCGTCTCGTACGACCGCCTGATTCTCGACGCCGACGTGGATGCCTATATCTCGTTCGACAACGAGAAGGTTGGCGAGCTGCAAGCACAAGGTGTCTTCAACGCGCAACCGAAGGGTAACTACTTCATGCTCGGCGGCGCGCCGACCGACAACAACGCCAAGATGCTGCGTGAAGGCCAGCTCAAGGTGTTGAAGCCCGCGATAGACAAGGGCGACATCAAGATCGTCGGTCAGCAATGGGTACCGGAATGGAGCGCATCGACGGCGCTGCGTATCGTTGAAGATGCGCTCACGGCGAACAACAACAAGATCGACGCAATCGTCGCTTCGAACGACGGCACCGCAGGCGGCGCGATCCAGGCGCTTGCCGCACAGCACATGGCAGGCAAGGTGCCGGTGTCGGGACAAGACGCTGATCTGGCTGCTGTGAAACGCGTGATCGCCGGCACGCAGACGATGACCGTGTACAAACCGCTGAAGCTGATTGCAGGCGAAGCGGCGAAACTCTCCGTCGCGCTTGCGAAGGGCGAAAAGCCAGCCTTCAATGCACAGTACGACAACGGCAAGAAGAAGGTCGACACGGTGCTTCTGCAACCCACGTTGCTCACCAAGAGCAATGTTGATGTGGTCGTCAAGGACGGCTTCTACACCCAGGCCCAGCTCGCGAGCCAATGAGCGTAACGTGTGCGTAGTTCAAGCCGATGTGCCTGGTATGCGTCAGGCACATCGGCGCGACCGCGCGCCCTGCAGCGAGGCATAGCGAATGAGTGAACCATTACTGACGATGCGCGGCATCGTTAAAGCGTTTTCCGGCGTGAAGGCGCTCGACGGCATCGACCTGACGGTGGCGCCTGGCGAGTGCGTCGGCTTGTGCGGCGAAAACGGCGCGGGCAAATCGACGCTGATGAAAGTGCTGTCCGGCGTCTATCCCCACGGCACGTGGGACGGCGAAATCATCTGGGAAGGCGAGCCGCTGAAGGCCGCGAGCATAAGAGACACGGAACGCGCGGGCATCATCATCATCCATCAGGAGTTGATGCTGGTGCCGGAGCTCTCGGTCGCAGAGAACATCTTTCTCGGCAACGAAATCACGCTGCCCGGTGGCCGAATGAATTACGCCGCGATGTATCAGCGTGCCGACGAACTGCTGCGCGAACTCGGCATAAGCGGAATCAACTCCGCGCAACCAGTGATGAATTACGGTGGCGGCCACCAGCAGTTGATCGAGATCGCGAAGGCGCTGAACAAGCGCGCGAAACTGTTGATCCTCGATGAACCGTCGTCGTCGCTGACCGCTACGGAGATACACATCCTGCTGGATATCGTGCGCGATCTGAAGCGGCGCGGTGTTGCCTGCGTTTACATCTCGCACAAGCTCGACGAAGTAGCGGCGGTGTGCGACACAATCAGCGTGATTCGCGACGGCCGCCACGTCGCGACCGAACCCATGCGCGCGCTGACCACTGACCGCATCATCTCCCTGATGGTGGGGCGCGAAATCAAGAACCTGTTTCCGCGTGAACCGCATCCCATTGGCGACGTGATCTTTGAAGCGCGCCACGTGACCTGTTTTGACGTCAACAATCCACGCCGAAAGCGCGTGAACGATGTGTCGTTTGCGCTGCGGCGTGGCGAAATTCTCGGTGTTGCCGGTTTGGTCGGCGCGGGGCGTACAGAACTGATGCAGGCGATCTTCGGCGCGTATCCCGGTGTGAGCGAGGCGACCGTGGTGATGGACGGCAAGCCGGTGAAAATTCGCGCCCCTGTCGATGCGATTCGCGCCGGCATCGGTATGGTGCCGGAAGATCGAAAGCGCCACGGTATCGTGCCGGGTCTGAGTGTCGGCCACAACATCACGCTTGCGGTGTTGCAACGTTTCGCGAAGGGCGGTCGCATTGATTCCGCGGCCGAACTCGACACGATTCACACGGAGATGAAGCGGCTTTCAGTGCGCGCGGCGCATCCGATGCTCTCGATTGCGAGTCTATCGGGCGGCAATCAGCAGAAGGCCGTGCTGACGCGCATGCTGCTGACCGACCCGAAAGTACTGATCCTCGACGAACCGACGCGAGGCGTCGATGTCGGCGCGAAGTTCGAAATCTACAAACTGATTTTTCAACTGGCACAGCGCGGCATGTCGATCGTGATGGTGTCGTCCGAATTGCCTGAAGTGCTTGGCATCAGCGATCGCGTGCTGGTCATCGGCGAAGGCGAATTACGCGGCGATTTCGTCAACGACGGCCTCACGCAAGAGGACATTCTCAGCGCCGCAATCCGTCCTGTGCAGCGATCCCTCAACCCGACCGCACCAACCGAAGCGAGTGCCGCATGACTCCCGACGTCACTTCCCAACCCGCCGACAGCCCTGCGTCGCGAGGCGCATTCGGTGGCCCGCAGCGCATTCAGCAACTGTTCGCGCGTTACAAGATTCTCGCGTTGCTGATCGCCGTGGCCGCGATCTGGCTTTTCTTCTCCTTTCTGACGCACGGCGCGTTCGTGACGCCGCGCAATCTGTCGAATCTGCTGCGGCAGATGTCGATTACGGGCATGCTCGCGTGCGGCATGGTGTTCGTGATCATCGCGGGCGAGATCGATCTGTCGGTCGGGTCACTGCTGGGTTTGCTCGGCGGCGTCGCGGCGATTCTCGATGTGAACCGGCATTGGCCGATTGGCGTCACCGTGCCTGTGGTAATGCTGCTTGGCGTGCTCGTCGGCATGTTCAACGGATGGTGGTCGACGTACCGGCGTGTGCCTTCGTTCATTGTCGGCCTGGGTGGCATGCTGGCATATCGCGGCATTCTGCTTGGCGTTACTGGTGGTTCGACGATTGCGCCGGTCTCTGATGGTTTCGTGTTTGTCGGTCAGGGGTATTTGCCGCGTTTTGCGGGCGATACGCTTGCTGTCGTGCTGTTTGTCGTACTGGCCTTTCTGACCGTGCGACAACGAAGCAACCGTGAGCGTTATAAGTTGCGGGTGGTGCCGATCTGGCAGGACGTCGCGAAAGTGGTCGGGGCGGGCGTGATTCTGGCCGCGTTTGTTGCCACGCTCGATCGTTATGGCGGCATTCCCGTGCCGGTTTTGTTGCTGCTCGCGCTGCTGGGTATTTTTACGTGGATCGCTACACAGACCGTGTTCGGGCGGCGTATTTACGCGGTGGGTTCGAACCTGGAAGCGACGCGGCTCTCCGGCGTGAATACCAACCGCGTGAAGCTGGCCATCTTTGCACTGATGGGACTGATGTGCGCGTTCGCGGGGATCGTCAATACGGCGCGACTCGCGGCCGGCTCACCGTCGGCGGGATCGATGGGTGAACTCGACGCGATCGCCGCGTGCTTTATCGGCGGGACGTCGATGCGCGGCGGGTCCGGAACGGTCTACGGTGCGTTGATCGGCGCACTGGTGATGGCGAGCCTGGATAACGGCATGTCGATGCTGGATGTCGACGCGTACTGGCAGATGATCGTGAAGGGCAGCATTCTTGTGCTGGCCGTGTGGATCGATGTCGTGTCGGGATCGAACCGGCGGTGAAACATCCGGCGGTGCGTCGTGCAAATGCTGACGCACCGCCTGCTGAGCGATCAAACGCTTTAGTTCACGCCGAGCAACGACTTCGGCTCCATGAACGCTTCCAACCCGAACGTCCCGTATTCCCGCCCGATGCCCGATTGCTTGAAGCCGCCGAACGGTGCGGCCGGCTCGTGCGCCAACGTGTTGATCAGTACGCGTCCTGCGTCGATACGAATGGCGACTGCGCGAGCACGCGCCGCATCGGCTGAGAGTACGTACGCTTGCAGCCCGTAGCTCGTGTCATTGGCGATTGCAATCGCTTCCTCGGTATCGCGATACGCAATGATCGACAGCACCGGCCCAAAAATCTCCTCACGGGCAATCGTCATGTCGTTGCTGACACCGCTAAATACGGTCGGACGCACGAACCAGCCATGCTCCACTCCCTCCGGTCGGCCCTCGCCACCGGCAATCAATCTCGCACCTTCATCGATGCCGATACCGATGTAGCGCTGCACGCGCTCCCACTGCTTGCGGCTGACCATCGGGCCGATCTGCGTAGCCGGATCGCGCGGATCACCGGCTTGCGTGCGAGCGACTTCAAAGCGCACCCGCTCTTCGAATTCCGTAAGGCGGCTCTTCGGCACAAGAATCCGCGTACCGGCGATACACGCCTGACCGCTGTTCATGAACCCTGCCTGGAGCGCCAACGGCACCGCTTCCGCGAAATCGGCGTCGTCGAGTATGACCACCGGCGATTTGCCGCCCAACTCCAACGTGACGCGTTTCAATGTCTCCGCGCCGGTGCGCAGAATCGTTTTGCCGACAGCCGTCGATCCGGTGAAGGAAATCTTCGCCACGTCCGGATGTGCGCTGATTTCCGCCCCCACCGTGTCGCCCCGGCCGGTGACGATATTGAACACGCCCGCAGGCAAGCCGGACTCGTGCAGCGCCTCGGTGATGATGCGTGTCTGGATCGCGCTCATTTCACTCGGCTTGATGACGGCTGTGCAGCCCGCTGCAATCGCCGCAGCCAGCTTCCCGCAGATAAAGCCGCCATTGCTATTCCACGGCGTAATCAGTCCCGCGACGCCGAGCGGCTGCATGACGACGTCGGCCGTGCCGGCGCGTCGCGTGAAATCATAGGTCTGCAAGACCTTGATGACTTCCGCCAGCACGTCCGCCGGGTATTTCGCCATCCAGCGCGCGCGTGACACCGGCGCGCCGTATTCCTCGACGATTGCTTCGAACAGGTCGTCTTCTCTCGCTTGAACAGCGGCGTGCATGCGTTCGAGCAGTGCGATCCGCTCTTCCTTGCTGGTGCGGGAAAACGCCGGAAAGGCGCGTTTGGCGGCCGCGATTGCGCGGCGAGCGTCTTCCGCGTCGGCCAGACGCACCTTGCCGATCACCGTTTCCTTAGCCGGGTTGTGAAGATCGAACCACTCCTCGCCGTGCGGGGTGACGAACGCGCCGTCGATATAAACCTTGTCGATTTGCTGCATGAAAGCTCCTACCCAGGAAGTTGTTGCCTCAAAGATAGGCTCAATGAATTAAGCCGACTAGCCATATAATCGAGGATGATTCGTTGAGCAGGATGGGATAATGAAGACGCCCGGTTTGAGTGAACTGGAAGGCGTGCTTGCGGTGGCGCGTCATCGCAGCTTCCGCGCAGCGGCGACGGAACTTGGCGTGTCGACATCGGCGCTGAGCCATGCGATTGCGGCGTTGGAGGCGCGCATCGGCGTGCGGCTCTTTAATCGGACGACACGCAGCGTGTCGTTGTCCGAAGCGGGCGCGCAATTCGTCGACAGTGTGGCGCCGGCGTTGTCGACCATCCGCGTCGCCATCGAGCAGGCCGGCAGCTATCGCGACACGCCCGCTGGCACGCTGCGCATCAACACATCGACGGGCGCGGCGCGCCAGGTGATGCCCTTGCTACTGGAATACCTACGGCGTTATCCGGAGATGAAGCTGGATCTCGTCACCGAGGGGCGCATGATCGATATCGTGGTGGAGGGTTTTGACGCCGGTATTCGGTTGGCTGAGATTGTGCCGCAGGACATGATCGCCGTGCCGTTCAACCGGCCGCAGCGTTTTGCAGTCGTTGGGAGTCCCGCCTATTTCGCCGAAAATCCGAAGCCGCGCAAGCCGGACGATCTGCGTGCACACCGTTGTATCCGGATGCGCATGCCGAGCGGACGTATTTATCACTGGGAGTTCGAGCGACGCGGCGAGGCTTTCAGCGTGGATGTGCAGGGCATGCTGACGCTCGATGAGCCGTTGCTCATCATGGAGGCGGCCCGCGAGGGATTCGGACTGGCGTATATGACCGAATGGAATGTGGCGGCGGATCTGGAAGCGGGCACGCTGCAGCGTGTGCTGGAAGATTGGACGCCGGCGTTCGACGGGCTATGTCTTTATTATCCTGGGCGGCGTCATGTGCCGGCGGGGTTGCGGGCGTTGATTGAGATGATTCGGGAGGGCGGGTGAAAGCAAAAATCCGCCACCTCTCGCATTTTTCCGCCGTTCAAGCCAGTTGCGCTGCAGCGTGCCACCACGCGACGAATAACATTTAATGAACTGACACACGGCTTGCATTCGCCCTTTCCTCGAAGGGCATCCGCCAGCACTGTGCAGGTCGGCTGAAACCCCTTAGCTTTCAGTCCCCCACCCACTTTCCCGTCTTACTACTGTTCCGACGAAACAAATTCCCGCGCCAGCCCGCGCTTTCACAGCGTCCCCGCCACCGTGCAAGCTGATCGAGCCATACGATGTTAAAGCGCAGAACCTTCCTGCTAGGCGGCGCCGGCGCGCTCGGCGTGCTGCTGGTCGGCTGGTCGGTGCTGCCGCCGGGCCAACGTCTGACACCCTCCACGCCACTGCCGGCAGAAGGCAACCAGGTCGCACTCAACGGCTGGGTCAAAATCGCCGCGGACAACACCGTGACGATCGTGGTGTGCAAAGCGGAAATGGGGCAGGGTATCCACACTGGCCTTGCGATGCTGCTGGCCGAAGAACTCGACGCCGACTGGTCGCAGGTTCGAGTGGAAAACTCGCCGATCGACAAGATCTACAACAGCGTGCAGAACATCGTCGACGATCTGCCGTTTCGCCCGGACGACGACAGCACGGTCAAGCGCGCCACGGTCTGGATGACCCGCAAGCTGGTGCGCGACGCCGGCACGATGATGACGGGCGGTTCATCGAGCATGAACGATCTATGGACGCCGATGCGTGAAGCCGGCGCCTCGGCGCGCGCGATGCTGATCGGCGCGGCGGCCGCGCAATGGAAGGTGTCACCCGGCGAGTGCCATACGGAAAGCGGCTACGTAGTGCACGCAGCAGGCCACAAGGCGAGCTTCGGCGAGCTGTCCACGATGGCCGCACAGCAACCGCTGCCACGCAAGGTCGCGCTGAAAGATCCCGCTGAGTTCAAACTGATCGGCAAACCGATGCGGCGTATCGAAGCCGCGTCGAAAATCAACGGCACGGCGCGCTTCGGCATTGACGCGCTGCCGGACGGTCTCATCTATGCGAGCGTGGTGATGTGCCCCACGCTGGGCGGGACGGTGGCGCATTTCGACGCTTCGCCTGCGAAGAGCATGCCGGGTTTCATCAAGGCGTTTTCGCTGAAGCCCTACGCTGGTGGCAGCGGCGGCGTCGCGGTAATCGCCGACAACCCGTTCCGCGCGATGAACGCGGTGAGTGCGATCGACGTGGTGTGGAATGACGGCCCCGCAGCCACGCTGTCGAGCGCAGACGTGGACACCCAGCTTACGCAAGCACTGGACGACAGCAACGGCCACGCCTACTACCACCGCGGTGATGTCGAAGCCGCATTGAGCGGCGCGGCGCGAACGATCAGCGCCGAGTACCACGCACCGTATCTCGCACATGGCGCGGTCGAGCCGGTGAATTGCACGGTGCAGGTTGCGGACGGCGCGGCCACCGTTTGGGTCTCCACGCAAATGCCGGCGCTCGCGCGGCAGCACGTCGCGAAAGTGCTGGACATCGACGCCGACAAGGTCGACGTGCAAACGCAATTGCTCGGCGGTGCTTTCGGGCGCCGTCTCGAACTCGATTTCATCGCGCAAGCCGCGGCGATTGCGCGCGAAGGCGGTGGTCGTCCGGTGCAAACGATCTGGTCGCGTGCGGAGGATTTCACCCACGATTTCTATCGTCCGGCGTGCGTGTCGCGACTCAAGGCCGGTCTCGACAAAGATGGCAAGCTCGTCGCGTGGCAAGCCACTTCAGCGAGTCAGGCGATCGTGCCGGAATCGCTTGCGCGTTACTACGGCGTGCCGCGCATCCCCATCGACAAGACCACTTGCGAAGGCGCATTCGATCAGCCCTACGAATGGCCCACTGCGCGCGTGGCGCACAAGATCGTCGAATTACCAATCCCGATTGGATTCTGGCGCTCGGTCGGCCATTCGCATCAGGCGTTTTTCACCGAGGGTTTTACCGACGAACTCGCCGTAGCCGCCGGTCAGGATCCGATTGCGTTTCGCGCGTCGCTGCTCGCGCAGCATCCGCGCCATCTGGCTGTGTTAAGGCGTGTTGCCGCGTTATCGAATTGGGGACATCCCTTGACACATGCTGCCGATGGCACAAAGCGGGCACGCGGCGTCGCGCTGCACGAAGCGTTCGGCAGTGTCGTCGCGCAGGTGGCGGAAGTATCGGTCGGTGCGAACAAGCAGATTCGCGTGCATCGGGTGGTCTGCGTGATCGATTGCGGACTGCCGGTGAATCCAAACCTGATTCGTCAGCAGATGGAGGGTGGCATCGTATTCGGCCTCTCGACGGCGTTGCAGGACGAAATCACCATCGTCGGCGGGCAGGTGACGCAGAAGAACTTCGTCGATTTCCCGGTTGTGCGGATGAACGACTGTCCGGTGATCGAAGTCGACATCATGCCGAGCCAGATGCACCCGCAGGGCGTCGGCGAACCGGGCGTGCCGCCGGTTGCGCCGGCGGTGGCCAACGCGGTATTCGCGCTGACCGGCCAGCGCTTGCGCACGTTGCCGTTGAGGGTCGCGTGAAACGCTTCAGATTGACGGAGAAAACATGGGATCGCTAAACATCAACGGCCGCGTGGTTGCTGTGCAAGCTGAACCGGATATGCCGCTCCTGTGGGTGCTGCGCTGCGACCTCGGCATGACCGGCACCAAGTTCGGCTGCGGCGTGGGCATTTGCGGCGCGTGCACGATCCACTTGGACGGCAAGGCGGGCCTTGCCTGCCAGACACCGATGTCGAGCTTGCACTCGCAGAAGATCACGACGATCGAAGGCGTGCAGGGCGCCGAAGCGCAGGCGTTAAAAGCGGCGTGGATCGATCTCGACGTGGTGCAGTGCGGTTATTGCCAGAGCGCGCAACTGATGGCGGCCTGCGCGCTGCTCAAACAGAAACCCAATCCCACCGATGCGGACATCGACGCGGCGATGTCCAACATTGTGTGCCGTTGCGGCACGTATCCGAGGGTAAGGGCGGCGATTCACCAGGCGGCTGCGAAACGGCGGCCCGTTTAAGGCCGGCATCACCGCAGACAGAGACGCCTGGGTGAGCCGATCACGAGCCCGGCGGGCTCAGTTCGCCAGCATCTCCACGACCGCCACCACTACCGTGAAAACGCCGATACAACCACCCAGTGTGGCTGCGCCTTGCATGAATTGCGACATACGTGACCCCGTACCGTGTGATGTTGAGGCTCGTATTTAACCTGAATTGAAAGGTAAAAGAAAGCTTGTCAATAATAGCGATTTACCCGGATGAGACGAGGCGGGAGGGTTAGGGCGCTTTGGTGGCCGCCGTCGGCATGGCCGCCTTAGCCGGCGCCGCAGCAGCGGGAGTCGCGGCGTTAGACACTTCTGTCCTAGGCGCAGTCTGCGCATCAGTCTCCCACCCACCGCCCAGCGCGAGGAACAGGTTGACCTGATCGATCGCCACCTGACCTTCCGCGGCCGCAACCTGAGACTTCGTCGAAGTCAGCGTGCGCGTCGCATCCAGATCCGAAATGAACGACTCGCGTCCGGCGCGATACAAGCGATGCGTTTCATCCGCCGACGCGGTGGCCGACTTCAACGCGGCACGCAAGGCGTCGGCGCGGGCATAGTCGGACGCATAGGTCGCGAGGCTGGTTTCGGTTTCGCGCAACGCGGTCAGCACCACGCCGTCGAACTTTGCCAACGCAACATTGCTTGAAGCTTGCGCTTCACGCACACGGCCCCGCGCGCCATTCGTGGGGAAGGTCCAACTGATCAGCGGACCGAAGGCCCAGCGTGCCGTCGGCGAGGTGCCGAGGTCCTCCAGAATCCCCGTCAAACCCGCCGACGCACCGATGCTCACCGTCGGATACAACGCGCCCGTCGCGACGCCGATGCGCGCCGTCGACGCTGCCAGTTGACGCTCGGCCTCGCGCACGTCCGGGCGGCGCTTGAGCAGCGCGGCGCCATCGCCGACCGGAATCGGCTGACGGATCTGCGGCAACGTGCTGCAGGCCAGCACGGCTGGCGGCAAATCGGACGGTGCGCGTGCGAGCAGCGCCGCGAGCCGGTATTGCGCAATCTGGCGGCGCGCCGTGTAGCGCGGAATATCCGCCGCCAACGTATCGACTTGGGTTTGCCCGCGCGTCACATCGGTCTGATTGCCGCGGCCGGCGTCGCGCAATCGGCGCGACACGTCCACACGTTCCTTCTGCAAGGCCAGCGATTGCTGCGCGATCCTGAGTTCCTCGGCGGCCGAGCATTGGTCGACATACGAGCGCACCACATCCGCGACCACCGTGATCCGCGCGAGATCGCCGGCCGCCTGCACGGATTCCGTATCCGCCGCAGCCGCTTCGACACCACGGCGCAGCTTGCCGAACAGATCGATTTCGTACGAGATGCTGATGCCGATATCGCCTTCGTTGACGACCGGCAGCTTCTCGGTGAGCAGGTACTGCTCGGCCGATTCCTGCGCGCGTTCAAGCAGCACCGAACTCTTGCCGGAGAAGCCGCCTTGAGCCTGCGCGACACCCAGCGCTTCACGCGAACGCGCGAGGTTCGCCGCCGCGACGCGCAAGTCGGTATTCGACTGCAGCGCTTCGTCGACGAGGTTGTTCAGCACCGGATCGTCATAGAGCTTCCACCAGATCACAGGCACGTTCTGCCGCGTGGTCAGCTTGGCATCGGCGCCTTCGATAGGCGCATTGGCGAGTGGCGCGTTGACCAGCGTCTGCTTCGGCAGCGCGTAATCGGGGCCGACATTCACGCAGCCGTTGAGCGCGATGCTCAACGGCAAGAGTGGCAGCAGCGGCAATAAGGGAAGGGCGCGTGACAGCTTCATTGCGACGCGCCCGACATGACGGCAGCAGATCCCGGTTGCGCAGTAGAAGCTGCGGAGGCAGCCGGAACAGCAGAAGTAGCCGAAGCCGAAGCCGCCGATGCATCCACCGTACCCGAAGCGCCTGCAGCCGGACGCGGCTTGCCGGTCGGCGACAGATCGCGCACCGACACCGTCGCGGTGCGTCCGGCGATCATGCGGAAGTCGGCAGGCACCTCGTCGAGCGCAACGCGCACCGGAATCCGTTGCGCGAGCCGCACCCAACTGAATGCCGGGTTCACGTTCGGCAGCAGATTCGATCCTTGCGTGCGGTCGCGGTCTTCAATCCCCGCGACGATGCTTTGCACGTGGCCGCGCAGCACGTTCGGCTCGCCCATCACCTGGATGTCGACCCGCTGGCCGATGTCGATGCCGCGCAGCTTGGTCTCTTCAAAGTAACCGTCGACGCGGAACGAATGCATATCCACGACCGCCAGCACGGCACGGCCCGCCGAGACGAATTCGCCGGTACGTGGCGCGCGGTCGTTCAGATAACCGTCGACCGGACTCACGATGGTAGTGCGTTGCAAATTCAGTTTGGCCGTATCGATCGCGACGTTCGCATCGGCGAGCGCGGCTTCCGCCGTTTCGACACGCGAACGGCTTTCTTCGGCGACTTCCGCCGCAACCAGGTTGCCGAGCTGGCGATTGCGCACATCTTCGCGGCGCGCCTGATCGAGCGTAGCGCGGCGTTGCTGCGCGGTGGCCTGTGCCTGGCGCAGTGCGAGCGCGTAGCGGGCCTGATCGATCACGAACAGCACCTGGCCTTGTTTGACCTGCTGGTTGTCCACCACCTCGACCGAAGAGATCAGCCCCGAGATATCCGGTGCAACCTGGATCACGTCGGCGCGTACATGACCGTCGCGAGTCCACGGCGCGAACATGTAATAGGCGACCAGTTTCCACAGCACGAAGGCTGCAACCACGACGACGATCAGGGTCAGCAGAATTTGACCGACTGAGAACCAGGTTTTTTTCACGTTATTAGTCTGTGCGAAACGACGACGACAAGGCCCAGCACCAGCACATAGATGCCGAGATCGAAGATGGAGCGATGCCAGACGAAGCGGTAAAAGCCGACGCGTTCGAACACCGTGCGAATGGCCAGGTTGATCAGATAGGCGATCAACATCAGCACCAGCACGGCCGGCACGAACACGCCGAAAATATCGATTTCACCGATCATCGCGGGAACGGGCAAAGGAGAGGATTGGGTTGCGGGACGGGCGCATCAGGCAGCGGCCTCCGGTTCGGGCGGCGTGGGTGTGATTAGCGTGGCCGGAAACAGCGAAAGACGCAAGCCGACCAGCGCGTGCAGCGCCTCGCGCAATCTGCGCGCCGAGGTTTGCGCGGTCGGGCCCGGCGCACCGGCATTGGCGAGGCCTTGTGCGGTGACGCGCGCCACGGCTGCATCGATCGACGACATCAGGCTCTCGGGCACCGGTTGGCGCGCGCGCTGGTCGATGCACCATTCGAAGTATTCGCGCACGTCTTCGAGGACATGATCGATCGCAGCCGGCGCTTCGCCGCCGAGCTTGCTGGTCAGTCGGCGCAGATCGAGCGCGTTGAAGGCGATGCGCAGATCGCGGAAGCTTTCGATCGACGGATGGCGGTGGTCGTCCGTGGCCGCAAGGCGCGGGATCAATTGCATCAGGCGGTCGAGCATGCGCGCGGCGAGATTGCGCGGGTCTTCGATCGTCCGGGTGGACGCAGTCAGCACCACGTCGGCCCAGCTCGAGCGCAACAGCCGCGAGGCCGCGAGTTCGGCGCCGAACGGCCGCGTCGCTCGGGTCCATAGATACGCATACAGCAAGCCGGCAAGGCCCGCGAGATTGCTGTTCAGGAAGATCAGGAAGTCGGCCGAGTAGGCATCCTGAATGCTGATGAAGGTGGCCGTATTGACGGCCACGAGCACCGTCACCATGCTGAACTGCGGACGCGGAATTAGCGTGCCCACAAGGATGAACGGCCCGGCGAACAGGACGACCAGCATCGGGAAATCGTGCACGTGAGGCAGCACGGCGAACAGATAGATACCGGCGGCCACCACGGCGATCGCCGTGGCGACGAAGAACTTGAACACCATGGGCGCGGGTTCGTCGAGCGCGGCGAAGAAGCAGCACGCGATGGCGGCCAGCGTCACCGCGCTGGCGCCGTCCGCCCAGCCTGAGCCGATCCACAGACTGCACGCGATGATCACGGCGGCGCCCGCTGAAACCGTCGAAAACAGCATGATGCCGCGGTCGAAAAACTGCTCGGTGCCACCGAGCCGCCAATGGCGAAAACGTGGCCGCCACGAGCCTTCTTCGCGCGTGATGATGATGCGCAGCGAGCGGCAGTCCTGCCAGATATCGATGACCTGTTTCATGCGCCACAGCGCGTTCGAAAGCAGCGCGCCGTCCCAGGTCGCCAGCGCGGCCGGCAGCGGCTGCATCGCGGCGATGCGCTCGCGCAATGCGTTGGCTTCCGGGTCGGGGTGATAGCCTTCGCTGGCTTCAGGAAGCGGCGCATGGAACCATTTGATGACGTCGTTGAGCAACGTTTCGAGACCCTCGGGCCATGTCTGGCGGCCGCTGTTGTAGAGGGCGATCAGCGGATCGGCCAGCGCCGACATTATCGGCAGCAGCAACTGCATGCGCCCGCGCAACTCGTGAGCACGCGCCAGGATGTCCGGCCGGGTGTGGTCGTAGGCAAGCTGGCTCAGCAGCAGTTCCAGCCCGTTGATCGTGCTCGCGATGCGCTGGCGGGCCCCCGAAATCGCCGAGCCCGCAATGCGCCCGGACAGCGTTTCGGTCGCATAGAACGCGGCGTCGCGAAACCAGGCGTCGGTCCGCTCGATGATGGTGGGCGCGAGCCGGCTAGGAAACAGCGAACTGCCGACAATGCTCGCGCACACGATGCCGAGCAGGATCTCCTCAGTGCGGCTGATTGCCAGATCGAACACGCCGCCTGGATTGGTCACCGAAGGCAGCGCAATGATCGGCATGGTGTAGGCCGCCAGCATGAAGACGTAGCTGCGCGCGGTGCGATCGGCCACCGCCAGATACAGCAGCGTGCCGATCCACAACGCTACAATCACGCTGAAGAGATATGGCGATTCGACGAACGGCGGCACCAGCAGCACCGCGGCCGACGCGCCCAGCATGGTGCCGAGCGCACGATAAAGCGCCTTGGAGCGGGTCGCGCCTACAAACGGATTCGACACGATGTAGACGGTGGCCATCGCCCAATACGGGCGTGGCAATTCGAGCGAGAGACCGATGTAAAGCGCGATCATCGCCGCGGCAAACGTCTTGACGGAGAAGAGCCAGTCGCGGACGGAGGGATAGACCATAACCCGTTACCCGGCATCCCGGGGATTGGGGGGCGCCGCTGCGTCGGCCGTGAGCACGCCATGGCTCGTGCGTCGCCATTTTCTGGCAGCGACGACCAGGGTGCTGCTGACGGTGCGGCGCAAGGTATCGAGATTCGACATGGCCGCTATTGTATTTCCTAAATATTCGTTAGCAAGCTATTGAATCGGAATTTTTTGTGAAGCGCGGCTTTCGTGCCGCTGTCGCAAAAGCCCGGCTCATTTAGCCGTAAACGCGCTCCTTCACCAGTTCGATAAAGCGGGTCGCCGCGCTATTGCGCAGTCCCGCAGGGTAAGCAAGATGCAGCGGAGCACTTAACTTCGCGGGATTCGTCAATGTGCAATAGACGGTGCCAACCTGGTCGTAACGTTGCATCGACGCCGGCACCAGCGTCACCCCCAACCCTGCTGCGACCAGATTGATCCCCGACACCATGCGCGGCACCTCGCGCGCAATCCGCGGGACGAACCCGGCTTGTCTGCATGCTGCCAGGATATCCGCATACATGCCGGGTGCGCCCGGCCGGCGCACCAGAATGAAGTCCTCGTGCGCCAATGCCTTCAACGACACCTGCGGCCGTTTCTTGCCCGCTCCTTTCAGCAACGGATGCCCGACCGGCAATACCACCACCATCGGCTCGTCGAGCAATAACTCGAACGCCACGCCCTCGCGCACATCGACCGGCTTGCGGAGAAACGCGGCCTGAATCTGCCCCGCGGCCAAACGCTCGATAATCTCCGCCGCATTGAGTTCGGCAAGCTCCACGGCGACCTCGGGACACACCGCGCGAAAAGCCCGGATCGTCTCCGTCGTAAAAGGATGGAACGCCGCCGAACTGGTGAGGCCGATCGAGATCGTGCCGAGCTCGCCGCGCGCAATCCGGTGCGCCCTGTCCACCGACTGTTGCAGGTCCTGCAGCAAGCGTTGTGCGTCTTCCGCAAAGGCCTGCCCCGCGGGCGTCAAGCTTACGCCGCGCGGCATGCGCACAAATAGTTCGAAGCCGATCTCTTCCTCCAGCGTTCGAATCTGCTGCGAGAGGGGCGGCTGTTGCATGGCCAGCCGCTCGGCAGCACGCGTGAATTGGCCTTCCTCGGCAACCGCCAGGAAGTAGCGCAAGTGGCGAAGCTCCATCGTGTTCTGTCTCCTCGGTCGTGCCTTGCTTTCTGTGCATTGCCATATCGTATAGATATGGATGGTGCATAAAACAGGTATTTTACATTTACCACGCCAAATCCTACGATCTCGTCCATCGCATCGATCGAGGTCCGCGTTACCCACGGCAAGCAGGCTCGAGCGCTCCGCGACATAAAACTAAATCGACTGGAGACGATAGTGATAGTCATGCCAAACTGGCCTTCCGCGTGACGCTCGGCATCCGCCACCGGTTCTGAGTTTTCGAACTTTTCAACGACGGATCTGACGATGCACCGCGTTCAAGACAGTGCACGGTGATCAGGAGCAAGCTGCATGACATTGAATTTTTCAAGACGTCTGGCGATGGGGTGTGCGGCAGTGGGTACCGCCATGCTGACAATGCTCACGCAACCGGCATTCGCGGTGCATGCCTACGAGTCGCATCTGAAGCCGGTGGCGACGATCTCGGATACACGGTTCGTGATCGACACGCCGCAAGGGCGAGCTGAATTTCCGCTGTACCTGTCGAAAGACTGGAACGTCGCGCAACCGCAGGTAACGCGCGCGGTGATCGTGATTCACGGCAAATTGCGCAACGCGGACGTGTACTTCCGTACGGCACAGAATGCACGCGACGCCGCCCACGCGGATCTCGACAGCACGCTTCTGATCGCGCCGCAATTCCTTGCCACGCTCGACGTGCGCGTGCATGACGAACCGGCCGATCTGCTGCGCTGGACCGGCGACGCGTGGATGGGTGGCGAAGCGGCGCGGGCGCCGCTGCCCGTCAGTTCGTACGCGGTGCTGGACGCAATCGTTACGCGTCTCGCGGATCGCAAGCTGTTTCCGAATCTGCGGCACGTCGTGTTCGCCGGGCATTCAGGCGGGGGGCAGGTCGTGCAGCGTTACGCGGTGGCGGCGCATAACATCGACGTGCTGGCGAACGAAGGCATCGATGTGCGCTACGTGGTGGCGAGCCCGTCGACGTATGCGTATTTCGATGCACAACGGCCGACCGAGCAAGGTGTATCGGCGCCGTTCGATGCCGCGCAATGCGCCGATTTCAATCAATGGAAATACGGCATGGACAATCGGCCGCCATACCTCGACGACCGCTCGCCCGCACAACTCGAAGCGACTTATGCGTCGCGCCGTATTGACTACCTGGTCGGCGGCGCGGACGACGATCCGCAGCAAAGCGCGCTCGATAGAAGCTGTGCCGCCGAAGCGCAAGGTCCGCAGCGCGTTGCGCGTGCGGAGGCGTATTACCGGTACATCCAGTCGCGTCATCCGGAAGGGCTGAAGCAGAGTTTTCATGTCGTGCCAGGTGTGGGTCACAACGGCGCGCGCATGCTGACGTCGGTCTGCGCATTGTCGGCAATGTTCGACACCCAAGGATGCGAGCAATGAGTGGGGCGAGCGTGAATCAGCGTGACGGTGCGGCGTCCACCGCGGAGGCATCGAACGGACTGAGCCCGCCGATGGTGCGGCGCGCGATCTTTGCCTCGGTGCTCGGCAACGGACTCGAGTGGTTCGATTTTCTGATCTACGGCTACTTCGCGAAGATCATCGCGCTGGTGTTCTTTCCCGGCGGCAGTGGCTTCGTGTCGATCATGCTGACGCTCGCCACGTTCGCCGTCGGCTTTATCGTGCGACCGATCGGCGGCATTCTGTTCGGTATCTACGCGGACCGGGCGGGGCGGCGCAAAGCGCTTTCGCTGCTGATCATTTCGATGGCGGCGAGCACGCTGTTGATGGGCCTCACGCCGGGTTATGCCAGCATCGGCATCGCGGCGCCGTTGCTCGTGGTGCTCGCGCGGCTGTTGCAAGGGCTCTCGGTGGGCGGGCAGTTCGCGACGGCCTCGGCGATGCTGGTCGAGTATGCGCCGTCGCACAAGAAGATGTTCTACGGCAGCTTCAATATGTCCGCGCAGGCGTTCGCGTTGCTGCTTTCGTCAGGCGTCGGTTATCTGCTGACCACGCAGCTCACGCATGAGCAACTGGTGGCATGGGGTTGGCGCCTGCCGTTTCTGTTCGGCGCGTTGGCGGGGCCGTTTGGTTTCTACATCCGGCATCGCGTGGCGGAATCGCCGGAGTTCGAGCGCTTGCTCGATCAAAAGGATAAGCCGCCACGTGTGACGGTGCGCCAGTTCTTCCGCGATAACGGCGACGCGGCGATCTGCGCGATGGGCGTGATCATCATCGGCGCGGCGACCAATTATGTGTGGCACTCGTATCTGTCGGTGTATGTCGAGCGGCAATTGCATCTGCCGCTGTCCACCGCGCTGCTCGGCGCGTTCGTGTCGGGCGTGCTGAATCTGTTCCTGTTTCCGCTGTCCGGCAAGCTTGCCGATCGTTACGGCGCGTACCGGCTGTTCTATCCGATCGTAATCACGTGGATGGTCTGCGTATATCCGCTTTATCACTTCGTCGTGACGAATCCCACGCCGGGGCATCTGTTCATCGCGCAGATGGTCGCGACGGTGTTCCTCGCCGCCATGTCCGGTTCGCACCCCGGCATGCTCGCGACGCTGTTTCCGGTGCGTAGCCGTTCGGCGGGCGTAGCGCTGTCGTACAACATTGCGGTGACGCTGTTCGGCGGCATGGCGCCGCTCACCATCACCGCCTTGACGCATCTGACCGGCAGCAGTTTGACGCCGGCGTTCTACCTGATTTTTGCCGGTTGCGTGTCGCTCGCGATGGTGTATTTCACGCGTTCGGGACGTGAGCCGGGCGGTGCAACGGCGAAGTTCGTCACGCGCTAACCGCCTCTAGCCAGACTGATTAGATGACCCACGAGCTTATTGCATGACCCAGCCTTTGATCACAGATGACGAACGCGCGCCGAATGAACGTCCGGTCGCTGTCGTCGGCAGCCGGCATCTGAGTGTCGCGACGCCTGCGGGCAGCGGCACCGTGCCGGTGTTCGCGAACGGCGACTGGCTTGCGCCGACGCGTGACGTCAAGCGCGCCGTGATTCTGATTCACGGACGCCTGCGCAACGCGGACACGTACTTCCATCTGGCGGAGCGCGCGTGCGCACTTGCTGGTGGCGATGCAGCCGATACGCTGCTGATCGTGCCGCAATTCCTCGCGAGTGCCGACGTTAGCGCGCATGTGTTGCCGTCATCCACGCTGCACTGGGATTGGACTGGCTGGATGGGCGGCGACAACGCCGAAGGTCCGGCGCCGCTCAGTTCGTTCGATGTGCTCGACGCCATCCTGCAGACGCTGGCGTCGCGCGAGCAGTTTGCGTCGCTAACCGAGGTGGTGATCGCCGGGCATTCGGGTGGTGGCCAGGTGGTGCAGCGCTATGCCGTGGTGACGCGAGGTGAGGCGCCGCTCGTCGCGCGCGGAATCGCGCTGCGCTATGTGGTCGCGAATCCTTCGTCGTATGTGTACTTCGATGCGATGCGGCCGACCGCGTCCGGTGCATTCGCGGCGTTCGATGCGGCGGCGTGTCCGTCGTTCAATCGCTGGAAGTATGGGCTCGAAGAGTTGCCGGCCTATGCTTCTAGTGGCGGGGAGGCGGGCTCTGCTGATGCGCTTGAATCGCGCTATGCGCGTCGTGACGTCACCGTGCTGCTCGGCGGCGCGGATTGCGATCCGCAGCATTCGGCTCTCGACCGTTCATGCGCCGCGCAGACTCAAGGCGAGCATCGGCTGGGGCGCGGACTGGCTTACGCGCGCTATATGGCGTCGCGGCATCCGGAAGGGGCGGCGAAGCATCGTACGTTTGTGATCGACGGCGTTGGGCACGATGCGAAGGGGATTTTTGCATCGGTGCAGGGGCTGGCGGCGTTGTTCGGCAAGGCATGAACCGTGCTACCGCCATAAGGCCACCTTTCAAAGGACTGTGCCGACATGAACAAGACCGCGACTCCTCGCGGCCGCCGTTATTGCGACGCCGGCCACCATGTCCAGCCGCGTCGCGAGCGTCGCAACTCGACCATCGAGAGCGGCGCGATCTCGATGCGCGGAAACACGGCTGGCGACGCGCCGAGCGCATGAACAATGGCGGCCCGGATCACTGGCGCGTGCGTGACGGCGACCACGTTTTGCGTGGTGCTCGGGATGACGCTCGTTTTTTCGCGTAACGTACGATTCCTTGCCTCGTTCGCTCCATCATTTGATGCACGGTCTGTTGCGCGGGTCACGTCCTCGCTCCACGCATCGTTTAACGCATCGAGCCACTGTCCCACCCGCTTCACGAGTTGACTGAACGACTCGCCGCCGTGCGCGGCTGCGTCGGGATCATGTGTCCACGCGGCGATGTCGTGCGGTGCTTCGACTGCGAGATCGGCAAGGCGGCGGCCATGCCACAGGCCGTAGTTCATGTCTGCCAGTCCCTCGTCGACCGATGCACCCTGGCTCAGAGCCGCGGCACCGAGCCCCAAGGCCGACGCCGTGTCGCGCGCACAAACGGCCGGGCTGACGAAAACCGCCGCGTCGTCCGGAATCGACAGGCGCGCTCGTGCGGCGGCTGCTTCGGCGAGGCCGCGTGCGTCGAGCGGGTCGTCGGCGGGGAAGCGGCCCGCACGCATCGCCGCGGTCGATGCGTGGCTGATCAGTAACAGCCGTGTGTCCATTCAGTTGATTTCCATAAAGACCGGACTAAAGCGGGACGCCGCGTACATGCTTTGTATTGCCGGGAGGCAAAGTTTAGCGCGTAGAATAGCGTCACTGCGAAGCACGGAAGCCGGTGAGAGCCCGGCGCGGTCGCGCCACTGTAATCGGCATTCATGAGCCGAAAGCCAGACCTGAGCTTCGCACCATCCCTCTTCAATCGACTATCGGGGCGCGTTACCCCCAGGAGATGTCCATTATGACCAACGCTGTTTTCGATTCCACGACACAGCCTGTCGCCCAACCCACGCCGATTCCGCTGCGTGAATTGCTGCCTTGGGTCGTGTTTGGCGGCTTGCTGCTGTTGCTCGCGCTGTATTTCGTTGGTGCGGAACAGGGTGCCACGTCGCTGGTGCCTGGCATGTATGTGCATGAATTCGTGCACGACGGCCGCCATCTGCTCGGCTTTCCCTGCCACTAACGGAGTCGAACATGGTTGGTAAATTGTTGGTACGCGGGATGCTTGCAGGCATCGCCGCGGGATTGCTCACGTTCGGCTTCGCGAGATTGGTGGGCGAACCGCAGGTCGATCAGGCGATTTCCTTCGAGGAAAAGGCCGACGCCGCCAAAGGCGAAGCGCCCGAACCCGAACTGGTGAGCCGCGGCACCCAGGCGGGCCTGGGATTGTTGACTGGCGTGGTCACGTACGGCGCCGCGTTCGGTGGCCTGTTCTCGCTGGTGTTCGCGTATGCGTATGGCCGCGTCGGCGCGCTGAGTGCGCGCGCGTTGTCCGCATGGCTCGCGCTTGGCGCGTTTATTGCGCTGGTGATCGTTCCGAACATCAAGTACCCGGCGAATCCCCCTTCGGTGGGCGACCCCGAGACGATCGGGACGCGGACCGGCTTGTTCTTCCTGATGATCGCGATCTCGCTGGCCGCAATGGTGTTCTCGCTGAAGGTTCGGCGCCGCGCGGCGCTGAAGCTGGGCGCGTGGAATGGCTCGATTGTGGCGGGCCTGGTGTTCGTCGTGATCATTGCTGCCGTGCAACTGTCGATGCCGACGATCAACGAAGTGCCGGCGGCTTTCCCGGCGGTGCTGCTGTGGAAGTTCCGCGTCGCGGCCATCGGCATGCAGGTGGTTATGTGGACGACAGTTGGGCTGCTGTTCGGCGCCCTCGTCGAGCGAAGCAAATTGCTGGCTCCCGCGAGCCGCAGCGCCGCGAAGTCCGCTTACCTTTGATGTGAATGGCGTGACCGCGCGAGCCGCGGTCACGCCGGCGTGCAGCGCGAGAGAAACCAAATACATCAAGTACTTGGCGCGTTTGCAGGAATGTTATCCACAGGCTTGCGAACATTTTCTGTGGACAAGTTCCATGGCCGCATAACGTTATGCGAATCGCTTGGTTGCCCGAAGCCGGGGCAAATCCGACACTCACTCCAATCTCAAGCAAACCGAGCCTGGAGCCATGTCGAATACATCAAACCTGCGCCCATCATGGGCCACTCGCATCACGACACTTCTGCTGCTGGCCGCATCGGCAATAACGACGACAACGGCAATCGCAGCGCCACCTTCGGGCGATCCGATCCTGATAGGCGTCAGCGGCCCGCTGACCGGACAGAACGCTCAGTACGGCGCGCAATGGAAAGCCGGCTTCGATCTTGCATTGGATGAGATCAACAGCCACAACGGCATCAACGGCCGCCCGCTGAACTACGTCTTCGAGGACAGCCAGAGCGACCCGCGCCAGTCCATCACGATCGCGCAGAAATTCGTCAACGACCCGCGCATCCTGATCGAACTCGGCGACTTCTCGAGTCCCGCTTCGATGGCGGCGTCGCCGATTTATCAGCATGCCGGCCTCGTGCAACTCGGTTTCACCAACTCGCATCCTGACTTCACCAAAGGCGGCGACTACATCTGGAGCCCGTCAGTCAGCCAGGCCGACGCGCAGCCGTTGCTTGCCGACCTCGCCGTGAAAACGCTCGGCCTCAAGCGCATCGCCGTGCTCTATCTGAACACCGACTGGGGACGCACCAGCAAGGACGTCTTCGTCAAAGCCGCCAACGAACGCGGTGCGCAAGTCGTGGCGGCCGAGGGCTATCAGTCGGCCGAGAAAGATTTCCGCGCGACGCTGGTGCGCGTGAGCGCTACGAATCCGGATGGCATCGTGTTGATCTCGTACTACTCCGACGGCGCGCAGATCGCCCGCCAGGCGCGCACAAGCGGTATCAACCTGCCGATCGCCGCAGCCAGTTCCGTGTATTCGCCGAAATTCCTCGAACTCGGCGGTGAGGCCGTCAACGGCGTGGCGACCAACACCAGCTTCTTCCCCGGTGAATCCGGGCCTGAAGTGCAAAGCTTCGTTAAACGCTTCGAGGCGAAATACCACCGCGAGCCGGACGCGTTCAACGCTTATGCGTATGACGCCGTCATCATCGCCGCCTATGCGTTGCGCGCCGGCGGTCCCGACCGCAAAGCTGTGCGCGATGCGCTGCCGAAGCTGCACGACATTCCGAGCGTCGTGTTCGGCAAGGCCAATTTCGATCCGGCGACGCGTCGTGTGATCGGCGTGAAAAACATCAACGTGGTGGTGAAGAACGACAAGTGGGCGTTGCTTGAGAGTAAGGCGACGGTTGCCCAGAAGTAGGTATTTCGCTGTATGTCGAACGCTCCGATCATTCACAACATTCACGACTTTTGTGCCATGAGCCTTTTACTCGACCACATTGTGATTCGCGTCCACGACCTGACGCAGACCATTGAAGATTTCACGGCGCTCGGTTTCACCGTGCAGCAAGGCGGTACACATGCCGATGGCGTGACGCATAACGCGCTGATCGGTTTCGCCGATGGCAGTTACATCGAGCTGATCGCTTTCTTGCAGGCGGCGCCGCAGCGTCGCTGGTGGGATGTGGGGCAGCGTCATGGCGATGGATTTGTTGATTACGCGTTGTTGCCGTCGAGCGTGGCTGCTGTGATTGACGCCGCGCATGGGCGGGGCTTGCAATACGACGGGCCACAGGCAGGTGGGCGCGTCCGCCCGGACGGCGCGCGGCTCGAGTGGCAGACCGGCCGCCCGCAAACCAGCGACTTGCCATTCCTGTGCGGGGATATCACGCCGCGTGATCTGCGTGTGGCTGAAGGCGCGGTGCGTGAACATGCGAACGGTGTGCGAGGGGTGGCGAGCTTGACGGTCGCTGTGGAGGATTTGAAGGCGAGTTTGCAGCGGTATCGGGCGTTGCTTGGTTTTGCGGACGCGCGGACGGTGGCTTTGCCGGGACTTGGGGCAGCGTCGGCGACGGTGTCGATTGGCGATGCGTCGGTTGTGTTGCTGAGCCCCGTGCATGTCGATGCCGCGAGTGTTACCCCCGAAGGCGCGGCGTTGCGCCGGCAACTCGCCACGCGTGGGGAAGGGGTGTTGGGTGTCGCTTTGCGCGCTGATGGTAAAGCGGAGTCGCGAGTGCTCGACCGTGATCGCACGCATGGCGCGTGGTTCGAGATCGTCGCGGGATGAGGGGAATCGCCTTTCGGCGCGCAGCGTGCAGCGCTTAGGAAGTTAAGTGGATCAAGTAGTTGGCGCTGTTGTGGGGTTGTTATCCACAGGCTTGCGAACATTTTCTGTGGACAAGTTCACAACAGCTACCGTCCCTTAACGCCGTGGACAAACAAAGTCCAAATCCCATCGCCGCTTACGCGCTCCTACTCCTAAGCGCCCAATTGAACACGGGACCGGTCCGTGGCTTGGCGGCGCGTCCAGCCGGGACGGGTGGTCATCGTGTGGAGCGCAATCAGGTCGCGTCGTGGAAAATCACCCCGAGCGTGTGCCGGTGACCCGACCGCAGGCGGCTCACGCCGTGTCGCAGATTCACCCGATACACGCCGCGCGTGCCCTGCACCGGCCGGTGATGAACCGCAAACACCACTGCGTCGCCCTTGCCGAGCGGCACGACTTCCGTGCGCGACTGCATCCGCGGACGCTGCTCCGTCATGACGAACTCGCCGCCCGTGAAATCCTTGCCTGGCTCCGAAAGCAGAATCGCGACCTGAAGCGGGAACACGTGTTCGCCGTATAGATCCTGATGCAGGCAGTTGTAGTCGTCCTTGGCGTATTGAAGCATCAGGGGCGTTGGACGCAGCTGGCCGGCGGCGTGACAGCGCTCGATAAATTCGCCGTGGGCGACCGGATAGCGGACATCGATATTCATCGCCTCGTTCCAGCGATTCGCCACCGGCGCGAGGCGCGGATAAAGCTCGGCGCGCACCGCCGCTACCAACTGCGGCAGCGGATACGCAAAGTACTTGTACTCACCACGACCGAAACCATGCCGCGCCATCACGACGCGGCTGCGGTACAGATCGTCGCGTGGATAGAGCGCTGTCAGCGCGTCGCATTCCTGCGCACTGAGCAGATTGCGCAGCATCGCGCAGCCATATCCGTTCAGTTCTTCTTCGACATCGAACCAGTCGATCGCGTCGACGCGCCGCGTAAACGAGCCGGTGACGGTGCTGGAGCCTGACTCCCGTGCGCCAGCGTGTTTCAGGTCGGGCTCGAACCCCAGTTCCAGTTCCAGTTCCAGTTCCAACTCCGGCGACTGCAGATCCTTCGCGACCGTATTCATGAACATTCTCCGTAAGGCGATTCATCGAACGATGACCGAGTGTAAGCACACGCCCAAGGCCACGCACTCCGACTCTTGCTCTCCAATTCCCGTATCGTTATGACCGAGCCGCTCCAATCCGCCGCGTGGGTGTCCGGAGCGTCTTAAGCAAAAGCGAAGGCCCGGTTCGAAAATGCAAACTTCGCGAAACCTGCCGCAAGGTTTATCGTAAGACCTATTTCGTCCAATCAGTGTGTTTGGAGACTTTGCCCATGTCTGCTTCCCTAGAGAAACTCGACGATTGGCTCAACAAGGAAGCGGTGACCGAAGACGACATCACCGCGTTTCCGCTGACGGCAATGGCTGCCACCCTGGACCGGGAAGAAAGTGGCGATACCGTGCCACCTCTCTGGCACTGGCTGTACTTTCTGCCGATCGCGCCGCTGTCCGAGGTCGGTCCGGACGGTCATCCGAAGCGTGGTGGCTTTCTGCCACCGGTGCCGTTGCCGCGCCGCATGTGGGCCGGTGGCCGCCTGACGTTTCATGCGCCGCTCAAAGTCGGCGAGCATGCGAAACGTACCTCGACCATCGCCAATATCGAAGACAAGACCGGCCGCTCGGGCCGTCTCGTGTTCGTGACGGTGCAGCACGCGATTGAAGTTGGTGGTGAACTGAAGCTCGAAGAAGAGCACGACATTGTCTATCGCGATGCGCCACAAGAGGGCGCCCGGCCACCGCAAGCGGCGCTCGCACCCGAGGGCGAAACGTGGACTCGTACGATCGATGCGGACGCTGTGATGTTGTTCCGCTACTCCGCGTTGACCTTCAACGGCCATCGCATTCATTACGACTACCCATATGTGACCGAGGTGGAAGGCTATCCCGGGCTGATCGTACACGGGCCGCTGATCGCGACACTCCTGGTCGATCTGGTGCGCCGTGAACAACCGGACGCGGTGGTGCAGAGCTTTGCGTTCAAGGCGCTGCGGCCTACCTTCGCTGGCCAGCCTTTTACGGTATGCGGCAAACCGGCTGTCGACGGTAGGACCGTCGACCTGTGGGCCAAAGACCATGAAGGTTATCTGACTATGCGGGCTACGGCGGCGCTTGCTTGAATGTTTCTGCCGTCGCGCCCACCAACTGCAATGCGCTGCCCTGCACCACGATCTTCACCGGGTCGGTCTTCTTCCACATCTTTTTGGGGACGACCAGCTTCCACGTCGAATCCTTGCCAGCGTTCCGGAAAAACGCGACAACGCCAACATACTCCGCGTCGCTGTTCATCGGTTCGCTGAGGCTCGCACTGGCATCTGGACGAAGCACCACGTCCGTCGTTGCCAGCAGATCGGCCTTTAGCGCCTCGATATCATTCGTTTGCAGTTGCGTGTAGCCGAGCTGCTGGAACGTTTGTGGCGTTTTCAGTTGATAGATCCGCACGACAGTTGACAACGATTGGCCGCCGCCGTTTGGGTTTAATGACGACCGGCTGACAAGATCCACATTCATCATCTTGACCTGCGTGGTGAACGCCCATTTCGCAGCATCGACAGTGCTGTCTTGCACAGCCTGTCCTATTCCGCAACCTGCGACGGCAAGGATAGTCAACGCCACGGCGCCAATTCGAAGTACCCGCATCGTTCTGTTGATCCCTTTTGTTTGTGTTCCGTGTTCGTGAATTGCCGCATCAGTGCATTGAGTGTTGATGGGTAGCGTGCCGGTTGCTGCCGCCTGTCCACGCGCCCAGTTGTACTCGCGTAGCCGGGACTGGCTGGTCCTGTACATGAGGCTGCAATAGTTGCGTCGTATAACCGAGAATGACCTGATTCGAATTCAGTGCCTGCGCGGGCATCAACTCGGGATTCACATGCATTTCGAGTTGCGCCCGCGCTTCGTAACCCAGGTAAAAGCGCAGGAGTGCCATTACCTCATTGTGATTTTTCCGCTCCGGCATCAGTCCGAGTACCGATTCGCGTGTTTGCGGGGTAATGACGATCCGCACCGTGTTTGCGCAGTCATAAAATCCACGGCCAAGCAGGCATTCCTCACCTAGCGGGGTCTGCGAGTAACCTGCTGCACTGATCCACACCGGGTAAAACTCCTCCACAGTGATTCGCGCATCCGGCACAGCGTGTTGCAACACGCCAACCAGACCTTCGGCCGTGCGCGTTTTCTGGCTTGCGAGTCCCAGCATCGACAGCAGCTTGCGCGTGCCGACGCCCGAAGGAAGCCCCTGCGGGGCGACCGTAGCGAGTTCAGGTGAAGCGATTCCGAGGCCGGCGAAACTCAGTAGATAGCGCGAAATTTCATCTGTTCCGCTTTTCCTGAAACCAGCGGGATACCGGTACTTGCGCCACACGCGGTAATACTGCGTGACTACCCGGTGATGGAAGATGTCGAGGAATGCCGACATTGAACCGGCACCCTCGCGATTCTGCGCTACTTCGTCGATGAAGTACGACGGCATGCGCGCGTCGACACCGTACAGTCCGAGAAAAGTCGTGCGTATGGCGGGCGGCGTCGCCGGACAATCGAGGTCGTATTCAACCGCATCGATTTCGCGGCTCGGAAAGCCGAGTCGCGCCCGCGAGCGAAAGCGCACCGGCTCCGCCTCCGGCGAATCGGTCGTGCCGATGGGTGGGCGGTCGGGGGCGGCGAGTTCGATCAGCTCGCAGAAGCGGAAGAAATTCATCCTCGCCGCGTCGACGAGCAACGCAGGCAGCAGCGGTCGGTCGGCGTGTTTTGCAAATTCCAACGCGAGCTCTTGCTCCGCTCCCCTCCATTGCGGGCCGTTCAAAACGGTGCTCCTTCGCCTTTCGTATCGGGCCATTCGATCCGACGGCCGGTTGGCTGTGACACGATCACCAGCTTCGTGAACAGGTTCAGCGTCGCGTACAGCCCGAGAAAGCGGTTCAGCATCCCGCCGAACAGTTCGACATCGCCGTCGCCGGCGAATGCGGCGCTGTCGAGCGTCACCTCGATCTCGACGCCGCGTTGCAGCCCGCCCTTGACGAGCTTTTGCAGCAGCCGGTGTTGTACGTCGGTGATCGCGTCAATTCTGCGCTTGTTAAGTTCATCCTCGGTCCAGTCGTACAGCGCAAGGCTCCCGCGCAAAATTTCCGCATCGAGCAGCGACAGGTAGTTTGGCGCGAGATGTGACAGCACGCGCCACTGGAAACGGTCGCCGGTTGGCGGATACACGGGTAGGGTCGGCGCGGTCAGGTTGCGCACTGCGCCGATGTTGGTGAAGCCGCCGCGCATACGGTTAATACCTGCGTCGCGCAAGCCTTTGCGCGGCAGCATGCCGTTCGTGCCGGTGACGGACAATGACAGCGTTTCCTTCGGTAGCGACTCCTGGTGTTCCCACGCATGGCCGCCAAGGACGATCCAGGTGTCAAAGCGCCCGGATGGGCCGTGTCGCATACGCGTATGGAAATACCGTTCCGGCATTTCATGGCGCAGCATGCCGCCGCGATGACGGAATGCGGTGAACGGCGCATATTCGAAGCGCTGGCCAGTGCCCGCTTCGAAACCCCGCACGCTCTCGACCGAATACACGTCGACGTGATCGCCCCGTTGTTCAAGCGCGTGTATGCGGTATTCCGTCTCATGCTGCGACGCTGCGATCGGATCTGCTTCCAGCGCGAACAGATTGATGATCGGCGTGCAGTAGAGGCGCACGTTGTCGGACGAGAAACGCATGTCATCCGGATATGGCTTCGCCAGCACCACCTCGACGTCGAAGTATTCCGCGGCCGAAGGGATCGCCTGCATGTCGAGACCGACGAGGTCCACGAACATGAACTTTTCCGGGAAGGTGAAATATTCCAGAAGCAGTTGGTATCTGTACAAGGCAGTAACAAGCGGTCAGACGCTCAAGTCCATCGAGATCAAGTGGTACAAGATCGACGACGCGGGGAAGGAAAAAGAATACTTCAACACGAAGCTCGACAACGTGAAGGTCGTAGCGGTCAAGCCGAAGATGCTGGACATCAAGAACCCGGTCTACGAAAAGCACAACCATCTGGAAGACGTCGAACTGCGTTACGAGAAAATCACGTGGTCGTACAGGGACGGCAACATCATCCACGCAGATAGCTGGAACGAACGTTCATAGAAGGGACGAGTCACGGTGCTTTTTCACGTCGCTTTTGGGGGCACCGTTTGTAACGCACGGACCATTCTCAATCCGGTTCGTGCGCTCTTTGTCTGTATTGCTCCTGCTATCCCTTGATATGAACGCCCGAGACCTTTCCCAATTCCTGCGCCGCCTCAACGATCATTGCGCCCGTGCTCTCGCCGAAGCAGCGAGTCTGTGCGAAATGCGAGCCCATCGAGATATCGAAATCGAACACTGGTTGATCAAGCTGCTGGAGTTGGGCGAAGGCGACCTCGTCGCGATCGTGCGCCGCTACGAACTCGACGCGGATGGCATCTGGAACGGCCTGATCTGCGCGATCGACCGGCTTCCGCACGAATTGCGCGGCAAACCAAGTATGTCCCGTCGGCTTGGAGAGCTGCTGGAGGCGGCGTGGATGTGCGCCTCGCTTGAAGCGGGTGTCACATCGATCCGCTCGGCGCATCTGCTGGCAGCGCTCGCCGACGCGCCGCACCTGTTGCGCGCGCCGGATGCGTGGCCCCTGCTCTCCGTGTCCGCTGCGCAGATCGGACGTTTGATGCCCGCACTCGACCGGATATCGGTAGAAGCGGCAGGCGTATCCCTACAGCCGGACGGCGATACCGATAGTGCGCCGGTCAACGCGAGTGGAACGCTTGGCCATGCCGCGGTCGGCTCGGCCGTGGACGAAACCGCATTGCATGCCGCCCTCAGCGATCAAGCCTCCCCGTCGGCCGCCAGGCCACGGGCACACTTACCCGGTCAGCTGGGATCTGACGCGCTGCAACGTTTTGCCGTCGATATCACTCAGAAAGCGCGCGACGGCAGAATCGATCCAGTTTTCGGGCGGGATGTGGAAATCCGGCAGATGGTCGACATTCTCGCGCGCCGTCGTAAGAACAATCCGATTCTCGTCGGCGAGCCAGGCGTTGGCAAGACCGCGCTGGTCGAAGGACTCGCGCTGAAGATCGCCGAAGGCGACGTGCCGTCGGTGATCCGCGAAGTCAGTGTGCTAACGCTCGACCTCGGCTTGCTGCAGGCTGGCGCCGGCGTCAAAGGCGAATTCGAGCAGCGTCTTAAGAATGTGATCGAAGCCGTACAACGGTCGCCAACGCCGATCCTGCTGTTCATCGACGAAGCGCATACGCTGATCGGCGCAGGCAACACTGCAGGCGGCGCTGATGCTGCGAACCTGCTCAAACCGGCGCTGGCGCGCGGCGAACTGCGTACGATTGCCGCGACCACCTGGTCCGAGTACAAGCAGTACTTCGAGCGCGATGCAGCGCTCGAACGGCGTTTCCAGATGGTCAAGGTGGACGAACCCGACGATAACAATGCATGCCTGATGTTGCGCGGCCTGAAGGAGCGCTACGCGAAGCACCACAGCGTGCATATCACCGACACGGCAGTCTCCGCGGCGGTGCGTCTCTCGCGTCGCTACCTGACCGGCCGCCAGTTACCGGACAAGGCCGTCGATCTGCTCGATACCGCTGCGGCACGCGTCCGTATAAGTTCAGAAGCCACACCCGTCGCGATCTCCTCATGTCATGCTGAACAGGCTGCGCTCCAGGTAGAACGCAGGGCGTTAGTCGAGGATCATATCGCCACCTCCGTTGATGTCGGCGAGCGGCTGGTCGCGATCGACATTCGCCTCGCCAATCTTAAGGTCGAACGCGATGCACTTGAATCGACGTTCGCCGAACAGAAAGACGCCGTCGCCATGCTGCAAAGGCTGCGTGGCCAATGGCATGCAGCCGCGGACGAAAGCGAACGTCGCGACCTGCAACAATCTATCCGCGTTGTCCATGATGTACTAGCCGGAAACGGCGCCGACGCGCTGATTCAAGCGGAAGTGGACGAAGCAGCCGTTGCCCGCGTGATCGCGGATTGGACCGGCGTGCCGGTCGGTAGTCTGCTGGAGGACGAACTCGAGACGCTACTCGAACTCGAGACGCGCATCGGCCGCGCCGTAGTGGGTCAGGATGACGCTCTCGTCGCGCTCGGCAAGAGTCTGCGCGCCGCCAAAGCCGCCCTCAAGTCCGACGAAGCGCCGCTTGGCGTGTTTCTGCTGGTCGGTCCATCCGGCGTGGGCAAGACGGAAACGGCCCGCGCGCTGGCGGACCTGATGTTCGGCGGGGAGCGTGGGCTGATCACAATCAACCTGTCCGAATACAAGGAAGCGCACACAGTCTCGCAGTTGAAGGGCTCTCCGCCGGGCTATGTCGGATACGGGGTGGGGGGCGTGTTGACGGAAGCCGTGCGCCAGCGCCCGTATAGCGTGGTTCTTCTGGATGAGGTCGAGAAGGCACATCGAGACGTGCTAAATCTGTTCTATCAGGTGTTCGACCGAGGCTTGATGCGCGACGGTGAAGGCCGTGTGATCGACTTCCGCAATACCGTGATTCTGATGACGTCGAATCTCGGCAGCGAACAGATCATGGCCGTGACGGAGGCCGTCGCCGAAGCCGGCGGTGACGTTACCACTTCGATGCTCTTGGAAACGATTCGGCCGCTGCTGGTCGAGCACTTTCAGCCGGCGCTGCTCGCGCGCTTCCAGACTGTCGTATACCGGCCACTTTCGGGCGCGGCGCTGGCGTCGATCGTGCGAATGAAACTCGACAAGGTGGCGCAGCGCATCGAGCGCCGGTTTGGCGTGCCGCTCGTATGCGACGACTCGGTGGTACGCGAACTTGTGCGTGCGTGCCAACTACCCGACTCCGGCGCGCGCAATATCGACAGTCTGCTCGATCAGCAGATCCTGCCGGTCCTGTCGCGCGAACTGCTAGTGCGCGTTGCTGCGCAGCAATTGCCACGCGGAATCACGCTGTCGTTCGCCGGGGAAAGCGGCATTGCGGTGGAGTTTGACAGCACGATTGAGGCAGAGGCGTGACCCGCGGTGGCCCGGCTCTCTTTGAGGCGGTGACAGGTCATTTCGCGAACGGCGCAGCTGTCGATGACTTCGATGCCGCGACGCAGACCTTCCTGTCAGTGCAGGACAACGTCCAGCGCATCCTGAACAGCCGTCGCGGCGGCCTCGCGCACCTTCCAGACTACGGACTCGACGATTTGTCGGAAATCTATCGCCATCTGCCGTCGTCTGCGCACAAGCTCAGGGGCGCAATCGAGACGACGCTCCTGAAGTATGAGCCTCGCCTGGAATCGATCGACATCGATATCGAAGACACCGAACCAGGCATGTTGCTGAGTTTCACGATGTGCTGTCATCTGTGTCAGGCAGGGCTGGTCCGCTTCGGCACGCATTTCACGTTCGATGGGCAGACGCGACTCACGATGCTGAAGGCTGATCATGATCGCGACTAACGGCGCAGCCGAAACGCGGCGGTCGTCGGCGATCGGCTACCCAAGCCCAAGCCGAAACCAGTAATTTCCAATAAGAAACGATTGACCGCCCCACACCGCGCTGCCGGGGTGTCGGCAGCCGTGGCCCACGACACCGCCCGACGCCCCGCCATCTCTACGGCGCACCAAGCTCACAAGCCCATCCAGCCCGATCCGCCACCCAACCCCGGGGCAAATACCCTTGCCGCCGCAAAATCCCGCGTGTATAGTTTCCGAACTTACTCTTGTTTCGCATCGGAAATTAAAGGGATTCTCATGGACGCTTCCACCATCCTCGCCGACCTCGGCATCGCCCACGCGGCGCAAGCCGGCGACATCGCGGTTCATTCGCCCATTACCGGCGAACTCATCGGCCGTGTGGCCAGCAACACAGTGGCGGAAGTCGACGCGGCCCTCGCCAATGCGAAAGAGGCATACACGGCCTGGCGCAACGTTCCGGCGCCGCGCCGCGGCGAACTGGTGCGCCTGCTCGGCAACCGTCTGCGTGAAAAGAAGCACGCACTTGGCAGCATCATCACGCTCGAAACCGGCAAGATCCTGCAGGAAGGCTTGGGCGAAGTGCAGGAAATGATCGACATCTGCGACTTCGCGGTCGGTCTGTCGCGCCAGTTGTACGGTCTGACGATCGCCTCGGAACGCCCGGGCCATCGTATGGCTGAAACCTGGCATCCGATGGGTACGTGCGTCGTGATCTCGGCGTTCAACTTTCCGGCCGCGGTGTGGTCGTGGAACGCGGCGCTGGCGCTGGTGTGCGGCAACGCAGTGATCTGGAAGCCGTCGGAAAAGACGCCGTTGACCGCGCTTGCCGTCAACCAGATTCTCAGCGAAACACTGAAGGAATTCGGCGACGCGCCGGCCGGCCTGACCGCACTGATCAACGGTGGCCGCGATGTCGGCGCGAAGTTGGTGGCCGACCCGCGCGCATCGATCGTCAGTGCAACGGGCAGCACGGAAATGGGCCGTACGGTCGGTGTTGAAGTGGCGAAGCGCTTCGGCCGCTCGCTGCTCGAGCTCGGTGGCAACAACGCGGGCATCGTCGCGCAAACGGCGGATCACGAACTCGCGATGCGCGGCATCCTGTTCTCGGCAGTGGGTACGGCGGGGCAGCGTTGCACGTCGCTGCGGCGTCTGTTCGTGCACGAGAGCGTGTACGACAAGACCATCGAACGTCTGAAGCAGTTGTATAGCAAGGTGCCGATCGGCAATCCGCTCGAAAAGGGCACGCTGATGGGACCGCTGATCGACAAGCAATCGTACGCTCGCATGCAGGAAGCGCTGCAGCAGGCTACGGCCGAAGGTGGCAAGGTGTTCGGCGGCGAGCGCGTCGAGGTGAAGGGCCATGAAGGCGGTTACTACGTGCGTCCGGCGATCGTCGAAATGCCGTCGCAAACGGCAGTGGTGCTGAAAGAAACCTTCGCCCCGATTCTTTACGTGCTGCGCTATTCGGATTTCGCAGATGCGGTCGATGCAAACAATGCGGCGGTGCACGGTTTGTCGTCGTGCGTGTTCACGACCGATCTGCGCGAAGCTGAACGTTTCCTGTCCGACTCGGGCAGCGACTGCGGTATCGCTAACGTGAACATCGGACCGAGCGGTGCGGAAATCGGCGGCGCGTTCGGTGGCGAGAAGGAAACCGGCGGCGGTCGTGAGTCGGGTTCGGATGCGTGGAAGGCCTATATGCGCCGCGCGACCAATACGGTCAACTACTCGTCGGCGTTGCCGCTCGCGCAGGGCATCGACTTCAATATCGACTGATCCGGCCAGTAGCGATACAGCGATAAAGCAGTCGATCAGTAGAGCATTCAGCAGAAAGCAGCGGCGCATCCACGCGCCGCTGTTCACAACTTCTTTCAGCAATTCGTTTGCGCCGCCCGCCGTTTCAGAGCGGCCACGCTACTCGTGGAGTGAGACGTGAGTTCCAAAGTCGTGATCGTCGGCGGTGGGGTGATCGGCAGCTCGATTGCGTATTTTCTGCGGCTTAATGATCCGTCGGTCAGCGTCACGGTGATCGAACGCGATCCGACGTATGCGCGTTCGTCGTCGGCGTTATCGGCGGCATCCATTCGCCAGCAATTCTCTACACCGCTTTCCATTCAGATGTCGCTATTTGGCATCGAGTTTCTGCGCTCGATCGGCGAGCGGCTCGAAATCGACGGCTCGAAGCCCTCGATCGATCTGCACGAAGGCGGCTATCTGTTTCTCGCCACGCCCGCCGGTGAGGCGACGCTGCGTGAGAATCACGCGCTGCAAAAGCGTCTTGGCGCCGATATCAGTTTGCTCGATAAAGACGCGTTGCAAGCGCGCTTTCCCTGGCTCAATACCGACGACCTCGTTGCCGGCGCTTTCGGCGAAAGCGGTGAGGGCTGGTTCGATGGTTACGGCCTCGTGCAGGCGCTGCGCAAGAAAGCGCAGGCGCTCGGCGCGCGCTACATTGCCGCCGACGTGACCGCGCTGCATCGCGACGGCAAGCATGTCACGCAAGTGCGAACCGCGGATGGCGAGGTCTACGCCTGCGATTTCGTAGTGAATGCTGCGGGTGCCTGGTCGCGCAAAATCGCACAGATGGCCGGCGTCGATCTTCCGGTGTTTGCACGCCGCCGCAGTATTTTCAATGTCACGTCGCCCGCGCGGCTCGAAGAGTGCCCTTTGCTGATCGATCCGAGCGGCGTGTATTTCCGGCCTGAGGGCAACTCGTTCATCTGCGGTACGTCGCCGTCAGCGGATAACGATCCCGACGATTTACCGCTCGACGAAGTCGATCACGCACTATTCGACGACGTGATCTGGCCGACACTCGCGCACCGCGTGCCGCAATTCGAGGCGCTGCGCGTGCAGAACTGCTGGTCCGGCTACTACGAATACAACGTGCTCGATCAGAACGCAATCATCGGCTATCACCCGGACGTCGATAACTGCATTTTTGCCAATGGCTTTAGCGGGCACGGCTTGCAGCAGGGCCCGGCAACCGGCCGCGGTGTCAGCGAATTGATCCTTCATGGCCGCTATACGACGCTTGATCTTGGTTCGCTGAGTTTCACTCGTGTGCTCGAAAACCGGCCGATCGTCGAGAAGAACGTGGTTTAGCTCGCGCGTTCGAGGTGATGCGGAAAACGCAATACGTAGTGCGTAGATATCGTTTGCCGCCCACCCGGACGATGGCCACAATCGACGCGAATCTTCCATCGATAAGATAAGCGGCCCGTCACCATGTTCAAGTTCAATCCTGCATTTGAAGCGCCGACCGGTTCGCCGATCCGCGAGCTGTTCAAGTATCTGGCGCAACCCGGCATGATTTCGTTTGCCGGCGGCTATCCGGCGAGCGATCTGTTCGATCGCGAGGGATTGGATGCGGCCGCCGCGCGTGCGTCGCAGCAGCCCACGCTCTGTCTACAATATGGCCCGACTGACGGCCTCGCCGTCCTCAAGGAACAACTCGCCCATTTGATGACGCGGCGCGGTACGCCGTGCACGCCGCAGGAATTGCTCGTCACGACTGGTTCGCAGCAAGGCTTCGATCTGCTGTTGCGCGTGATGGTCGCGCCGGGCGACGTGGTGCTGGTCGAACAGCCTGCCTATCCGGCGACCTTGCAGGCATTGAAGCTGCAGGAGGCGGTTGTGGTGACGGTGCCGGTCGATCAGGACGGACTCGATGTCACCGCGCTCGCCGCGTTGCTCGAAGCGGGCACATTGGCGCGGCCGCCGAAGCTGCTCTACACCGTGCCGACTTTTGCCAATCCAACCGGCGCAACCTTGTCGCTCGAACGCCGCATGGCGTTGTTGAAGCTCGCGGCGCGTCACCATTTTCTGATCGTCGAAGACGATCCCTATGGCGATCTGCGTTTCAGCGGCGCGGCGCTGCCGTCGCTGCTCGCGTTGAGCGATCAGGTGCCCGGTTCGCGGGACTGGGTCGTGCATTTTTCGAGTCTGTCGAAGATCGTCGCGCCGGGTTTGCGGGTCGGCTGGATGGTCGCGCACGCGGAAATTTTGCGCCGCTGTGTAGTCGCCAAGCAGACCGTCGACCTGTGCAGTTCACCGTGGACTCAGGCGATCGCCGCAGAATACCTCGCGAGTGGAGCGCTGGAGCGTCATCTGCCGAAGATCATCGACGCCTACGCCGTGAAGTGCCGCACGCTGTGCGACGCGCTCGATGAGCATCTGGGTGACGCCATCGCGTTTCATCGTCCTGCCGGCGGCATGTTCGTGTGGGCGCAATTGAAAGGTGGACAGAATGCGTCCGATACGCTGTGCGCCTGTATCGAGCGCAATGTCATGTTCGTGCCGGGCGTCGCGTTCTATAAAGACAATATTGATCTGACGGCACTGCGTCTGTCATTTGCAGCGCCCGGCGTCGCCGAAATCGAAACCGGTGTGCAGAGAATGAAGCAGGCGCTCGCACTGTTTTGATGACGGCTAACGCGGCTAACATAGTATTGGCGGTAAAGCGGTAAGGGCAATACCTGAAATAACCCGGTGAGCACGTAGTGCGTAGCCGGGTTTTTTTATGCAAGTGCTAAATCACGGAGATTTGGGATAACCATCCCGATCCCGTAAAGCAGCATAAGGCCGCGCCTGGCTTGACTATGCTCGCACGCTCTCCTATGCGCTGTTCAAACCGGCAGCGGGTGTAGACATCCCCTTCTTTGTATCCCGCCGCCTTGCTCCACCGTTTAACTCAAGCCGTTGCGTCGAACGAGCCCGCTTTCTAAAGATTTAATTTCGCCCGTTCAATATTTCCGTCAAACTCCTGAAACATGGCTGAATGTTAAATGGAGAGTACCGCTGGTTTTGGCCTAAAAATATCGGTTATCATCGCTGCCTTCGGCGAATGATTTCGGTGAGTTAATTCATCGGGCATCCACGTTAATACCGTCGCATCGAACCAGAAAAAATCAGATGAAGATGTCGCGAAAAAAGATTGCAATCCTGGTAGTCGGTCTTCTGGTCGTGGCCGGCATCGTCATTCAGGCGGTGTGGCGTCCATTCGGGCACCGCAAAGCCGCCGGGACCAGCGAAATCGTGCTCGATATTCATCACCCGGATGCGGTGATCGACAGCGAAGCGCTCTCGCGTTTGCCGCGCGACATCTTGCGTGTGCCGCTGTTGCACGACGTGCTGACTCAAGATTTCGTCGACTATTACGAATCGAACGACACGCGGTTGTCCACAGAAGGCGCGCTGCGTCGTCTCGCGTTCGAACATCAACTCGACTGGCGCGATGAACTGATCCGCCGCGTATTCGACGAACCGGCGCATGTGCTGCTGTGGCGCTCGCCGGATGGCCGTCTCGGCTACTGGGTGATGTCGATGCACCGTAACGGTCTGGCGAAACTGCTGCAAAGCTTCGGCAACGTCGCCGCAAGCGATTCGCAGTTGAGCCAGGTCGCCAAACTCTCCGGCGACGTACCGGTCTACGCGTTGAAGCTGGCAGTTGGCCGCACGATTCTGTTCGCCACGAAGGACGACCGGCTTGTCGTGATGTCCGCCCCGGGCGTGCTGCTCGACGCGAAAGGCAGCTTGCTGGGCGAGCGAGCCGACGCCGTGTCCGAGATGCTTTCTTCAGGCCGCGACGATGCGGCTCGTGCCTATCAGTTGGACGCGCCCGGCGATGCGCCGAAGGGACACCGGCTGGTGGTGTCGGCCAATTATTTGTCGTTTGGTTATCAAGCGTTTTTCTCCGGTATCGACGCACTGCGATTCGATTTTTCGCCGAACGGCAGTGCTGCGGCGAACTGGCAGACTTCCGCTTTGATCGAGCCGGGCAAGTTACCGCAGGCGTGGAATAGCGCCGACCTGTGGCGCGCCTTGCCGGCGAATCCGGCTGCGTGCACGAGCTTGCCGGCGGACTGGAAAGAAGCCTCGGGATTGTTGGGCAAGGTGGCCGATGTGGGCGCGGATGGCGCCGCTGCGATCGGCGATCAGCTCACCGGTCCCGCGGCCGTCTGCTGGTATGCGAAGTCCACGCTGGTTGCGCCGGTGTTCGTTGCCCGCGTGAAGGCGCAGGACGCGGCGAGCATCGCTGCGCTGCAGACCGCGCTCGGCAAGACCTTTGGCGACGTGATCGGCGCGTATGAGGTGAAGGCCGCCAAATCCGCTGATGCCGATTCGGGCTATCGTCGCTTGCCGGTCACGAAGCATGATCAGGGCGCCGGCGTTACCGTGTGGCAACGGCCGGTCAGCGCGCTCTCCGGTACGGCGCTGTCCAGCAAGGCGTCGTTTGCATCGCAACTGTCGGCTGAGCGCTATTTCCCGGTGACGCTCGCACTGGCGCACGGTTATCTGATTTTCTCTCCTGATTCACGTCTGGTCGACGACACGCTCGCCGTGCTCGACAAGCGTTATCCGGCGCTGGCCGATACGCTCGCGCCGCAGCGTCTGCCGCGCACGATTCTCACGCTGACACCTTCGTCCGCGGCTGCGTTGATCGAACGCGAAGCGGGCGCGGCATTGCCGGCGGATCAGGAAGCAGTGTTCCGCAATGCGTCGCGCACCCATCTCGTGCCGAAGCTGCATGCGCTGGCGCACTATCCGCCGGTTTCGTTGACGCTGCCGCAGAACTTGCCGGGGTCGACAGCTTGGGTCCCGGTGGAGTGGTGGTTCGATCGCGCGAAGGCGGGTGCGGACGCCGGCGCCACCGCGGGAGTAGCAGATTCGCCTGCAGATCAGCCTGGCACTGAGGGCGACTAAGTGCGCCGCCTTCACGTCCCCGACGTGGCATTCGCGACGAATGCCCGCACGGCACGCCGCATCTGGCTCGCGCGCGCTGCTTCAGCGCTCGTCATAGCTAGCCTCGCGCCGTACGCCAACGCGCTCACCAGCACAACCGCATCGCCCGACCCCGACGCGCTCTCCCCGCAGCAATCCGCCGCATTTCGCGCGTGGTTCGTGCGCATCGTCGACCAGCAAATGCGCCGCGGTCCGACGCCGCGCTGGACGCAACGCGATTGCGCAGGCCTCGTGCGCTTTGCCGTCGGCGAGACGCTCAAGCCGCATGACACCAAATGGTTGCGCGCGAACGGCATGACCAGTCTCACGGACACCAGCAGCATGCCGCCCGAATTGCAACTGTCCACGTCGCAACGCGGAATCGCGAATCGTTGGACGCGGCTCGACGGTTCCACCGGCGCGTATGCGTCGGCGATCGCACTGATTCAACGCAATAGCCGTTTTGTTTCGAAGGACGTGAACCAGGCGCTGCCTGGCGACCTGTTGTTCTTCGACCAGGGCGACGACCAGCATCTGATGATCTGGCTGGATCGCTACATCGCTTATCACACAGGCACTGTTACGCCGACCGATACCGGTCTGCGCGCCGTGGCCGTCTCCGACCTGATGCAATGGAAAGATTCCCGCTGGCAGCCGCTCGACGGCAATCCGAATTTCGTTGGCGTGTTTCGTTTGGACTTTCTCACACCATGACCCGAATGAACTCCGTCACCGCGTCGCGCGCCTGGCTCGGCAACCTGAAACGCCGCGCAGGCTTCACCGTGGTCGCGCTCTTTGCGGCCCTGACGCTCGCCATCGCACCAACGGCCCATGCCGACGACGCCGCCTCGAGCAGCGCCGCCGACACAAACATTGCCGCGAACCCGACGCTGCAAACAGCGCCATCGAGCAACTTCGCGTCGCAGAAGGTCGACGGCCAGCCGTTCTTCCTGCTCTCGGATGCGAGCTTCGGCAGCGATCAGTTGGCGCAGGTGCGTCTCGAAGCGCCCGGCCGCGAGTTCAAGGATGCGCTGCAAGCGTATGGCGGTGCGGATATCGTCGTGTATCGCGTGCCGAAGCCGCTGGACTTTTTGAAGGCGCAGAAGAATCTGCATCGCCTGAACGTCGCGCCGAATTATCAGGGCGAAGGGCTGGCAAATACGCTGGCCTATCTGTGGGACCGCTGGTTCACCGAAGCGCGCCGCGCCTGGCAACGTGTGCTGTCGTTCGCGACGCGAAGCAAGGCAACCGAAGCCGAGCCGCAATTCAAGCTCGGCGAGCAGACCGGCAAACAGACGCAATTCCAGCGGAACTCGCAGTTCGCGCCGCTGAAGGGCTATGACATGGTCGCGCGCTTTCGCTATCCGATTTGGGACGCGAAGGTGATCGAGCCGCCGAAGGGTGTGAATCTCGAAGGCAGCAGCAGTAACTTCATCGAAGCGAGTTCGGGCAACGTGATGATTCCGGTGGGCAAGCTGCCGCCGGGGCTGTATATCGTCGAGGCGGTGATCGGCAACTATCGCGCGCATACCTTGCTGTTCGTATCGGACACGGTTGCGGTTGTGAAAGCGGCATCGAGTGGCATGCTGGTGTGGACCACCCGGCGCGATAACGGCAAGCCGGTGGCGAATACCGACGTGAACTGGACCGACGGCGTAGGTGTGCTGCAAAGCGGCGCCACCGGCAGCGACGGCGCACTGGTGCTGCAACACGTGAGCCCTGAGCGCAGTTACGTGCTCGGCACCGATCCGGAAGGCGGCGTATTCGTTTCGGAGAATTTCTACTACGACAGCGAGATCTACAACACCAAGATCTACGCTGTGACCGATCGTCCGATGTACCGGCCGGGCGACGCAGTGCATGTGAAGTTCATCGGCCGCACGTTCCAGAACGCGACGCAATCCACCGCGCCTGCAGAAGCCGATATCAAGCTCGACGTGCTCGATCCGAACGGCGCACCGGTGGCGACCAGCAAGGTGCATTTTGCTTCCGATACGGGCGCGGACGCGTCCGTCACGTTGCCCGCCGATGCTACCGCCGGTGGCTATACGCTGCGCTTCGATTACAACGGCGATGTATACGGCAGCGCATTTCGCGTCGCCGAATATGTGAAGCCGCATTTCGACGTCAACCTGTCGATGGATAAAACCGACTATGCGACGGGCGAGCAACTGAAGGGCAAGATCCAGTTGCGCTATCCGGACGGCAAACCGGTTCGCGACAGCAAGGTCTCGGTCACGCTGCGTGCGCAGAAAGTGACGATCGTCGATGGTGAACTGCGCTACGCAGGGCTGTTTCCGGTCAAGCTGGAACAGCAGGGACTCACAACCGATAGCGACGGCAATGCAAGCCTCACGCTGCCCGCTGCAAAAGAACCGAGCCGTTATGCGTTGACCCTGTTCGCGCAAGACAGCGCGGCCTACAAGGTACGTGTGACGCGTGAGGTGCTGATCGCGCGCGGCGCGACGCCTTATCGCTTGTCAACGGCCAAGTCGTTTTCGCAGCCGAAGGAAGCGGTCAATTTCGATCTGCAGGCGCTCGGCACGATCGATCCGTCTTCGCGTGCGCCGGCCAAGTGGGAATGGACACGCCTTGAATCGCAGACTCATGGAGAAGGCGCAATCAAGGGAGCAACGGCGGGCGGCAAGCTGTCGTTCCCGGTGCAATTCGACCAACCGGGTTCGTACATGCTGTCGGTCAAGGACGACAGGGGCAATCTGCTCGCCGCCGCGAGTCATTGGGTGGCGGGCGATGGTCTGAAGGCGATTCCAGGTAGCGTCGAGATCGTGTTCGATCGCGACAGGTACAAGATCGGCGATACCGCCGAAGCGCTGATTACCTTCCCGATGCCGGTCGACGATGCCCTCCTGACACTGGAGCGCGACAACGTCGAACATCGCGCGTTGCTGACGGCCGGCGGCGACTGGCTGCAACTGCAACGCGTGGCGCCTTCGCAATGGAAGGCGCGCATCAAGGTCGGCGAAGCATTCGCGCCGAACATGACGTTCTCGGTGCTGTACGTGCATGCCGGCGAATACGTGTTCCAGAATGCGGGCATCGTGGTCGCGCAGCCGCAGATCGAACTGAACGTGAAGAGCGACAAGCCGGTGTACGGTCCGGGCGATACGGTCACGCTCAACTTCGACAGCACGCTGAACGGCAAGCCGGAAGCGGCGAATCTGACGGTCAGCGTGGTCGATGAAATGGTCTACGTGCTGCAGCCGGAAATCGCACCGAATATCGTCGACTTTTTCTATCATCCGCGTCGCAACAATGTGCGGACGTCGTCGAGCCTGTCGTTCATTACGTACGACCTTGCGCGCTCGCCGTTGAAGGGCGCGCCGGGCGGTCCGCAACGCGCCAACTACAACGAGCGCGGTGTGAAGGTGCTCGAACGGCCGCGTCGTGACGATCAGGACACGGCCGCGTGGGAAGGTACGCTGAAGACCAACGCGAATGGCCACGCCACCATGACCTTCAAGATGCCGGACTCGCTGGCCCGCTGGCGCGTCACCGTGCGCGCGGCGGCGCCGGACGGCATGGTCGGACAACGTACCGCGTATGTGCGTTCGGACAAGGCGCTGTATCTCAAGTGGAGTGGGCCTTCGCATTTCCGCGTCAACGATCAGCCGGCCATCGACATGATCGCCTTCAATCAGACCGACGCGGATATGGACGCCGAGTGGGTGGTCGACGGCGGCGGTCTCTCGTTGAACCAGAAGGTCACGCTCAAGCGCGGCGCGAACTACCTGCGTTTGCCGACCGGTGCGTTGAAGGCGGGTGTGATCAACGCGAGCTTGCGTCGGGCGGGTAAGGATGTGGATCGCTTGCAGACCACCATCCGGCTCGATGCGAGCGGCTGGCTCGATCTGCATCAGAACACAGTGGCGCTCGACGGCTCGAACAAGCCGCTCAATCTGCCGCAAGATGCGCAGGACGTCAGCGTGCGTTTCATCGGCAGTGCCGCGAGCCAATTCGCGCGCGTTGCCGACGATCTGATCAATTATCCATACGGATGCGCCGAACAAACGTCGAGCCGCCTGATTCCTTTGGCGCTTGCGCACGACGCCATCGGTCATGGCGATAACGCCAGTTCGACGCAGGGACTCGAAGCGTTGCTGCGTAATCAGCGCCAACGTCTGGCGATGCTGGCCGGTGTCGGTGGCACGTTCGGCTGGTGGGGCGATACGACCGGTGGCAGTTCGCTGATCACCGCCTACGCGTATTACGCGGACTGGCTCGCGAGCCGCAGCCTCGGCATTACGCTGCCCACCGACAACTGGCAGCATGCGATGGACGTCTATCGCGATGCCGGTGCGAAAGAGCCGCTGCTGCATCGCGCGTTGGCGCTGTGGTTCATGCAACAAATGGGCCTGCCGGTCGCAACGCCGGTGTCGGGTGTTGCGGCGGACTTGCAAAGCGATGCAACGGCCGCGGCCAATGCTTCGACCCCGGCGCGCAACGGCACGTATGGCGCGTCGGACAGCATCGTGTTCGCGCAAGCCGATTCGCCGCGTGGCAAGCAGATGGCGACGCTGCTGGTCACCAACATGGCGCGTAGCACGAGTGCTCAACTGCCGGACGGCTTCGATGCGGCGGCGAGTGCTGCGCGCACGGCATTGGCCAACGATCCCGCACCGCTCGTGCAAAGCCTGCTTTACATGACAGGTGGCGGCGGCGGCGCGGCGATCGATGCATCGGCCTTGCTCGCGAAGAGCAGCGCCGACTACCCGACGCTCGATCGTGCGTTGACGTTGCTGTGGGTGCGTAAAGCGCTCGGTGGCGACGCGGCGCCGGCTTCGCTGCCGTCGTTACAAGGCGCGGGTTGGACGCGCGCTGCGACCCCGACTGGCACGCCGCTGTGGAAGTGGACCGGCGCTGCATTGCCGGCCACGCTCGATGCAGGCGGCGCGCGCACCGACGTGAACGCGCTGGTTTCGTTCCGCAGTCATACGAGCGAGGACAGCCGACTGAACATCACCGTCGAACGTCGTTTCTACAAGCTGGAGCCGCTCGAAGTGAAGGTCGATCCGAAGAAGGCGGGTGGCGCCGAGAGCCAACTGGGTCGCTCGGCATTTACTGCGCGCCTGGTTAAGCAGGGCGATGCGATCGACAGCAATGCGCTGTACGTCGACGAAGTCACGCTCACACCGCGCTCCGGCAATGCGTACCACTACGGTCTGCTCGACGTGCCGCTGCCGCCGGGCGGCGATGTGGAGGCGACAAGCTGGGGCGTGTCGATTGACGGGTTGCCGGGCGAGAAGGAAGGGGTAAGCGGTCCGCAGCCGTTTGCGCGTGCCGCTTCGTATGAGATGGGCGAGCTGGCCTATCACCAGCCGGTGCCTTTGCTCGATCGTCCAGTGAGGCTGCGGCAACTGGTGCGCTTTGCATTGCCGGGCGCGTTCGCGTTGCCGCCTGCGCGCTACTTCCGCATGTATCAGCCGGACGCCAAGGCGTTCGAAGGCGGCAAGAGCGATCGTATGACGACACTGCGTATTCAGTAAGCGAGACCGCTATGTTCTCCGCTCTTCGGCACTCGCGCGATCGTCTGGCAGCTACGCTGCGGATTGCGCTCGCCGTGGGAGTGGGGTGTGTTTTGAGTGGCGCGGGTGTGGCAGCGACTGCGGCGATGGCATTGTCGACTGCGTCACTAGCTGCGGTGGCAAGCTCGGCGCCGAACGCGTCGTCAAGGTCGGCGACGAGCTCATCGCTAAATGTGCCGTCAACGTCGTCGCCAAGCTCATTGCCAGGATCGGCGTCAACCATATCGCCAACCTCGCCGTCAGCCGCACCGTCGGTAAACATGCTGCGCTTCGCCTGGTTGCGCCACGGTCAATCGCAGCTTTGGCAATTCAACGCCGGCGGCGGCGCGGACGGCCTCGCGCCGCAGTCGGCGAGTCCCTTGCCCGCGACGCTGGAGACGCCGCTCGGCAGCGTGTGGAAGCTGTTCGTCTACGGTTATCTGGTCGATCGCAATATCGCCACGCCGGATTACACCTGCAGCGGCGGCGATCCTGAAGAAGTGTATTGCTGCATGACGAGCGGTCACATCGACCGCGAACATGCGCTGGTGCAATCGTGCGGACGCTTTTTCGAGCCCGCACGCCTGCAACTCGATCCCGCCGATTGGCGCAAGTATTGGACTGCCGCGCATGCACCCGTCTGGCTGCGCGACCTCCACGCGATGACGCCGACGCACCGCGTGCCCGTGCCCGACTTGCTCGCGGCCTTGCAGGCGATGCCGGCCAAGCCGCGCGAAGCGGCGGCGAGCACGCTGGTGTCGGTGCTGACCAGCGGCCGCGGCGAAGGCACCGTGTCGCTATACGGCAGCCTGCTGCGCGCCAAAACCTGGACGATGCCGGATCCGGCGCGGCCTGGCGCCTCGATCGGCGGTGCGGCAGGCTGGCTTGCTGACGGCACGCCGGTGTGGCTCGGCGGCGCCGGCGGCAGCGCGCGCGTGCTGGCGGCCGCCGCGCCGCGCATCGCGCCGTTGCTCACACAAGTCACCGTACCGGACGACAACGCGTGCGTGCTGGTCGACTTCTTCAGCCGCTATCCGATTCGCCAGGTGCTCGGCGACAAAGGTCCGGCTGCGGTACCGGACGGCCCATTGCGTGGCGAGTTCCGGATCGGCTTCGTCAACGGCAACTGGGCACGTGTGGAAAGTCGAGGCGAACTGCGCCTCGATCGCGACGCTTCAGGCGCACCGCAAGTGGTCGGCCGCTTCGGTATGAACGACTACGTCGCGCGAGTGGTCGAGCGGGAGGGCGACACGAGCCAACCGGAAGCGGCCAAGGCGTTGGCGGTGGCGGCGCGCTCCTACGTCGTGCAGCACGGCAATCACGATCATGGCTGCTTCCGTATCGATGACAGCAGCAGCACGCAGCGCGTCCTGCCGCGCGTGCCGACCGCCGCCGCGCGTCGTGCCGCGGATCTGACCGACGCGCTGGTGCTCACCGGCGTGCCGGTCCAGTATCACCACGACAAGGCCGCGCCCGCTCAGATGAGCTGGCTCGCCGCGAAGGCGTCCGCGCAAACCGGCCTCACGTTCGACACCATTCTCTCGCGCACCTGGCCGCAAGCGACCTTGACGTCGTTCGAAAGCCCGTTGTCCGGCGATTGCATCCAGGTGGCCGGCGCCCAGCAATGGCTGCAGCGTAACGCGCCGTTGTGGGCGCGGCGCATGGACGGCGCGGCGGGCTACGAGACGCCCGATCTGCCTGCCGTGTGCGCGGTGCGCGAAGGTCGGCCGTATGCCGATGCGCAGCGCAATCGCGTGTACGTGTATCGCCTGCAGACCGAAGAAGACCGTATCGCGCTGGCGCATGAATATATTCACCTCGCGTTCCAGCATCATCCGCGTGGCCTCGATGAAGAATTCGTCGAACGTACCGCGCGCACGCTGATCCGTACCGACAATCCGATCCAATGAACACCGTCTCGCGCTCGCTTTCCGCCGTGTTCCGCGCGCTTCCTGTGATGCGCCACGTTCGAATTCCTGCGGCCATTGCCTTGGCGCCTCTTAGGCAGGGCGTTCGAGTTTGCGTTCGCGTGGCAGTTACCTTGCCACCTCTTATGCGCCGTGTTCGAGTTCACATGGCAATTGCTGTGGCCTCGGCTGTGCTGGCGGCGAGTATGACGACGAACGTGCAAGCCGCCGGCGCGGACGGTAATGGCGGGGCGCTCGCCGACCTCACCGGCGCGTTCGGCGGCTGGCGTCACAGTGGGCTGACGAACGAAGGCGAGCACTTCGTCGCGGCGTATCCCCGGCCGCCGGTCGACCGTGGCGCGCAACGCTATCGCACGCTGATCGAAGGGCGCCTGAAGCACATCGACAAACACGCGCGCAAGCCGCCCACGCTGGTCGTCAACGGCAATCCAACGCCGCTCTATACCGACGACGAAGGCGCATTCGCACGCCCGTGGGCATTCGGCGCAGGCTCGAACAGCATCGAGTTGATTTCCGCCGACGGCAAGCAGCGCCAGCGCATGCAGTTCTACGAAGCCGACCGCAGCAAGCCGCAGGCGAAGCTGCGCGCGATCGTCACGTGGGATGATCCGAAAGCGCAGGTGGATCTGCACGTGATCACGCCGGACGGTCTGCACGCGTTCTTCGCCAATCCGACTCTCGAAGACGGCAGCGGCTTCGATGTCGATTCGGTGGACGGCGCGGGTCCGGGGATATTTTCGTCGGCGGCGCCCGAGCACGGTACGTGGCTGTTCTTTCTGAACTACTGGGGCAACTTCGATTCGACCGGCTACAACTTCGACGCCGCTGCGCACGAGCGCGACGTGATTACCGCGACGTTGACGCTGGTGTTCAATGAAAACACGCCGAACGAGCGGCGTGAAACGATGGTCGTGCCGCTGCGTAAGATCGGCGACCTGCAGCTCGTGAAAAGCGAGCGACTCTGACAGCGGGATGGGAGCAGTGACAATGAAGGTCAAGACGACGGGGTGGGTGAAGGCTGGCTGGATGATGCTCGTCGTCGCCTGTTTGCAGGCCGCGACGGTGGCGCACGCGAGCGATATCGACTTCGGCGCGCCGTTGAACGGCTGGCGCAACACCAGCGGTGACAGCGAGCGCTATACGCAGGACGTGCACTATCCGGCGGTGTCGGTATCGACACCGGAAGGGCAGTCGAAGTTCGCGTTGATCGAAGGGCAGATCCGCAACACGCCGAAGAAGAAAAGCACCACGGTGGGCACGCTGGTGGTCGACGGCACGCCGTTGCCGCAGCGGGTGGAGGAAGACGGCAAGTTTTCGCGGCCTTACGCGTTTCCGTCCGGCAGCAACAGCGTGGAACTGCGGGCGCCGGATGGCTCGCGCAAGCGCGTGCAGTTTTACGACGCCTACAGCGGCAAGACGCAACCCAAGTTGCGCGTGGTGCTCGCATGGGACACCGACGGCACCGATCTGGACTTGCACGTGGTGTCGCCGGACGGCGTGCACACCTGGTATGGCGACCGGGTTGCGCCGAACGGCGGCGCACTCGACGTGGATGTGACTACCGGCTACGGGCCGGAGATTTACTCGTCGGCGGCGCCCTTGAAGGGCACGTATCTGGTCTATGTGAATTACTACGGTAACGGGAGCAGCGGCAGCGATATGACCGTCGCGCAGGTGACGATCATCACGAACGAGAACACGCCGAACGAGAAGAGCGAAACCATTCGGGTGCCGATGCGTAAGCCGGGCGAGCTGACGCTCGTGAAAACATTCGTGATGCCGTAAAACAGTTGCTCTCTTGCGGGCCAGATTTCAAATTTTCACGCTGTCGTAGTCAGTTTTGCGAAGGAAAGACCACCCGCCCGCCGTGCATATGCGCTTATGCGCATGCGGGCCTCAAAAACGTATATTTGCCAGCCGGGGGAAGAAAAAATGAACGCACTCGACCAGAAGCAGCCGCTGTTGAGCTACGACGGCAAGGTTGGAGAGCTGTACGGGATATTCATCAAGAATCTGTTGCTGCAGATCATCACGCTTGGCATTTATCGTTTTTGGGCCACCACGAATACCCGCCGATATATCTGGTCGCGCATGCGTTTTCAAGGTGAGCGATTTGAGTACACCGGAACGGGCGGCGAACTGTTCAAAGGTTTTCTACTGGCGATTGCGATTATCTTTGGCGCGATTGTCGGTGCTGGCATTCTTAGCGCGATTCTGCGCGCCATCACAGGGAGCGCTGCACTGGCTCTCGTGCCGATCATTGTGCTCTACATCGTGATCGCGGTGATCGCAGCAGGGGCGTATTTCAGCGCGCAGCGTTACCGCTTGAGCCGCACCCAATGGTGTGGGATTCGCGGAGGCATGACCGGCTCGTCGTGGGTCTACGGCGCGTATGCATTGCTGTATGGCCTGCTGTGCATCGTCACTCTGGGACAGATGGTGCCGTGGGTGTCCATGCGCCTTGCGGAGCGACGCATCAACGCGAGCAGTTTCGGCAGCCTGCCGTTTCATTTTGAAGGCCGCGCGCGTGCGCTGTATGGCGCGTTCGTCGGCACGTTTTTGGGCGTCGTCGCGCTGTTCGTCGTGCTCGGGGCAGTTTTCCTCAAGAGCATCATGGCGTTCCTGCCCATCGGGCATGCGCCGCTGAAGGCTCATGATCCCGCCGCGTTCGCAGCATTCGGCTCGATATTTCTGTTCTACGTGCTGTTCATCGTCGGTGCGTTGCTGATCCAGTGCTTCTATCTGGCGCTGGTGACGCGCCATGTCATGGGTAATACGACGCTTGGCACGCAACTGCGCTTCGGCAGCAGCATTACCGCCGGGCGTCTGCTCGGAATGATGCTGGGCAATCTGGCGATCATCGTCTTTACGCTGGGTCTGGGTTTTCCGATCGTGTTGCATCGCGTGATGCGCTTCGCAGCCGATACGCTGCAGGTGTCCGGTCAACTCGACCCGCAGACGCTCGGTCAAAGCGATCAGCAACCGCCGCGCACGGGCGAAGGCATGCTGAACCTGCTCGATCATGGCGGCGCGTTCTGACGCCGTTGTGGAACCTTCAGTGCCGACCGGCACACGCTATTACGACGGCAATACCGCCGCGCCTCACGTGGCAACGCTGCGCTGGAGCGAGGCGTTTCTGTCGATTGACGGTGTTGAGGGCGAGCTGGCGGCTTGGCCGCGTGCGCGGCTGATCGTCAGCGAGCCCGACCCGGAAGGCAGGGTCGCGTTGGCGTGCAAGGGCGAACCGGGCCGCGTGTTGACCGATGCCTTTGCACTACCTGTGCAGATGACGGCGCCACGCAGGCAGCGTTGGCACTATCTGGGCTGGATCACGATCGGCGTGGCGGCGCTGGCGCTTGCATTCGTACTCGTCGTGCGACTCCCTGCGGCTGGCGCGGCGCTTGTGCCGCGCAGCGCGGAAAACCGGCTTGGCGAGATGGTGGAGACGGTCGTGGTCGGCAAGCATCGGGTGTGCCGCGACGACGACGGACAACGCGCGCTCGAACAACTCGAAGCGCGCCTCGCCCATGCGGCGGGGATAACGCAGCCGGTACGCGTGGTGGTCATCGACAGCAAGACGGTCAATGCACTTACGCTACCTGGAGCACGCATGATCGTCATGCGCGGCCTGTTCCAGCATGTCGACAATCCCGATCAACTGGCCGGCGTGATGGCGCACGAGACGGGACATATCGCGCGGCGCGATCCGTTGACCGCTTTGTTTCGCAGCGCCGGTATCACTCTGATCAGCACAACCTTGGGTATCCATCTGGGTTTCGCAGACGTTTCTTCGCTGGCGGGGCGATTAGTGGGTTTGTCGTATAGCCGTGACATGGAACGTCTCGCCGATGCGAACGGCGTTGCCTATCTGCAAGCGAGTGGATTGCGCAGCGATGGGCTCGCAGCATTTTTTGCGTTGACCGAGAAGCGTAGCGGCAGTGCCAGCGGTGCGATTGAATTTCTGTCAGATCATCCGCGTACGCTCGACCGGGAAAAGCGGAGTCAGGGATCGCCAGTCGGCGAAAGTGCGTTGACGGCGCAGCAATGGGCAGCGGTTCGCGCAATGTGCGGGAAGCCGTGAGCCGTTCGACCTGTCGGAAGCGTAGATGTGAAAACCAATGTACTCAACGAGTTGGGTGACTCTTGCTCAGGATATCCACAGGCTTCTGAACAGTTTCTGTGGACAAATCGAACTATGGAATCCGTTCTGTAGAACCGCGTGTTGCGCAGTCGTCGTATGCGTTTCTGGCAGGCTCTTCGAGTGATCGGCGTGTGATGGCGCAATGCCATCCGATGGAGCTTACCGCTTCTTTCCGGCGCTCAAGTATTGGCTTGCTGCCGTCGATAGGTCCTGTAAGCGGTCGTGCGTCGAACCGCCGTGTGCGAGCGTAATGGGTCTGTTTGCATTGCCACAGCGAACCGGAGGCGGCGCATGCGTTGGGCGAAATAAACGGAGGTTGCCATGCAAATCGACAGTGCGCTGTCGTCGACACTGCCGGAATCGGATCGCGCGATGACGAAGAGCCGGTCCGCAACGGACGACACGGCCACGCAGACGGTTGCGTCAAATACATCCGGGCAGGACGACGCCGTCCATATCTCCGCCGAAGGCGCAGCGACGGCGGCGCAAGAGGGCAATACGGTTCAGGACGGTGCGGTAAGCGATTCAGCGGGAGAGGGCGCATCGACAACCGACGTCTCGGCGGTCAAGTTGTTCGCGTACGGTACGCTGGGTCTCGAACGCCCGGATCAGCCTCATGAAGAGCGTAATGCGTTCTACACGGCTGGGCGTTGGCTGGCCGCGGGAATCACCATTGGCGGGATCATCTCGTTGCTTGCTTGAAATGGGGAGAGGGAGATGCGCTTGTCGTGCATGACGCACGACAAGCGCAACGACCGGCTTGGCTTAGCGGTCGAGGAACGACTTCAGGCGATCTGCACGGCTCGGATGCATCAGCTTACGCATGGCCTTGCTTTCGATTTGACGGATCCGCTCACGCGTGACGTCGAACTGCTTGCCGACTTCTTCGAGCGTGTGGTCCGACTTCGTGTTGATGCCGTAACGCATACGCAGCACCTTCGCTTCGCGCGGCGACAGTGAGTCGAGCGCGTCGTCGATGGCGGCGCGCAAGTCGGCCTGCATTGCTGCGTCGGCCGGCGAGGAAGCTGCCGAATCTTCGATCATGTCGCCGAGCGTGGCGTCGCCGTCGTCACCGACCGGCGTTTCCATCGACACCGGCTGCTTGGCGATCTTCAGAATGCCGCGCACCTTCTCTTCCGACAGTTCCATGCGTTCTGCCAGCACCGACGGATGGGCTTCCTGACCGGTCTGCTGCAGGATCTCGCGCGAAATGCGGTTGAGTTTGTTGATCGTTTCGATCATGTGCACCGGCACGCGAATCGTGCGCGCCTGGTCGGCGAGCGAGCGCGTCACGGCCTGACGAACCCACCACGTTGCATACGTCGAAAACTTCCAGCCGCGGCGGTATTCGAACTTGTCCACCGCCTTCATCAGACCAATGTTGCCTTCCTGGATCAGGTCGAGGAACAGCATGCCGCGGTTGACGTACTTCTTCGCGATCGAGATCACGAGACGCAGATTCGCCTCGATCATCTCGCTCTTGGCCTTGCGCATCTTCGACTCGGCCGCGACCATCTGACGATTGATCTCTTTCAGATGCTTGAGCGGCAGCGAAACGGTTGCTTCGATGTCGATCAGCTTCTGCTGTTCCGACTGGATTGCCGGCAGATGGCGCTCGAGCGCCGCGCCGAACGTCGACGCGCCGCGCGCGGCACGCTCGGTCCAGCCCAGATCGGCTTCATGACCCGAAAACGATTCGATGAACTGCTCGCGCGGCATGCCGCTCTTCGTCACGACGATTTGCAGAATGCGGCGTTCGATCGCACGAACTTGCGCGACTTGGTGCTGCACGTCGCCGCACAGGCGGTCGATGGTGCGTGCCGTGAAGCGGATCTTGGCGAGGTGCTGCTGAATCTCTTCGCGGGCGCGCAGGTAAGCCTTCGAGCTGACGTCGCCGCGCGTGTGCGAGGCGTTCTGCTGGTCGGACAGAATGCCGACTTGCGCGAAGATTTCCAGGCAATCGCTGGTGAGTTGCTTCAGGCGTGCTTCGTCCGCTGCCGAGGAGTCGGCCGGACCGGCATCGTCGTCGTCTTCGCTATCGCTGTCGTCATCGTCGGTCGCGTCGGCGTCAACGTCTGCTGCGGCGTCCGCGCTCGCGCTGGCGTCTTCCGCCGCAACCGTATCTTCATTCAGACCGTCGACCAGTTCGTCGATACGCAGTTCGCCGTCCGCGACCTGTTGGGCGCTGGCCAGAATGGCGGAGATCGCGAGCGGGCAAGCGGCAATCGCCTGCACCATTTCGTGAAGACCGTCTTCAATGCGCTTCGCAATCGCGATTTCGCCGGCGCGGGTCAGCAGCTCAGTTGCGCCCATTTCGCGCATGTACATGCGCACGGGATCGGTCGTGCGGCCGAACTCGGAATCGACGGTCGACAACGCGACTTCGGTTTCCTCGTCTGCCTGATCGTCCGACACTACGGCGGGGGCGTTCGAGTTGAGCAGCAGGGTTTCCGCATCCGGAGCCTGCTCGTAGACCTGCACGCCCATGTCGTTGAAGGCGCTGACGATGCTGTCGATCGCCGCCGTCTGCGCGAAGTTGTCGGGCAGGTGGTCGTTGATCTGCGCGTGGGTCAGGTAGCCTTGCTCCTTACCCAGCTGGATCAGCGCACGCATCTGGCGCTGGCGTTCTTCAGCTTGTTGCGGCGGCAGTTCAGCCGCTACGGGGATCGCTTTGCCTGCGCCTTTGCCCTTGGCCGTACGGCCAGCGGGCGCCTTGGCGGTGTATCCGGCAGTTTCGTGTTGCGAATCTTCGCGATCAAAAGGGTTCACGTATTCTCCTCTAGAGGCTTCGCTATGAGACGCAAGACGCTACCGTCAGGCGTTTCGAGCATGGCTCAACATCACCTGAGTGACTCAACGCGGTTGTTTGGCTGTGCTCTGGGGAGCAAAAAAGATGAGCCCACGCGAAGCGGGCCGATAGAAATGTGCGAAATTCGCGCGGCTCGCATTATATACGAGCTTGCGCCTTCGCGCGCATTATGAGCACACCAATTTGTCATGCGCTCTTGTCGCAGGGTCCCTTCATCGCCTGTCATCCGTAAGTTCAGGTGGGGGCAGAAGGCAGCACTTCAACTGCTCGTCGTGCGCGTATGCAGGCTCTTCACTATAGGCTATGTCGGCCACTCCCGCACGACCGGATGACTTTCCGTCGATCTTGCTACATATAGTGGGGCGCATGTTTCGGCGTCAAATCGCACTTGGTCAAAAGAAAATTCACAAAAGGGGGTTGACGACCTGCCGGTCGTTCTCCATAATCTCGTTTCTCTGCTGCTGATGCAGCGACGCAGAACGAAGCGGTGCCGGG